>DASRIY010000361.1:0-7053 GCA_035649755.1 Candidatus Methylomirabilota bacterium
GTCGTCGGGCCTGGCCAGGAGGGCGGGACCGTCACCTTCGCGACCTCCGGAATGAACCGGTACTGCTTGTCGCTCTTGTAGACGGCGTGCTTCGTCAGATTCGTCAGGAACGGCATGTTGAAGCCGTGCCCGGCGTCCACCCATTTGTTCTGGTTGTCGGGCTGGAAGTGATACCGCAGGAAGTCCTTGGCCAGATCCTGGTTCTTCGAGAAGTTCCAGATCCCCACACACCAGAAGCCGGTCGTCGCCTTGCGGTCCGCCGGCCCGCGCGGCGTGTTGATGTGGTCGACGACCTCCGCGATCTCGCGCTGCGTTCCCGGCACCAGGACCTTGTCCTTCTTGGCCGACTCGTAGGCGCTGATCGGGTTGTGGATCGCGATGCACTTGCCGGCGTTGAGGCAGCGGTTGTTGCTGGCGTCGTCCCAGGCCAGCACCTCCGGATCCATGGCCTCGGTGTAGAGACGCTTGACGAAATCCATCGCCTGACGCGTCTCCTTCGAGTTGATGGTAATCGTCCTGCCGTCCTTGCCCACATAGGAGCCGCCGTACGACCACAGGATCGAGAGCAGGGTGACGTTGGCATCGCCGCTGTGACCCATGGCCGTGCCGAAGGGGTGCCCGATGGCTTTACCCTTCTTGCCGATCCGCAGCCAGTCTTCCCACGTGTCCGGATTCTTCTCGTTGAGCTGCTCGAGCAGGTCGGTGCGCACCGCCATGGGGAACGGCGGCTGCCACCAGGGGAGGAGCTTCCACTTGCCACGGATCAGGTAGTCGTTGGGGTTGAGCCAGCCGCCGCTCTTGGGCGCGACGTCGGCCGCGACGTCGTTCAGATCCGCCAGATAGTCGTAATAGAGATCGGCGTCGCCGAGCCCGGGGCCCAGCGCGGTGAGATCATGACCGGAGCGCGCCTGGACCTCGGCGGCCTTCTTGGTCTGTAGCTGCAGGTGGGCGATGATGTCGAGCCGCACCTTCACCTTGTTCTTCGCGCCCCACTCGTCGAGCTGCCGCTTCAGCTCCTTGTCCGTCTCTGGAACGAAGCTCGCGATGGAGAGAAATGTCAGCTCACGGGTCTGCGCGATTGCCGGAGCCTTTCCCGAGGCCAGGACACCGGCGAGGCCGGCGCCGGTCGTGCCGAGGAAGCGACGCCGGCTCACGCGACGCGAATCGAGGACGGTCGGAGCACTGAGTCTCGTCATGATTCGGCCTCCTCTGGGTGGTTACTTGACGGCGCCCGCCGTCAGGCCCGAGACGTAGTAGTCCAGGAAGAAGACGTACGCGACCACGATCGGGAGCGAGCCGATGCATGCTCCCGCCATCAGCCCGCCCCAGTAGTAGATGTCGCCGCGAATCAACTCGGAGAAGACGCCCACGGTCATGGTCTTCAGCTCGGCCGGCGAGACGAAGACCAGTGCGTACAGGAACTCGTTCCACGACAGCGTGAAGGCGAAGAGCGCGGCGCAGATGACGCCGGGCACCGCGACCGGTAGCAGGATCCGCACCAGCGTCTGGAGCCGGTTGCAGCCGTCGAGCATCGCGCACTCCTCGATCTCCTTCGGCACTGTGCGGAAGTAGCCCATGAGGAGCCAGGTGCAGAAGGGGACGAGGAACGTCGGGTACGTGACGACGAGCGCCCAGAGACTGTCCGAGAGACCCAGCCGGGCGACCACCGTGCTGAGCGGCAAGAACAGGAGCGACGGCGGCACCAGGTACGTGACGAAGATGGCCACGCCGAAGGAATTCGCTCCCGGGAACTTCAGGCGCGCCAGCGGGTACGCGGCGAGCACGCCGAGCACCACGGAGATGACGGTCGCGGCCAGGCTGACGATCAGACTGTTCAGGAACCAGCTCCAGAAGAGGGTGTCCTTCGAGAGCAGCTCGTAGTGGCCGAACGTGACGCCGCGTCCGATCAGGAAGGGCACCGCGTTGACGTCGTAGAGCTCGGCGTTCTTCTTGAAGGACGTCACCAGCATGAAGTAGAGGGGGAACAGCGCGAAGAGCACGAACGGCGTGACCGGCACGTACAGGGTGAACACGGGCCGGATGCGCCGGGCCCAGCGTGCCGCGCTATTCATAGGTCGTCGCCCGCCGGACCATCCGGAGCTGTGTGAAGACCACGATCAGGAGGATCGGAAACAGGAACAGCGAGACGGCCGCGCCCTGCGAGATCTGGCCACCCTGCAGGCCGAGCGCGAACGAGTACGTGGCGAAGAGGTGCGTCATGTTCATCGGGCCGCCCTTGGTCAGGACGTACACGATGTTGAAGTCGGCCAGCGTGAAAATCGCGGAGAACAGGATCACCACGCCCAGCACGGGCTTCAGGAGGGGAACAGTGATGTGCCAGAAGCGGCTGACCGGGCCGGCTCCGTCCGATTCGGCCGCCTCGTAGAGCTCCCGGGGAATCGCCACGAGCCCGGCCAGGATGGTGATTGCGAAGAACGGCAGGCCGCGCCAGGTGTTGACCAGGACCACGGTGAACATCGCCAGGTACGGGTCCGGCAGCCACGGGATGTCCCGGCTCACGATGTGCAGGCTCTTGAGGGTCCAGTTCACGACGCTGTACAGGGGCTCGAACATCCACCACCACACCAGCGTGCTCAGAGCCGTCGGCACGATGAACGGCAGCAGCACTGCGCCGCGAATCAGACGCTTGAACCGTCCGATACGAAAGAGCAGGAGCGCCAGCGCCATCCCGAAGACAGTCTTGGCGCCCAGGGCCGCTGCCGTGAAGATGATGGAGTTCTGCAGCGTCTGCAGGAAGATCGAGCTGGTGAGGAGCCGCTGGAAGTTCTCGAGCCCGACGAAGGCGCCGGTCTCGCCGACGCGGGCGTCACTCAGGCTCAGCCAGACCGACAGGACGAACGGGTAGGCGACCAGGAACAGCAGCAGGAAGAACGCCGGGGCGATGAAGGCGTAGGCGACCGGCGTGTCGCGCACCAGCAGATCCGACAGCGCGCGGGCCTGCCCGTCGCCGCGGCCGACAGCTTTCGCAACATCCCCGTTGAGCGTCTTGAGCTGCACTGAGCGCTCCCCTCGAGGACCGGACGCGACCGATGCCGAGCGGGGCGCCCGCTGCGCCTCCCCGCGCCCCGGCATCCGCCGGCGCTAACCGTAGTGCGAGCAGACCCCGGAGTCAACCACGCGATCTCGCGGCGCCATTCGCCGGCGTCTGACGCGTGCTGACTTATCTATAAGCGCGCCTCGGCCGGCGGGGCCCCAGCCCCGCGACGGCCTGCAGCGCGCACTTCAGTCGGTCTTCACGGGCACGCCGCCCGATAGATAGACGCGAGCGACGCGCGGCCCGACCGTTGTGGCCACGTGATGCGGCCCGAGACCGTGCTGCTTGGCGACCTCGGCCGGAGTGATCTCCGCGCCGCCCTGGCGGCCGATGATCACGACCTCGTCGCCAACGCGCGCGTCCGGCACCTCGGTCAGATCGATCCGCGTGTGCTCGAGCGACGGGCCGGAGACGATCGGAACGGCTCGCCCGCGCACGAGCACGCGGCCGGCGTGGAGCCAGCTGAGCCCATCCGCCGAGCCGATCGGGATGACGCCGAGCCGCATGAGCGCTTTCACCGGAAACGGCGCCAGCTCGGCGAAGCGCTCGCGCGGGGTCAGCTCCTTGAGCGCGATGACGCGCGTCGTGAGCGCGCGGAGCGTGGGCCGGAGCGGGACGGGCGAGGTCTCGCCGGGGAACGTGATGCCGTAGAGCATCCGACCCGGATCGACGGCATTGAGGTACGTCTGGGGGAATCTGAGAACGAAGGGCGAGGCGGCGAGCAGTCGGGTGGGAACCCGTACGCCGCGTGCCGCCAGCTCGTCGATCACGGCGGTGAAGCGCCCGAGCTGCCACTCGGCGTAGGCGGGATCGGCGCCGACCGGCGCGTGGGGATGCGCGCAGATTCCGGCCAGCCGCAGGTGGGGCAGCTCCAGCATGGCCGTGATGACCTTCACCGCCTGCTCCGCCGGCACGCCGAGCCGCTCGAGCCCGACGTCGATCTTGACGAACACGTCGCATGGCCCGGCGGCCGCGTCGGCGTACGCCCGCGCGCCCTCGAGATCGACGAGCGTCGGAATGAGCCCGTGCGCGAGAGCGCTCGGAGCAGCTTCCGGAAGCGAGTTGGGGTAGACGAGGATCGGGCAGGTGAGCCCGCGCCGGCGCAGGCGGATGCCTTCCGCCAGATCCGCGACGCCCAGCGCGTCGGCGCCGTTCGCGGCGAACACGCGCCCCATCTCCGCGGCGCCGTGGCCGTAGCCGTCGGCCTTGATCACGGCGAAGATCTTCCGCTCCGGGCCCACGAGCTGGCGCACGGCGCGCACGTTGCCCGCGGCGGCGTCGAGGTCGATCTCGAGCGTGGTCGGTCTGGGCGGACGACTCGTGTCGGTCATGGGTGGCTCCTCGTGGGGGAAGCATACCCGCATGCGCCGGCTCGGCATAGCGGGAGCGCCCGGTTCGTGCTAACGTCCGGCGCCATGGCTACTGAAATCACTCCGGCAGTGCGGTCCGAGCTGGCTCCGACCGGCAAGCTCCGGATCGGTCTCAACCACGGCAACTTCCTGCTCGTCACGCCCGGCTCGTCGGCGACCGAGCCGCGCGGCGTCGCATCCGATCTCGGACGAGAGCTCGCCCGGCGGGTCGGCGTGCCGGTGGAGTTCATCAAGTTCGAGAGTGCCGGAAAGCTCGGCGACTCCGTCCGGACCGGCGTGTGGGACGTCGCCTTCCTCGGCGCCGAGCCGCAGCGCGCCGCCGAGATCGCGTTCACGGCTGCCTACCTCGAGATTCCGTCGACCTACATCGTGCCGGCGGGCTCGCCGATCGGCTCGGTCGACGAGGTCGATCGGGAAGGCGTCCGCATCGCCGTGACCGAGCAGAGCGCCTACGGGCTCTATCTGGTCCGCACCGTGAAGCGCGCGAAGCTCGTGCTCACCAAGACCGGAGAGGGCGCGGTCCAGGCGTTCGTCAACGACAAGCTTGAGGCGCTGGCGGGGCTGCGGCCGGGGCTCCTGACCGAAGTCCAGAAGCTGCCGGGCGCGCGCGTGCTCGACGGCCAGTTCACCGCCGTCCAGCAGGCGGTCGGCACCGCGAAGGCTCGCGAGGCGGCCGCGCAGTTCCTGCGTGGCTTCGTCGAGGACGTCAAGGCGTCGGGCCTGGTGGCCGAGGCGATCGCGCGCAACGGCGTCCAGGGCGTCTCGGTCGCGCCGCCAGCGTGACCGGGACCTCGAAAGCCTCGCGTGGCGTTCGAGGCGACCCTGCCCACCCGGCGATGTGGGTCGGACCGCTCGGGGGAGCGTTGCTCAGGTGATGGATCGCCGCACCTTCGTCGTCACTGTGCTCCTGGGAAGCCGGACCGGGCCCAGCGCAGCCTGGGCGCAGTCCGTGCCGCGCCTTCCGGCCATCGGTATCCTCGCGACCGGACAGCTCCGCACGGCTGCGCCCTATCCGGCGCTCGAGCAGGCTCTGCGGGACCTCGGCCTCGTCGATGGCCAAAACGTGCGGATCGAATTTCGGATGGCGGAAGGGAAGATCGAGCGACTACCAGACCTGGCTCTCGACCTGGTCCGCGCGAACGTCGACGTCATCGTGGCGGGTGGCACCCTTCCTTCGCTGGAGGCGGCACGTCGCGCAACGAGTGCTGTCCCGGTCGTGATGATCGCGGTCGATTATGATCCCCTCGCAACCGGGATCGTGTCGAGCCTCAGTCGGCCCGGCGGGAACATCACCGGCGTGTTCGTGCAGCAGATCGAGCTGACGGCCAAGCGCATGGAGCTGCTCAGGGAGATTGCCCCGCAGGCGCGGCGGGTGGCGATTCTCTCGGATCCGTTCACCGCCGACCAGCTGAAGACGGCGGAAAGCGCCGCACGTGCCTTCGGTCTCCAGCTCCAGCCGATCGAGTTCCGCACCCTGCCGTACGACTACGCGGAGGCGTTCGCCCGCGCGACGAAGGAGCGCTCGGGAGCCGTGCTCGTCACGATCGGACCGGTCTTCTTTCGCGACCGCGCGAAGCTGGTGGAGGCCGCGAAGCGACAGCGTATTCCGACGATGTTCCCGCTGCCGGAATTTGCGGACGCGGGAGGACTGATCGCGTATGGCGCGAACCTCGATGCGACGTTCGCGAGCGCGGCGCCTTACATCGCGAAGATCCTCAGGGGTGTGAAACCGGCCGATCTTCCGATCGAGCAGCCGAAATCCTTCGAGCTCGTCATCAACGCGAAGACCGCCCGCGCCATGGGCCTGGCGCTTCCTCAGTCCATTCTGGTGCGGGCCCAGCGAGTGATCGGCTAGCCGAGAGTGTCTGCTCCGGCCGCTAGAGTCGATAGACGCGGGCGGCCGTGTCGTGGAAGAGCTTGGCCCGCTCCGCCGCCGAGCTGCCCTTCGTCAGGCGCTTGAAGGAATTCCAGAGCACGGTGTAGCTGCAGCTCGCCTTGTCCACCGGAAAGTTCGACTCGAACATGCACCGATCGACGCCGAAGTGCTCGATGGTGAACTCGTAGTAGTGGCGCGTGGCGTCGCAGAGCTCCTGGCTTCCAGGCGGGCGAGAGCGCTCGTGCCAGCCGAACCCGTTGATCTCCATGTTGATGCCGCCGAGCTTGGCGACGACGTTCGGGCAGGTGGCCAGCTCGCTGATCGACTTGCGCCACTCAGCGTAGATGTCCTTCGCGCGGCCCGCGTACGGACCGATGCCGAGCGGCCCGCCGAAGTGGTTCAGGATGATCGTCGTGGCCGGAAACGCGCGCGCCAGCGAGGTGACGTCCGGGATCTGATGATGGTAGAGCCACGCCTCGAAGGTGAGCTTGCGCGGCGCCAGATGGGCGAAGCCCTTGCGGAAGTCGTCGCGCAGGAGCAGGCCGGGCCCCGGCTTGGTCCGGTGGCTGGGCACGGAGTCGTTCGGATCCCAGGCGGCGCCCAGCCGAATTCCGCGAAACCGGCCGATCTTCCGATCGAGCAGCCGAAATCCTTCGAGCTCGTCATCAACGCGAAGACCGCCCGCGCCATGGGCCTGGCGCTTCCTCAGTCCATTCTGGTGCGGGCCCAGCGAGTGATCGGCTAGCCGAGAG
>DASRIY010000362.1:0-3039 GCA_035649755.1 Candidatus Methylomirabilota bacterium
CCGGCCATCGTCGAGGCGTGGTTCTCGTCCAGCACCGAGGTCACCGCGGCGATGGCGCTTCTGCAAACCGTGGCGGTGGTGGCGGCGCTGATCGTCCTGTTCGCGGTCGCGCGGCGCGCGGTCCAGCACGGGGGCGAGTGACGATGAGCCGCGCGTCGATCGAGGTGCGCGACCTGATCGTGCGCTACGGCGGGGTCGTGGCGGTTCGCGGCGTCACCTTCTCGGTCAGCGCCGGGGAGCACGTCACCCTGCTGGGTCCCTCGGGCTGCGGCAAGACGACGACCCTCCGGGCCATCGCCGGCCTCGAGAAGCCGGCGTCGGGCGAGATCCGGATCGGCGGCGAGGTGGTCTTCGGGTCGTCACCGTCCGTGAACGTCCCGGCCGAGCGGCGGGGCCTGTCGATGGTCTTCCAGTCGTACGCGATCTGGCCGCACATGAGCGTGTTCGACAACGTGGCCTACGGCCTGCGCGTGCGCAAGCGCCCGGAGGCCGAGGTGGCCACCCGCGTACGCGAGGCGCTCGACCTGGTCCAGCTCGCCGAGCTGGGGACGCGGAGCGCGTCGAAGCTCTCCGGCGGCCAGCAGCAGCGCGTCGCCCTGGCCCGGGCGTTCGTCTTCTCCCCGTCGGTCCTGCTCTTCGACGAGCCGCTGTCGAACCTCGACGCCAAGCTGCGAGCCGAGATGCGCGTCGAGCTGAAGGAGCTCCAGCGCCGTCTCGACATCACCTCGGTCTACGTCACCCACGACCTCGAGGAGGCGCTCGCCATCTCGGACCGGATCGTCGTCATGCGCGACGGGATCATCGAACAGGTGGGCTCGCCGTCGGAGATCTACGACCGGCCGCGCAATACCTTCGTCGCCGACTTCGTCGGCTCCGCCAACCTCATCCGGGGCCGCCGCCGCTCCGATCTCGAGCGCGAGGGGGCCGTCGTCCTGGAAACGCCGGGCGGGGCGCTGGTCCACGGCGTCGCGCTCGATCGGCGCGCCGGCGCCGAAGCCCTCGTCGCGGTTCGTACCGTGCACCTGCGTCTGGAGCGCGCCCGCCCGGCGGCGGCCGTGAACGCGTGGCCGGCCCGCATCCGGCGGCGAGTCTTCCAGGGTGACCTGACGCAGTACCACGTGGACTGGGACGGCCGGACGCTCATCGTGCGCGCGGCGGCGGCCGAAGGGATGGCCGAGGGCGACGAGGTGTTCGTCAGCGCCGAGCCGCGGCACTGCGTGCTGCTCGAGGAGTAGGCGCGGGCTCTATCGCTTCGTCGACGACCGCGCCGAGTGGATCGCCTGCCAGACTCGCTCGGAGGTCGCCGGCATCTCGATGTGCTCGACCCCGAGCTCTCCCAGCGCGTCGGCGATGGCGTTCACCACCGCTCCGAGCGCCGGGGTCGTCCCGCCCTCGCCGCCGCCGCGCAGCCCGAGCGGGTGGGCCGTCGAGGGGACCTCGCTGATCTCCGTCGTGAACGGCGGCAGCATGTCGGCGCGCGGCATCGCGTAGTCCATCATGGTCGAGGACAGAAGCTGTCCCGTCTCGGCGTCGTAGGCGCACCATTCCCACAGCGCCTGTCCGACGCCCTGCGCGATTCCGCCGTGGGTCTGGCCGTGGAGGATCATGGGGTTCACGGCGCGGCCACAATCGTCCACGGTCGTGTATCGCGCCAGCTCGACCACGCCGGTCTCGGGATCGATTTCCACTTCGCAGACCGCAGTGCCGTACGGGAACGAGGGCTGAGGCATGGTCTCGTCGCTCAGGCCGTCGAGCGGGCCGCGGCAGTCCGGCGGCGCGTCGCCGCGCGCCGCCGCGGCCGCCACCCGGAACAGATCGACCGAGCGATCGGTACCCTTCACCGTGAACCGCCGCCCCGCGAAGTCGATGTCCTCCGGCGCGGCCTCCAGCATCCAGGCGGCGATCCGTGTGCCCTTCTCGACGATCTGATCAGACGCTTTGGCCATCACGACGGCCGCCAGCCGGAGCGCCCGCGCCGAGTGTGCGCCGCCGCCGACGACGGTGACATCGGTGTCGCCCGTGATCAGGCGCACGGAGGCGTGATCGACACCCAGCCACTCGACCAGAAGCTGAGCGAAGCTGGTCGAGTGCCCTTGCCCCGACGAGAGCGTGCCCAGCACGAGCTCGACCCATCCCTCGGGGCGCACCGTGATGTGGGCGCGCTCGCGCGGGAAGCCGGTGTTGAGCTCGAGATAGTTCGCGACGCCGATCCCGCGATAGCGCCCACGGCGGCGAGCCTCGGCGCGGCGGCGCTCGAATCCGGCCCAGTCCGCCAGATCGACCGCGCGATCGAGGGCAGCCCGGTAGTCGCCGCTGTCGTAGACCGTCCCGAAGCCGTTGCGGTACGGCATCGCACTCGACGGCACCAGGTTGCGCCGCCGCAGCTCGACGCGGTCGAACCCGTGGCGGCGCGCCGCCAGGTCGATGAGCCGCTCCATGACGAACATGACCTCCGGGCGTCCGGCGCTCCGGTAGGGCGTGGTCGGCGACGTGTTGGTGACGACGGCGCGACCGTGAATCGACACCGCCGGCACGTGGTAGACCGTGGTCGAGATCGCCATGCCCTTGTTGAGCGGGTGGAACGAGACGGCGTGGGCACCGACGTTGCTGGTGTTGTCGCTGCGAAAGCCAAGAAACGTCCCGTCGGCGTCGAGCGCCAGCTCGGCGCGGACGGCGAGGTCGCGGCCGCCGTAGTCGGCCATGAACGCCTCGCGCCGCTCGCCCGTCCACTTCACCGGCCGCCCGAGCCGCCGCGCGGCCCATGCGACCAGCGCGAACTCGACGTAGCAGCTAGTGCGAGTGCCGAAGTTGCCGCCGACCTCGCGGGCCGTCACGCGCACCGCGCTCTCGGGAACGCCGAGCGCTCCGGCCACGCCGGTCTGGGTCCGCCCAAGGCCGCCCGCCCCGGCATGGATGGTGTAGCGGCCGCTCGCCGCGTCCCACACGCCGACCGCCGCGCGCGGCTCCATCGGCACACCGGTCACCCGATGCACCCACGTCTCGAACGTCACGACGTGGGCGGCGCGCGCGAACGCGCGC
>DASRIY010000363.1:0-21490 GCA_035649755.1 Candidatus Methylomirabilota bacterium
GCAGATCTTCGGCCATGGCGATCCTCCGGGAATGACGGTGTCGCGATGGTAGTCCTGGCCTTCTGAACTATTCAAGTCTTCGCAGGCGCGTCTGCGCGGAATAGGCCAAAACAGCGCGAGACGCGCGCGGCCGACACCTACGGGCAGGTTCAACCGGAGCGCCACGAGGCGGCCGTCGAGGGTCTGGATCGTTACGAGAGCTGAGCGGACAGCGGAACGAACGGGACTGCGCTGGTGCGCATGGTGGCCTTCCGATCGGGGCTTAGGGAGCCGCTAGCGCAAGGAATTGAGCGGGGCAAACCGCTGGGACCTGCAGGCTAGGCGGGATTCGGCCTGGAGGCGGGCGTCGGCAAGCACCAAAAGGCGGTACACCCCCTGCGCCCTTGCATAGGCCAAAGGTCCCATTGCCCCGGACGGAGCCGTAGCGGACAAGACGGGTCAGAGGATTCCCCTCGACAGCTCCGGCCACCCCCACAATGGAGGAAACCATGATCAGAGCAACCACGGTTGGGCTTCTCGTGCTGGTCTGCCTCGCCACGGTCGGGTGCGCCGCCGTCAAAGAAGAGAAGGCGATGGCGAACGCTCCGACCGCCAACGTCGTCGGCACGTGGTCGGGATACGCCGGCCAAGGCTCAGCCGGGGTACCCGTCGACCTGACGCTGGCCCAGACTGGAACCAACGTCACGGGCAATATCACCGTCGCCGCGCGCCCGGACCTCTCGGGCCCGGTCACGGGCGCCCTCCAGGGCG
This sequence comes from Candidatus Methylomirabilota bacterium, assembly GCA_035649755.1. Lineage (GTDB taxonomy): Bacteria > Methylomirabilota > Methylomirabilia > Rokubacteriales > CSP1-6 > AR31. The sequence goes on from DASRIY010000363.1 coordinate 751, forward strand.
AGCTCCTGAAGCTCTCGCTCGCGACCGCGACGTTCTCTCAGCTCGAGGTCAAGGGCGATACGATGACCGGCATGACCACGTTGGGGGAAGTCATCCTTCGTCGCTCGAAGTAGCGTGTCCCGGTAGTCTCGGGCTGAAAGCTGGGCGGCAGGCACCGGCCACGGCGTTGATGACGTCGTCGACGCCGCGTGCTCAGACCGCCTTGCGTCCGCTCGGCACCAGACGCGCGTACAAAACTGACGCGGCAGCCGACCTCCGCGGGTCTGCTTGTGTCATCGCAGCCTTGATCGCCTCTGCGACCTCTTCGACGCCGGGAATCTGACGTATCCACGCAGCGGGATCGCCTCTGCCATACACTCGCTATCCACTTTCTAGCGACATTCCTGCGGCGATAAAGACGGTCAGGTGGCTTGAAGGCAGGCACCAGGACGCGCCTCTTCGCGCCCACTTCCCGAATCTGACTTGTAACTACTCGGTCTGAAAGACAGCGGGTGGTACCGCGATGGTACCATCGCCGACGAGAAGGAGGAGTTGCCCATGGAGGCGGTCAAGGACTCGAGCCATCTCTACGAGGTCGAGCGCCGCGCGCGACACGCCGAGCGTCCGGGCTTCAGAATCTCGGAGCTGCAGATCGGCCCCCGCCAGCAGGTGCCCTGGCACTATCACAACAACGTGCAGGACACCTTTTACGTGCTCCAGGGCCGCTTGCGTCTGTTCCTGCGCGAGCCGAAGGAGGAAATCCGGCTGGAGCCCGGCGAGACCTACACGGTCCGCGCCCGCCGGCCGCATCTCGTCACCAACGGCGGCGACGCCTCCGCGGTGTTCTTGGTGCTGCAGGGCCTCGGCGAGTACGATTACGTTGCGCTGACCTGATCGCCCGATGCGCGGATGGACGCTCCTGATCGTGACGTTGCTCGTCGGCGCCGGGCTCGGCGTCGCCGGAACCGTGTACCTGCCGCCGATGGTCGACCCGTACCTGCCCCCGCAGCTTCGTATTCGCGCGCGCGTCGTCGAGGGACAGGTCGTGGGCAAGCAGCGCGAGCCGAACCGCCTGCTGCTGAAGATCCAGACCGAGAGCGGCGTGATCCTCGCCACCTACACGAAGCGGGTGGCCGAGGTCGATCTGCTGGTCGAGCCGGGCGACACGATCGCGCTCGAGCTCAGAAACGCCGAGCCGGTCGTGGACGAGCCGCCCATCGAGCGCGTGAAGCGGAAGAAGTGATGCTCAGGCCACGCGCGGGGTGACGGCCGCCGCGCGCGGGTCGCGCACGCGTGTGAGCAGGAGCGCGAGCGCGACCGAAGCCCCCACCGCCGCCACCGCGAAGACCGCGACGAAGCCCCGCACATCCGCCAGGAGGCCCGCCGCGATCGGCGCGCCGAAGGCGACCGGCGCCAGGAGCGTCGTTCCCAGGCCGATATAGGTCGGCTGCGCCGCCGGACCCGGCGCGAACTCCAGCATCACGTTGAGATTCGAGACGTTCATGGCGGCGATCTGGAAGCCGAGCATCACGAACGCCAGCCCGAACACGCCGAGGCTCGTCGCGCCGATCGCGATCAGGTTGCCGGCCAGCGTCGCGCCGAGGCCGAGGATGATCACCAGCCGGTGGCCCCGGCGGTCGGCGAGCCAGCCGAGCACCGCGTTCCCCGCCATCTGGCCCACGAAGAGGAGCGTGGTGAACACGCCCGCCTGCGCCGCGGGCGCATCCCAGGCGCCGAGCGCGTACACCGTGTAGAACGCGCTCCCGATCGAGCCGACCATCCCGAACGCCCGCGCGGTGAGGAACCAGGTGAGGTTCGGATCGCGCCCGAGGAGCCCGGGGATACGCGAAAGATACTCCGACAGCCGCGTGACGGGCGCCGACTCCGTCGTGGCCGGCTCGCGGACGGCGACCAGCGCGAAGTACGAGAGCGCCAGGAACACGGTCGTGCAGGCGAAGCACACGCCGTAGCTGGCCGGCGCGGGCACCGCGGCCAGGATGCTCGCCGTCGCGACGCTTCCGCCGAGGCCGCCCACGCTCGCCGCGAGGTTCGCGAACGCGAAGAAGCGCCCTCGCAGCGTGACCGGGATCGCCCGCCCGATCACGTCCATCCACGCCGGCATGAGCACGCCGCCCACGCCGGTGACGACCAGCAGCATCAGGAGCATCAGGCCGAGCGCCGCGGCCGGGGCGCGGTCGGCGAGAAAGAACGCGGCGAGCGACAGCACGATGAACGGGACCCGCTCCCAGATCGTGTAGCGCACGATGAACGGCAGTTTCCGCGCGAGCGACTCGGTGTAGCCGGCCGCGAACAGAGACGGCAGGAACCAGCCGAGCGTCATGACCGCGGGGATCGCGCCGATGACGACGTTGGGCGCGCCCAGATGGGCCGCGAACGCCGGCAGGATGGTGGACTGCGACGCGAACGCGAGCCCGACGACGAACAGCGCGTAGTCGGCGCCGAGCGCCGCCACGTTGTGGCGCAAGTCCCCCCGCACGCGCTCAGCCGAGGCGGATGTCGAGCCAGCCGTTCGGGGTGACGGTGACCCGCTCGCCCTCGCGGACCAGCACCGTGGTGGTGGCGGACTCGAAGATCGCCGGGCCCTTGACCTCCTGCCCGCTCGCCAGCGCCTCCATCCGGTGCACCGCGACCTCGACCCAGTCGCCGAGCCAGACACGACGGCGCGCGGCCGGCGTCGGCGCGCCGCGCTCGGAGGCGCCCGCGCCGGCCGGCAGCACCGGGAGGGCGCCGACGACGGCGACGCGCGCGTTCACGATCACGACTTCCTGCCCCGGCGCGCTGTAGGCATAGAGCTCTTCGTGCCGGCGGTGGAAGCGCTCGGCCACCTGCTCGAGCAGGTTGGGGGCGTCGAGATCGACGCCGTCGAGGTCCACCTGGATCTCGAAGATCTGCTCCCCGTAGCGCATGTCGAGACCCCGGCGGACGCTGATGGGCCCGTCGAAGCGGGCGAGGCGCTTGCGGCCGTCGCGCTCGAGCGCGGCGAACAGCCGCCGCAGACCCGCCGCCGTCATCCGGCCCACCTCGCTCACGTGTGAGCGCACGAGCTCGTAGCGCAGGTCGGTCGCCAGCATGCCCCAGGCCGACAGCACCGCCGCGACCGACGGCACGACGACGCGCCGGATCTCGAGGAGCCGCGCCACCTCAGTGATGTGTAGCCCCGCCGCGCCGCCGAAGGCGACGAGCGCGAACTGGCGCGGGTCGACGCCACGGCGCACCGAGACGATCTTGATCCCTTCGGCCATGTTGGTGTTGACGACGCGGGTGATGCCGTCCGCCGCGCGGAGCGCCGTCGTGCCGAGCTCCCTCGCGACCTGCTCGACGGCGGCGCGCGCCGCGCCCGCGTCGAGACGGATGCGGCCGCCGAGGAAATTACCGGGATCGAGAAAACCGAGCACCAGGTTGGCGTCGGTCACCGTCGCTCGAACGCCGCCCTTTCCGTAGCACGCCGGGCCCGGCTCGGCGCCCGCGCTTTCGGGTCCTACGTGCAGGATGCGGCCCGCATCCACCCAGGCGACCGATCCGCCCCCGGCGCCCAGCGTGTGGATGTCGATCGCCGGGAGCGCGACCTTCGCGACGCCGACAGTCTTCTCGCCCGTGAGCTGGGGCTCGCCGCCCTGCAGGAGCGCGATGTCGGTCGACGTGCCGCCCATGTCGAACGTGATCAGGTTCGCCTCACTCAGCAGACGCGCGCTGTAGCGTCCGGCCGCGACGCCGCCCGCCGGCCCCGACAGCACGGCGCCCGCCGCCAGCCGCGTCGACTCGCGCACCGGCGCCACCCCGCCGTGCGATTGCATGATCAGCACGTCGCCGCGATAACCGTGGCTCGTGAGGCGGGCCGCGAGGCGCTCCAGATAGCTCGCGAGCGCCGGGCCCACGTAGGCGTTCACGACAGTCGTCCAGACCCGCTCGTACTCCTTGATCTGCGGCAAGACCTCGGCCGAGAGCGACACGTACACGCCCGGAAGACGCCGCGCCAGCTCGCGCCCGGTCTGCTTCTCGTGGCGGGGGTTCCGGTACGAGTGCAGATAGCAGACGGCCACCGCCTCCACGCGCGCCTTCGCGAGCGACGACATCGCCGTCCCCAACGAGCGGAGGCTCAGCGGAGTCGACACGGTCCCGTCGAAGGAGAGCCGCTCGCGGACTCCGAGGCGTCGGGCGCGCGGCACCAGCGGGATGGGTGGCGCCATCCGGAGGTTGTAGCGATCCTCCTTCAGGCCCTCGCGCATCTCGATGACGTCGCGATGCCCCTCGGTCGTGAGGAGCCCGACCTTCGCGCCCTTGCGCTCGAGGAGCGCGTTGGTCGCCACCGTCGTGCCGTGCACGATCGTCTCGGTCTGCGCGAGCAGCTCGCGGAGGTCGGTGCCGAGCTCCGCCGCCAGGAGCCCGAGGCCGGTGACGAGCCCTTCAGACGGGTCAGGCGGCGTCGAGGCGCATTTGGCCAGCACGAGCGCGCCCTGCTCGTCGACAGCCACCAGGTCGGTGAAGGTGCCGCCGACGTCGATTCCGATGCGATAGCGCGCGCTCGTCATGCCGATCATGAATAACCGGGACGGCCGTCAATGTCCATCCCTAGCTGACCATCGACTCCATGGAATTCGGTGCGACCGACGCGTAAGCTCGGAGCCGTGGACGAATGCTGCGAGGTCCGCGAGATTCCCCGCGAACAGCGGCGGGTGCTGCACGTCGTGCTCTGGATCAACGTCGCCATGTTCCTCGTCGAGAGCGTCGCCGGCGTCCTCGGCAACTCGACCGCGTTGTTCGCCGACTCGGTCGACATGCTCGGCGACGCCATCGTGTACGGCTTCAGCCTGTACGTCATCCGCCGCGGCCTGCTCTGGCAGGCCCGCGCCGCGCTGCTCAAGGGCGCGATCATGGCCGCCTTCGGGATCGGCGTGCTCGTGCAAGTGGCCGTGAAGATCGCCCACGGGCTCGCGCCCACCGTCGAGGTCATGGGCGCGGTCGGCTTGCTGGCGTTCGCCGCCAACGTGTTCTGTCTGATCCTGCTCTGGCGGCGCCGGGGCGACGACATCAACATGCGGTCGGCGTGGGTCTGCTCACGGAACGACGTCGCGGGCAACGCGGGCGTACTGGCGGCCGCCGGCGCGGTCGCGCTGACGAGCTCGCCGTGGCCGGACATCGCGATCGGCTTGCTGGTCGCGGCGATGTTCGGTCACTCGGCTGCCCGGGTGATCCGCGACGCATCACGCGCGGTGGCCGTCGCACGCTAGAACGACGGCTATACTGCCCGGCATGACTCACATCGCCTCGTCGATCACGCTGTTCGTTCTCGCCGGCCTCGCCGAGATCAGCGGTGGCTACCTCGTGTGGTCGTGGTGGCGCGATGGTCGCGCGTGGTTCCTCGGCGTGCTCGGCGCGGTGATACTGGTCCTCTACGGCGTGATCCCGACCTATCAGACGGCGCACTTCGGGCGGGTCTACGCGGCCTACGGCGGCGTCTTCGTCGTGATGTCGGTCCTGTGGGGCTGGGCGATCGATCGTGTCGTGCCCGATCGCTATGATCTGATCGGGGCTCTCGTCTGCATCCTCGGGGTCGGCATCATCATGTACGCCCCGAGGCCGCACTGAGACCGAGCACGGCTCGCGAGTTCCGACTAGTAGAGCGTCCTCTGGGTGTTCTCCGCGCTCTCGCGCACGTACTCCTCGAGGCTCTTGCCCGCCGGCTGGAGCTTCTCGTAGAGCACGCACGCCATCGACGGGAGCACGGAGCGATCGGGCCACGCCGCGGGCTCCCAGAGCTGGGAACGCAAGAAGGCCTTCGGGCAGTGCAGGAAGCACTCCTCGACCTCGACGGCGATGGCGACCTGCGGGCGCTTGCCGCGCGCCGCGACGGATTCGAGGATGTCCTCGTCACGGACGATCGACGCGCGCCCGTTCACCCGAAGCGTCTCCTCCCGACCGGGGATCAGGAAGATCATGCCCACGTGCGGGTTGGCGAGCAGATTGCGCAGCCCGTCGAGCCGCTTGTTGCCTGGACGATCGGGAATCACGAGATGTCGCTCGTCCAGCACGCGCACGAAGCCCGGCGCGTCGCCCTTGGGGGAGACGTCGCAGCGCCCGTTCGCATCGGAGGTCGCCAGCAGGAGGAAGGGCGAATGCCGGATGAACTCGCGGGCAGGCTCGTCGACCGTGGCCGATTCCTTCTTGATGGCCCGCTCGCTGGGCGTGCCCATGAGATCGCGCAGCTCGGTCTCGGACGTGACCACGTGCTTGAACATTCCGCCCTCCTCGCTCCTCAGGCTGGTCCGGCCAAAGTAGACGCCGGCCGCCGGCAAGTCAACGTCGCTCGGTATGGTCTCTTCGCACCGCGTACGGATACGGGCCTTCCGGCGAGCGCCCCTCGGCGAACCGCCGCAGGCTGAACGGTTCGATATCGACCGTCTTCGCCCGGCCATCGAGGATCAGCTCGGCCATGCAGACGCCCACCGCGGGCGCGATCTTGAATCCGGAGCCGCTGAACGCCGTGGCGAGATAGAGCCCGTCGATACCGTCCACCCGCCCGAGAATGGCGTGGCGGTCGCGGCTGTAGCAATCGAAGGCGCGATAGCCCCGCGCGAGCGTCGCGCCTTCCAGCGCCGGGATCCGGTGCGTCAGGATCTGAGCGCCGACCGCCGCGGCACCCGGCGCCAGCACGGCGGGTCCGTCGGGATCGAGGTCCCACTCCTGGCACGGTACGCCCACGATCGTGCGGATTCCGCTCTCGGGCCTGAAGTAGCTCCCCTGCACGTTGTCGATGAAGACCATGTGCGGATCGGCGAGCGCCGCCGGTCGCTCCACCTGCACCGTATCGAGCGCCTTGACCCGCGCGGGAATCTCGAGACCGATCTCGCGGCAGAGCCGCGGCGCCCACGCGCCCGCGGCCACCACGACGGCGCCGGCATCGATGCGGCCTGCGGCCGTCTCGACGCCGAGGACTCGGCTCTCGCGTCGCAGGATGCGCGTGACGCCCGTCCACTGGCGCACCTGGGCGCCCAGATCCTGCGCCCGCCGCCGGAAGCCCTCGACGGTCGCGGCGGGATCGGCGTAGCCGCTCGCCGGCTCGAAGGCGGCGGCGCCGAGGTCCTCGACGTTCGCGAAGGGCTGGAGGTCGTGAAGCTCGCCCGGCGAGAGCGCGAGAGTGTCGACGCCGATGGCGCGCAGCATGTCGACGTTCCGGCGGAGCGCGTCGGCATACTGCGGGGCGACGACGTTGACGAAGCCGGTGTGGGTGAACACGGACGGCCCGCCCATGATCTCCGTCCAGTTCCGGAAGACGGGAAAGCTGGCGAACGCCAGGCGCGCGTCCCATTCGTTGGTGTAGTGCATGCGAACGAGCGCGCTCGAGAAGCCGGAGGCGCCGCTGGCCAGCGCCGCCTTCTCGCAGAGCACCACCCGGGGAACGCCGCGCGCCGCCAGCGCGTACGCGATGCTCACGCCGTTGACGCCGCCGCCCACCACGACGACGTCGGCGGTCTCAGTCACGGGAGGTCCTCATGCGCGGGATACCTTATCATGTGGCGAGCCCGGCCGGCCGTTTCACATCGGGGCCGCTCCGGTGTCTTTACGCATGATGGGTGCCCAACCGTTCGAGACCATCGTCGGCGCGCACCACGCCGAGATTTATCGCTACATCCGGCGCGTGACGTCGCGGCCCACCGAGGCCGAGGACCTGTCCCAGGAGACGTTCCTGCGTGCCTATCGCGCGTACCGCACGCTCGGCCCCGAGGCCAACGTGCGCGCGTGGCTGTTCGCGATCGCGACGAACCTCACCCGCAACCACTTCCGCTCGGAGAAACGCCGGCGCGTGGCGCTCCAGGCCGCCTCGCTCGAGCGCCGCGAGGCCGACCCCGACGGGCCTGAGGACGAAGCGAGGTTCGGCGAGGCCAGGGTTCTGGTCACGCGCACGGTCGGCCGGCTCCCGCTCAAGCAACGGCAGGCATTCATCATGCGAAAAATCCACGAGCTCGACTACGAGGCCATCGGGCAGAGCCTCGACTGCTCGGCCGAGAGCGCGCGAGCCCACGTGTTCCAGGCGCTGCGCAAGATCCGGCTGAGTCTCGACGGTCAGGCGCTCTCGCCGACCACCACGGAGCAACCACGATGACGCGCAAACCTCAGAGCTGTCGGGAGATCGAAGCCGACCTCGTCGCCGCCGCGACGGGCGACGCCGAGTCCGGGGCCGCGCGCCGGGTCGAGCGCCACATCGATTCGTGCGCGTCGTGCCGCGGCGAGTTCCATCGCTACCGCGAGATCGACGGCGTGGTGGGCGCCCTGCGCCGCGTGCCGGCCGTCGCCGAAAGCATGGCGCGCGCGCGCGAGGGCCTCGAGTCGCGGCTCGCCGATCTGAGGTCGCGCCTGGTGTCGTATCGCATCTTCCCCTCGCCGCTCGGCCACATCCTCATCGCGCGGTCGGAGCATGGCGTGTCGCTCGTGGAGTACCTGGGCGGGCGCAGCGACCTCGCGGCCTCCCGGCTGTCCCGCGTGAGCGGCGTCGAGCCGCAGGAGGATGGCGCCGAGATCGAGGCCCTCTTCCGCGAGCTCCTCGAATACCTGCGCGGTGATCGCACGCGGCTGGAATGGGCGCTCGACCTGCGACTGGCGCGAAGCGATTTCCACCGGGCGGTGCTGCGCGCGACCGCCGCCGTCCCGTACGGCGCGGTCACCTCGTACGCCGGCATCGCCGCCGAGATCGGCAGGCCAGCGGCGACACGCGCGGTCGCGCAGGCGCTCCGCTGGAATCCGCTGCCGATCGTGGTGCCGTGTCACCGCATCATCGGGAGCTCCGGCGCGCTCACCGGCTACTCCGGCAACAAGATCGAGCTCAAGCGCGATCTGCTCGCCGTCGAGGGCGTCCGCGCCGTCGGCGCGCGCGACGCCCACGTCACGCGGCAGGCGCTCTATCACTACGAGCGTAACGAGCAGCGCGAGTATTGCCTGCCCACGTGCGGCGACATCGCGCGCCGGCCGATCGGGCGCGTCACCCTGATGGCGTCCCGCGATCTCGCCGAATCTCTCGGGCTCGTGCCCTGCACGAGCTGCCGCCCGGATCTCCACCCGCTCGCCGTCTAGCGCCTCGCTCGCCGTTTCACGCCGGCGCCTCCGCGGTGTCAGAGAAGGCGGAGGAGACGGACATGGTTGGATGGCACGAAGGAGTGGCTCTGGGCACCGCGCTCGCGTTTCCCATCGCGCTGGTGACCGCGGCCCTGCTCTTCATGGAGCGCCGCGCGCGCATCCGTCTGGCGGCATGCGCACGGCAGGTCGCCGTGACGGACGTGATCCACGCGGAGCTGGGCGCGATCGTCTCGCCGGTCGTGCGGCGCCGGCTCGGGGGCCGGTGGCAGCTCGCGATTCCCGTTCCGTTCGACGACCTCGACACGGTCGGCCGCGTGGTCCGCTCCGCCTACGGGGGCTTCGACGCGCCGGACCGGGCGGTCCCCGGCCGATTCGAGATCGTGCTGAGCCCGCAAGAGAAATTCGTTCCGCGCCGGGAGCGCGCCACAGTCGCCACCGCGCGCAGATCCCGGGGGGAGTCGGTGTCATGGACATGAATCTCTACTTCGCGGAGTGGCTGGTGCGCGAGCGTCTGGCGGAAGCCCGCGCGGCGGGCGCGAGAGACGCGCTGACGCAGTCGGTGCGGCCGAAGCGGCGACCGGTGCGCGTTCGGCTCGGGGCGGCCCTGGTGAGCCTCGGTCGACGTCTCGAGGGTCGGCGCCCGCGCCGGGCGGACACGCTGGCGACGGAAAGCTCGTAGGCGAACGATGCGGCGGGGAGCCCCGCGGCTCCCCGCCCTCAGCGCCGCGTGAAGCCGTTCGCGCGGTCACTGGCGCGCGCCGCGGGCGCGCGCTTCGACGGCGGCCCGTAGCCGCCGCCCCCCGACGACTCCACCACGAACACGTCGCCGCTCCGCACGGCAATCCCGACTTCCTTGGTCTTGAGCACGCGCATCGCACGCCCGCGTGACTGCAGCCGGTAGCGGTGGGGCAGGCCGTCCTTGCCGCCGAGTAGACCGTACGGCGCGTGGCGGACGCCGTCGCCGGCGGTGTTGGCGACAGCGGGCTCCTCGATGTCCATCCGCAGGCGGAGCACGGCGCCGACACCGCCGCGATGCATCCCGTCCCCCGCCGAATCGGTCCGGAACTCGTGGCGTTCGAACGTCAGCGGGAAGCGCGCCTCGGCCACCTCCACGCTGCCGAACTTGATCCCGCCGGCCGCCTGCCCCTCGCCCGCAGTCTCCCACCCGTCGCCGACGGCGGTCGCGCCGCCGCCCGGACGCGCGTGGAACATGTGCCAGATGAACGGCTTGCGCGTCCGCGGATTCACGCCCTTGATCGCGATGCGGAAGCGCCGTCCCCAACCCGCCAGGACGCGCTGCGGGCAGGCCGGCGCCAGCGCGCGGATGATCGCCTCGGCGATCTCCTGCGCGCAGTGGTTCGTCGCCAGTGTGACCGGCGCCGGCGGAAACGGCCAGACGATCGTGCCCTGCCGGGCGATCACCTTGACCGGCCGAAAGGTCCCGGAGTTCTTCGGCGTGCGCGGATCGATCAGGTACGCGAAGGCCATGTGGATGGCCGACATCGTGTTCGGGAACGACGAGTTGATGAAGCCGGAGACCTGCCGGTGCGAGTCGCTCAGGTCGATCGTGAGCCCGTCGCCCTTCTTGGTGACGGTGGCGCGAATCCAGATGTCCCGGAACTCGTGGCCGTCGTCGTCCAGGATCGTCTCGCCGTGGTAGACGCCGTCGCGCCAGGTCTTGACGCAGCTGCGTGCCTGCAGCTCGGCGCCGTCCAGGATCTCGTCGATGGCCGCCAGGACCGTCGCCGCGCCGTAGTCGCGGACCAGCGCCAGCAGGCGCCGCTCGCCGACGCGCGCCGAGCCGATCATCGCGCGGAGGTCGCCCATGAAGTCGTGCGGGTGCCGCACGTTCGTGGTGATCATCTTCAAGACGTCGTCGCGCAGCTCGCCGGCCTCATAGAGCTTGAGCGGGGTGATCCGGAGGCCTTCCTGCCAGATCTCGGTCGCGGCCGGGTTGTAGGCGCCGTGAGTCGAGCCGCCGATGTCGCTCTGATGGGCGCGGTTGACGGACCAGAACGCCACCTCGTCGCCCACGAACACCGGCACGAACGCGGTCAGGTCCGGCAGATGGTTGTTGCCGTGATACGGGTCGTTCAGGAGGTAGACGTCGCCGGGCCGGATCCGTCCCTTGAAGGCATCGCGCACCGACTCGACCGCCCACGGCACGGCCCCGACGTGGATCGGCACGTGCTCGGCCTGCGCGATCAGGCGCGCCTGCGCGTCGCAGAGCGCCGTGGAGAAGTCGCGGCTCGAGTTCAGGATCTGCGAGTACGCCGTTCGCAGCATCGCCTCGCCCATCTCCTGCACGATGGCCTCGAGGCGGTGGGTAAGCACGGAGACCGTGACGGGATCGCTCATGGCTTCAAGATCTACCGCGATCGCGCGGGTGCGGTCAACAGGGTCGGCCGCGGGCGCCCGGCCGCGGTGTCTCCGCCTAGCGCGCGGCCGAGCGGGAGGTGACGGCGAGCGAGACCAGGTGCTCGAGGTGCTGCAGATCGAACGGCTTGGGAATGTACGCGAAGATGCCGCTCGAGAGCGCGTCCGCCGCGGTCCGCGTGTCGTCGTTGCCGGTCAGCATCAGGACCGGGGTCTGCACCTTCAGACGGGCCATCTCCTCGAGGAGCTGCAGGCCGCTCATCCGCGGCATGTACATGTCGAGCAGGATCAGGTCGTAGGACTGCCGCTTCAGAGCCGCGAGGGCGTCGATCCCGTCGGCGGCGATCTCCACCTGGTACGCGTGCTCGTGCCGGAAGAGCCCGAGGGCGTCCTTCAGCATCCGGGAGATGGCGGCTTCGTCGTCGACGACCAGGACATTCTTGGTCGCGCGCGCCGTCTTCGTGGCGATCGGGGTCATTTCACGGCACCTCCAACGAGGTTTCGTCCCTGCCGCTTGGCCTCGTAGAGCGCGTGGTCGGCGCTCTTGATCAGGTCGGCGACACTGCCGGGATCGTCGGGAAAGCCGGCCACGCCGAAGCTCGCGGTCAGCGGGCCGTACTGGAACGGGTAGCGCTCGATGATCGCGCGCATCCGCTCGGCGTACACGAGCGCCGCCGCCTTGGTCGTGCTGGGCAGGAGCGCGATGAACTCGTCGCCGCCGTACCGCGCGACGACCGAATCGCGCCGCGACTGGCTGGCCAGCAGCTGGACGATCTGCTTGAGGACGTCGTCGCCGGCGTCGTGACCCCACCGGTCGTTGATGGCCTTGAACCCGTCGAGGTCCAGCAGGATGAGCGACAGCGGCTGCGAGTAGCGCGAGGCGCGGCTCACCTCTTCGTAGAGCCGCAGCATCAGGTAGCGCCGGTTGTAGCCTTCGGTCAGCGGATCCTTGAACGACAGCTCCTCGAGCCGGGCGCTGCGGACCGCGATGGCCGCGTACGCGGCGAACGCGCGGGCCACGTCCTCGAGCCGCGGATGAAATGGCACGACGTTCCCGTCCGGGTCGGTGGCGTTGATCAGCTGGAGCACGCCCTGGATTCGTCGCGAGGCGTCCCGCAGCGGGACGGCCAGCACCGAGTGCGTCCGGTAGCCCGTGGCGAGATCGACCCGCCAGTTGAACGCGTACGGCATTTCGCGCGGAATGTCGTAGGCCTCGGGCACGTTGAGGATCTCGCCCGAGTTCGCGACATACCCGGCGAGGCTCGGCACGTCGAGCGGGAGTCGCTCGACCTCCAGCCGCCCCTCGTGCTGACCCATCCGGCGGGCCGTCACGTCGTTCTGAATCACCGCGAACCGGAGCGCGGCGCCCTCGCGGATGAAGAGCGTCGCGGCCTCGGCCCCCGTGAAGCGCCGGGCCTGCGTGACGATCCGGTCGAGCACCGACGGAAGCTCTCCGTCGCTACCGATGGCGATGCCGAGCTGGAGCAGGTCCTCGAGCATCTGCGCGCTGCGCTCGGCTGTGGCTCCGCCCAAGACCTCCAGGAAGCTCCCCACACCCGGGCTCGTGCTCGGCATGTCCATGTCGCGTAAGGGGTAGCACGCTGAGTGCCAGGGGCTCGAGCGAGTCGAAACTGCTGAAATTCCGGTAAAACTCACCTACGAGGCGCATCGAGACGGCAGCGCGCTCTGGCCAGTTTCTTATCAGGGTTCGGCGACTTTCCTCCCACGCCGAACCCCTCGAACCTGGGTGTCTGAACCCTCTACTCCGAGGTCGACGCATCCCGGGCGCACGACCATGCTGAATCGTGCGCGGTCGCCCGAGTGTCGGCGCTCCAGTGCCGGTGCGCGACCACGACGAGACGCGAAATCGTCCACAGATCGAGAACCCCAACATCAAGGGAGAACGACCGATGGTCACTGTGACCGAGCGCGCGAAGGAGCGGCTCTTGGAGCAGAAGCAGGCGGCGCGGATCGAGGAGCCGGAGATCGGGCTGCGGGTGTCCGCGGACTCCACCGGACAGTGGATGCTGATCGCCGATCACGCCCGCGACGACGATCAGGTGGTGCGGCACAACGGATCGACGGTGCTTCTCATCGACCCGGTCGCCCAGAGTGTGCTCGAGGGCACACAGGTGGACTGCCTGGAGACCGCCGACGGCGAGATGGAGCTGGTCCTCGGCGCGGCGGATGACGACGAAGACGACGACCTCGAGGCTGACGACGAACACTGACCGGGCGGGCGTACTCCTGGCGTAACGCCGCAACCGGAGGGAAAGGCATGGCCAAGCACAAGACCGTTCGAGAGGTGATGACACCCGATCCGATCGCTCTGCCCGACACCGCGTCCCTGGTCGACGCGGCCCAGCGCATGCGCGCAGCCGCGATCGGAAACGTCGTGGTGCTCGACGGCGGCAAGGTGTGCGGAATCGTGACGGATCGCGACATCGTCGTGCGGGGGATCGCCGACGGGCGAGACCCGCGCTCGACGACACTCGGCGACGTCTGTAGCCGCGACCTCACCACCGTCGCGCCCGACGATCAGATCGCAGCCGCGGTCCGTCTGCTGCGGGACAAGGCAATCCGGCGACTGCCGGTCGTCGAGGCCGGGCGGGCGGTCGGCATCCTCTCGATCGGCGACGTCGCCATCGAGCAAGAGCGCGATTCGCCCCTGGCCGCAGTCAGCGCGGCACCACCCAACGTTTGACCATCGGGAGCGGTCGGCCGTGGCGTGCCCAGACGCGCGGCGGCCGGCCCGCTGCGGCGTCGCGTTGACAGTGTTTCGGCGGGCTGCCTAGACTCGATCAGCAAGACGTCGCCGTTCGTGGAGCTGGAGCCCCGCCGGCCGAGGCGCGGCTATGAAACGTCGATGACGTCCGACAACGCCGACCGCAAGGAATTCGTGGCGCCGGGGGCGATTGAGGAGGAGCTGGCCGAGGTCAGCCGCCTCACCGCGCGGCCGCTCGACGAAGACAAGACCGCCCAGTACGTCACGGAGGTCGCCCAGCGCATCGCCGATGGTCTGCGCCGGCTGCTGGGCAGGGCCGAGTGCGAAATCTACGCCGTGGAGGGCGCCGCGGCGCCGGGCCTGCAGCCCCTCGCGGCGAGCCCAATCAGGGAAAACACGGAGCCGGTCCGTGCCCATGACCCTGCGGATCAAGCAGCCCGGGAACGCCGGACCGTCAACGGCCTCGACGGCGGTGAGCTGGTCATCGCCGTTCCCCTCCTCGGCCGCGATCGACCCGTCGGCGTGCTCGAAGTCCGCCGGGTGCACGGGCTCTGGACCCGGGACGAGACGCGCCTGATCCAGATCTTCGCCGACCACGCGGCGATCGCGCTGGAGAGCGCGCGGCTGGTGACCGAGAGCCGGCAGCGGCGCCGGACGGCCGAGGCCCTCGCGCTCCTGGCCCACGCCACCTCGCGCTCCTTCGATGTCTCCACGCTGGGCCGCGAGATCGTCGACACGCTCCTCCCGCTCCTCCGCTGTGCTCGCGCCACGCTCTTCGAGCTGAACGAGGGCGCCTACCGGCTCGTCGCGGTGGCCCGGGCGGACGGCGTGCAGGCCGCGGACGATCTGGCCGGGCCGGAGCTCGGGCCGGTCGAGGCGCGCGCGCTGCGCGAGCGGCGCCTGGTCGCGACGCTGGACTTCCTCACCGATCCGAAGCTTTCGACGAGTGGACACGGGCGCGAGGCGCCGATCCGGGCGGTGCTGGCCATCCCGCTCTTCCACGAGGACACCCCGATCGGGGTGCTCTCGATCGGCGACCGCGCCTGGCGGTCCTTCGGGCGCGAAGAGATCGAAGTGTTCCGGGCGGCCGCCGATCATGCCGCGGTCGCGCTCGAGCACGCCCGCTTGCACGCCCAGGTGGCGGAGGGAGTGCGCGTCCGCGAGCGCGTCCGGATCGCCAACGAGCTCCACGATACGCTCAGTCAGCTGGCGTTCTCGGTCGGGCTCAAGCTGGACTGGTGCCTGCACCGCACCCCGCCGACGTCACCGGTTTACCCGAAGCTCGAGGAAATCCACTATGACGTCGGCCTGATGATGGCGCAGATCCGCCAGCTCATGGGCCACCTGTCGCCTGAAGGCCTGGCCGAGATGACCTTTGCGAACCGGCTCGAGCGGCTCGTGCGCGATTTCCGCGAGCTCACCGGAACGGCGGTCGACCTCAGCCTTCGCGGCGATCCGGACCGGCTGACGCCCGTCGCGGAAGACATTCTGCAGAAGACGCTCCAGGAGGCACTGGTCAACATCGCCAAGCACGCGCGCGCCGGCCGGGCCGACGTCCGCATCGAGATCGACGGTAACCAGATCTCGATCGAAATCGCCGACGACGGCGTCGGACTCTCGGTCGGGGCTACCGAGGTGATCGCCCGACCCGGTCACGTGGGGCTCAGGCGCATGCGCGAGCGCATCGAGGCGTGCGGCGGTCGCCTCGAGATCGTGGGGCGCACCGGCGCCGGGGTCACCATCCGCGGATCGTTTCCCCTCCGGCCGGAAGGAGCGTGAGCGCCATGGCCAAGATTCGCATCGTCGTCGTCGATGACCACGAGGTCGTCCGCCACGGTCTGCGCCTGTCTCTCGAGCTCGAGCCCGACATGGCGGTCATCGGCGAGGCCCGGACGGGCGAGGACGCCCTGCGCATCGTCGTCGACGAGAAGCCCGACGTGGTCCTTCTCGACGTGCGGCTCGAGGGGGCTGACGGGCCCGAGGTGTGCCGGCAGATCCTCGCGGTGGCGCCACGCACGGCGGTCGTCATGCTCACCAACTACCTCGAGGACGGCTTCGTGCTGCGCAGCTTGATGGCCGGTGCCAAGGGTTACGTCATCAAGGACGTGCAGCTGTCGGAGTTGAAGAAGATGATCCGTTCGGTCTACCAGGGTGGCTCGGTCCTCGATCCGAAGGTGACGGCTCAGGTCATCTCCACGGTCACCGCTTCCGGGGAAATGCCGGCAGCCCGGGGCGCCGGACGACGGCCGGTGACGGTGACGGCACTTTCCGACACCGATCTGGCGATTCTGCGGCACCTCGCGTCAGGAATGACCGACAAGCAGATCGCGGGCCGGGTTCATTTGAGCCCGCACACCGTGAAGGATCACCTCGAGAAGATTCGCGCGCTGCTCGGCGTGGGCTCGCGGACGGAGATCGTCGCCACGGCGCTCCGACGCGGCCTGGTCTAGTCAGCACGCGCCGCCGTAACCCGAACAGGAGGGCTGACATGCCGGAGAAGGCCACGCGAGAGCGCGCGCAGCGCGCGCGGCGACAGGGCAAGGCGCCGACGACACAGGCCGGCGAGTTCGTCCGCGAGGAAATCGAGCACGTCCGTGAAGGCAAGCACGGGGCGCGATCGGCCAAGCAGGCCATCGCCATTGGCCTCTCGAAGGCCCGGCGAGCCGGCGTCAGACTGAAGCCGCCGAAGGGAGTGAGCGCCGAGACCCGGCGTCAGGCCGCGCGCGATTCGCGCAAGGGACGCAGCGCACGACGGACGCGCCCATCACCGCAGCGCTCTCGCGCGACCCTGCGCGCGCTCGAGCGTGAAGGGCACGACGCGGCGTCCCGCCGGGCGCTGTCCCGGCAGGCGCGGCAGCGCGCGCGTCGACGACGGCGCCGACGGTAGCGCACGCCGTGACCTATTAACGAATCGCCTAGGTCGCGGGCCGCGTGCCGCCGTAGGCCTCGGACGGCCCGTAGCGGCTGTCCTCGAAGAGGAGCTTTGCGCGGGCGCCGACCACCCGTTCCCAGTTGGCCAGGGCCGTCTCCGTGTACTCGCCGTCGGGCCGGGGCTCGTCGTCGAAGTTGTCGTAGGTATCGACGCCGCGCATGAGCATGGCCGGCTGCCGCACCTTGGCGGGCTTCGCCCAGGTCGGCAGCATCTCCACGAGCAGCAGGAAGCGCCGGTCGGGTCCGAAGTTCCCCGCCGAGCCGTGAACGAGCGAGTTGTCGAACATCGCCATCTCGCCCGGGCGCAGCTCGAAGTCGACGGCCGCGGACTCGTCGAATGGCTGGGTGATGTACTGCCCGCGCGCCAGGATGCTCCGCGGGTCGTCGGTCTCCTCGTGGGACAGGATGCCCCACTTGTGCGAGCCCGGGATGCCGCGCAGGCACCCTTGCCGGCTGCTGCACTCAGAGAGCGCCAGGGCGCCCAGCACCACCGGGACGGCCGAGCCGTAGTACGAGTCCTGGTGCCAGCCCGCGAAGGTCTCGCCGTCGGCCTTTTTCACCCGCCACGCCATGCTCCAGCAGCGGAGGTTCGGCCCGATGAGGTCCTCGAAGATGTCCAGGATGAACGGGTCCTCGGCGATCTCGAGCACCCACGGACAGAGCAGATGGGACTTGGTCTTCATCTTCTTGATGTCCGCCACGCGCGCTTCCAGGGACTCGAACCGCTCGCGATAGTAACGGGCGCGCTCGGCGCTCATCGCCCGAACGGGCGACAGGAACCCGTCGCGCTGGAACGCCGCTACCTGGGTCTCGGTCAGGATCTTCGCCACCGCGTCACGCCTCCTTGTCTTTCGTGAAGAGCGCGTCGAGCTTCCGCTCGTACGCGTGGTAGTCGAGGAATTCGTAGAGCTCGGCGCGCGTCTGCATGGCGGCGACGACGGGCTTCTGCGTGCCGTCGCGCCGGAGCGTCTCGTAGACGGCCAGCGCCGCCGCGTTCATCGCGCGGAAGGCGGACAGCGGATAGAGCGCGATCGCGACGCCGGCTCCCGCCAGCTCGGCCACGGTGAAGAGCGGCGTCACGCCGAACTCGGTGATGTTGGCGAGGATCGGCACGCGTGTCGCGTCGGCGAACCGCCGGTAGGCCGCGAGATCCGTGACCGCCTCCGGGAAGATCATGTCGGCGCCGGCCTCCACGCAGGCGATCGCGCGGTCGATCGCGGGGTCGATGCCCTCGACCGCGAGGGCGTCGGTGCGGGCCATCACGACGAACGCGTCGTCCGTCCGCGCGTCGACCGCCGCCTTGATGCGATCGACCATCTCGCTCTTCGCGACGATCGCCTTGCCCGGCCGGTGTCCGCAGCGCTTGGCCTGCACCTGATCCTCGATGTGCATGGCGCCCGCTCCCGCCGTGATCAGCGACCGGACCGTCCGCGCGATGTTGAACGCGCCGCCGAAGCCGGTGTCCGCGTCGACGAGGAGAGGCAGCCCCGTGACGCCGGTGATGCGACGCACGTCCGTGAGCACGTCTTCGAGGGTCGTGATCCCGAGATCCGGTACACCGAGCGATCCCGCCGCCACGCCGCCCCCGGACAGGTAGATCGCCTTGAACCCGACGCGCTCGGCCATTCGCGCCGCGTAGGCGTAGATGCACCCGACCACCTGCAGCGGCCGCTCCGACGCGACCGCCTCTCGAAATCGCCGCCCGGCCGACTCCACCGCCATGGCGAAACCATACAACAACCGCCCACGCTCCCGCCGGGTGTAGACCTACGCCTTCAGGTGCGGAGGATGGCTAAGGGCGTTCGGAGTTGATGAGGTCGCCGGCCGTCCAGCCGTCGAGGTCGTATTCGGCCATGCACGTCTCGGCGAACTGTTTCCAGCGGTCGTACTGGCCGGACCCGAGCGCCCCGAAGAGGGCGTAGCGCCGGATCTCTTCGTGGCTGCCCGAATAATTGATCTCGTAGAGCTCATGCCGGCCGGCGAACTCAGTGCCGACCGCGTCCCACAGGAGCTTCATGAGCTTGACGCGCCCCACTGCGTCGACACCGTTCGAGCCGCGCAGATAGAGGTCCAGGTACCCGCGGAGGTCCGCCGACTTGAAGTCCTTCGCGTGCGAGTTGAGGTAGATCAGGCCACTCGCCACCGTTTTCTCGATCAGGTTCTTGATTTGCACGTACGCCTCGGGCGCCAGCACCTGGTAGGCGGCGGCCGGCTCCATGGCCGGCAGGATGCAACCGCCGGTCCACGGGTCGGCGCTCTTGGCCATCGCGTCCGACAGTCCCCAGATCATGTTGCGCCAGGCGATGACCTCGCCGATGTTGGCCTCCACGCCGCGGAACGCGCGCGAGCCGGTGATCTCGGTGGCCTTGATCAGGAGGCCGGTGATGAAGTCGAGCTTGACCGCCAGACGAGTGCAGCCGTGGATGAGCGCGCGCGGCAGGAAGCCGGTCCGCGGGAAGAAGTTGTTGGCCTTCTCCACGTCGGCGTACACGAACACGTCCTCGAAGGGCACGAACACGTCGTCCATCACGAAGATGGCGTCGTTCTCGTCGAGCCGGCTGGACAGCGGGTAGTCGAACGGGCTGCCCAGCATCGCCGCCCGGAGCTCGTTGGAGACTCGGCAGATGAGCTTCACGCCCCGGGCGTTGGTCGGCACCATGAATACGATCGCGAAGTTCTTGCCCTGGACCGGGATGAGCCCATGATGGGCGACGAACGTGAAGTGCGTCAGAGCCGAGCCGGTGGCCACCACCTTCGCGCCGGACACGTAGATGCCGGCGTCGGTCTCCCGGGTGACCCGCGCGTAGATGTCGGTGGGTCCGCCCGGCGCGCCCGGCGCGATGTTCCGGTCGACCGGCGGATGGATGATGGCGTGGTTGATGAACGGCACACGCTCTTGAGAATATCGGTACCAGCGCCGGGCGTTGTCCTGATAAGGCGCGTAGAATTCGGCGTTGGCCCCGAGCGTCCCCAGGAACGCCGCCTTGTAATCAGGCGAGCGCCCGAGCCAGCCATAGGTGAGCCGCGCCCATGCGGCGATCGCGTCGCGGCCGGCCACCTGCTCCTCCACGGTGGTCGGGGCACGGAAGTAGCGGTGCGTGAAGCCACCCCACTCGGTCGGCTCGGTCAGCACGTGCCGGCCGAGCCGGTGGTCTTCGTGCAGCGCGTCGTAGAGGCGCGCGATCATCCGGGCGCAGTTGCGAAACGCCGGATGCGTGGTGATCTTGTTCACCCGCTCGCCGTAGATCCAGACCTCCCGGCCGTCGTCGAGGCTGTCGAGGAACTCCTGGCCGGTGTACGGGAGCGTCGTCGACTGCGTCATGGGTCCCCCCCTGCGATTCGATCGCGAACCGTCCCACTAACACCCGGGACGGCGGCTCGGTCAAGCGCGAAGATCGCTTGGGTCAGTCGCGGCCGGTGGCGATCGCCGGCGCCGGCACCACCGGCGCACGGCGGCGAAGCCGGCGGAGCCAGGCGCGCGGCGCGAAGCGCGCCGCCGCGTCGTCGAACAGCGAGTAGAAGACCGGCGTGGCCAGGAGGGTCAAGAGCAGCGAGAGCATCTGGCCGCCCGCGATCACGGAGCCGATGGCGCGGTTGTCGCCGGCGCCCACGCCTTGCGAGAGCATCAGCGGGAGCATG
>DASRIY010000364.1:0-2357 GCA_035649755.1 Candidatus Methylomirabilota bacterium
CGATCTTCAGCGAGCGCGCGCCGCGACTGGCGTGCTTCGGCTACTTCGGCCACATGTGGGAGCTCTACGCGATGTGGGCCTGGATCGCCGTGTTCCTGGCGGCGAGCCTCGAGGCACGCGGCGGCGGGAGCTACGCGGGGCTCAATCCGAGCTCGGCGACGTTCTTCGTGATCGCGCTCGGTGCGCTGGGCTGCTGGGCCGGCGGCCTCGCGTCGGACCGCTGGGGACGCACGAGGCTCACGATGATCGCCATGGCGCTCTCGGGCGCGTGCGCGGCGACGATCGGCCTGACGTTCGGGGGTCCGCCGCTCCTCACCCTGCTGGTTGCGATCGTCTGGGGCGTAACGGTCATCGCCGATTCCGCCCAGTTCTCGACCGCGATCACCGAGCTCTCGCCGCCCGCGTACGTCGGCACCGCGCTCACGACGCAGACGTGTGCCGGCTTCGCGCTCACGATGATCTCGATCTGGCTGGTGCCGCCGCTCGTCGCGCGCGCCGGCTGGCGCTGGGCCTTCGCGGCGCTCGCGATCGGCCCGGCGCTCGGCGTGCTCGCGATGGGAAGGCTACGCCTGGCGCCGGACGCCGTGAAGCTGGCCGGCGGCCGCCGCTGACGTAGCTGCCGCCCGACGTCGACCGCAACGTCCGCCGCTCACCGCCGCCATCGAAGCTTGCGGCGCGAACTCGCGTTGAAATCAGGACAAGCGGGATCCGGCCCCTCGTCTAGACGCAAGCCGTCCTTGCAGGTGCGCCTCCAAATCCGCTGAATTTCGGCCAGAGCCTGCCGGGCACGCGGCTTGCTCGACGACAAGCTCGGCATCGAGCGAAAACTCACACCAGGAGGATTGTCATGCGTCGCATCGTGCCCGCGGTCTTGATGTTGGCCACTATCTTCGCGCTTCCGGTGTTGGCCCAGCACGACGCTCATAGCGTGGTCATGCCCGACACCCTCAAATGGGTCGAGCCGCCGGTGCTGCCGGGCGCGTTGCTCGCCGTGGTGATGGGCGACCCAGCCAAGGAAGGACTGTTCGTCTACCGCCTGAAGATGCCCGCCGGCTACAAGATTCCGGCGCATCTGCACAAGGCCAGCGAGAACGTCACGGTGCTCTCCGGAGCCTTCTCCATCGGAGTCGGCGAGAAGTTCGATCAGAGCAAGGGACAGGAGCTGCCGGCCGGAGGTTTCGTCTCGATCCCGCCGAACCATCCGCACTACGCGTGGGCGGGCAGCCGCGAGACCATCGTGCAGGTTCACGGAGTCGGCCCGACCGACCTCCGATTCGTGAATCCCGACGACGATCCGCGAAAGAAGAAGTAGGCGCGCGATGGCCACGATGGTGACCGGCGCGTATTTCCGTGACGCAGGAGCGGGCCCGGCGGTGGTCTGCGTTCACGCGAGTGCCAGCTCCTCGGCGCAGTGGCGCCCATTGATGGACCGCCTCGCCCCCCGCTATCGCACGCTCGCCGTCGATCTGTACGGCTCCGGCAAGAGTGCCAGGTGGCCGAGCGGCCGGACGCTCTCGCTGGCCGACGAGGCCTCGTTCCTCGACCCGGTTCTGGCGGCCGCGGGCGACCGGTTTCACCTCGTGGGTCATTCGTACGGCGGCGCGGTCGCCCTCAAGGCGGCGCTCGCCTACTCCGAGCGACTACGGTCGCTCGTCCTCTTCGAACCCGTGCTGTTCTCGCTCCTGTTCGCCGACGACGCGACCCAGCCTGCGGCCCGGGAGATCGCAGCCGTGCGCGATGACACGGTGGCTGCGGTGCAGAGGGGCGACCACGACGCCGCCGGAGCGCGGTTCGTCGACTACTGGATGGGAGGCGGTGTCTGGGCCGGCATGCCCGCGTCACGTCGCCAGGCAGTCGCCGAGGCGATGAGCGCGGTCTCGTCGGAATGGGACGCGGCGTTCATGGAGCCGACGCCGCTGGACGGCCTGGCGACGCTCGACGTGCCCGTCCTCCTTCTCACGGGCTCGGACTCTCCCGCCTCCTCACGCGCGGTGGCGCGGCTGCTCATGAAAGCCTTGCCGCGCGTGACCACTGTCGAGATCGAGGGCGTAGGGCACATGGCGCCCGTCACCCATCCCGAGCACGTGAACGCACTGATCGAGCGCCATCTGGAACGTGCCGAGGGATAACTTGCGAACGGAGTGAGCAGGTAACCCTGGCCGGGGCGCTGGCCGCCCCAGCTATGTCAGACGAGCGAGGGCGAGGCCTGCAGACGGCGGAGAAGCGGGAGACCCTGGTCGCCGAGCCAGTCCCGGGTCGACTCGTAGCCGTAGCGGAGCGCTGCGCGGCTCGCCTCGAAGCCCATGGAGGGCCCGAACAGCGGCGTCTCGTCGCGCGTGGGCTGGATCAGGTGGAAC
>DASRIY010000365.1:0-10435 GCA_035649755.1 Candidatus Methylomirabilota bacterium
CCCTCCATGTAGCTCGACAGGCTGCCGATGCGCCCGGCCACCTCGAACGCGAGCCGCTGGCCGTAGCCCGCGATGTACGCGGGGCGCGGCTTGAGATCGCGCGCGCGGTCGGCCGTCGTCAGCACGATCGCGACAGCGCCCTGCACGGGAATGTCGCAGTCGTAGAGGCAAAACGGATAGGCGACCATCCGCGAATTCAGATAGTCCTCGCGCGAAAGCGGCTGACCATAGAAGTAGGCGTGCGGGTTCATCTGCGTGTGCCGGCGCTGGGTGACGGCGAGTGTGGCCATCTTCTCGCGGCTCTGATTGTGTCGCTCGAGCCAGCGCGTGTAGGCGACGGCCATGCCCTGGCCCGGGCCGCCGAACCCGTACGGCGCCGTGAACTGCGTCGCACCCGCGGCGAGTGTGCCCGGCAGGTTCTGATAGGTCCCCTTCGGATTGTGCATCGCGCGCCAGACCACCGCGTACTTGCACACGCCGGCGAGCAGCGCGTTGGCCGCCTGCTGCACCGCGCCCCCGATGTTGACGGTCTCCACCTGCACGTGCCAGGCGAGGTGCGGGAGCTTGAGCATCGCCATCATGCAGTTCACGGAGACGATCGTGATGCCGTCGACCATCGCGTGACCGGTCGCCGGCAGCTCCGGGTACGTCGCCAGCCCGTCGATGTCCGACATCTTCAGGCCGGAGTCCTCGACCGCGCCCTTGACAGCCTCCAGCGCGTGGGCGGCCAGCGGAATCTCCGCCGAGCGCGTGACCTTCGAGAATCCGACGCCGCTGACCGCGATCTTGCACCGCTGCTCCCACATGCCGATCGATCCTCCGAAGCTGGTCCGACGTGGCCGCTTACGCGCCCTGTGCCAGACGGAACTGAGGCAGCGTGATGTCGTCGTTGAGCGGCTCGAAGACCACTTCCACCCGCCGCCCGACCTTCGCTTCCGTGTAGGGCGCGTCCAGCAAGTTGCCGGCCAGCAGCGCTCCCGGCGCGTCGTCGAGCTCGACGATGATGCTCGCGTAGGGAATGGCCGAGGCGAATCGCTTGTCGCCCGCGTGGTACATGATCGTGTACGCGTAGATGGCGCCCTTGCCGCTCACGGGCTCGAACCTGAGATCGATGCCCATGCACTGCACGCAGGTCGCGTAGGGCGGATGCTGGAAGTGCTTGCACGCCTGGCAGCGCTGCAGGGCCAGCACTTTCTGTTTGGCCGCGTCCCAGAAGGGCCGCGTCAGCTCGTTGGGTACGGGGATCGGCCGGGTGACCTTGCTCCAATCGCTCATGGCGGGCCAAGCATCTTGGCCTCGGGCGATCCTGTCAAGACCTCTGCGCCGCTACCCGAATCTGCTACGATCGCGGGCGGGAGGGCGCCATGCCTAAGCTGAACATCAACGGCCAGGTCCGTGACGTGCAGGTGGAGGCCGACACGCCGCTGCTCTGGGTGATCCGCGAGCAGGTCGGGCTGACGGGCACCAAGTACGGATGCGGCGTCGCGCAGTGCGGCGCCTGCTCCGTGCACCTCAACGGCCAGGTCGTGCGCTCCTGCGCCCTGCCGGTGGGCAACGTGAAGCCCACCGACAAGGTAGTCACGATCGAAGGCCTGTCGCCCGATCGCTCTCACCCGGTCCAGAAAGCGTGGGCGGCCGTCGACGTGCCGCAGTGCGGGTACTGCCAGTCCGGGCAGATCATGGCGGCGGCCGCGCTCCTGGCGAAGAAGCCGAAGCCGACCGACAAGGACATCGACGACGCGATGACCAACATCTGCCGGTGCGGCACCTATCAGCGGGTCCGCGCGGCGGTGCACATGGCCGCTGGAAAGCAGGCGTGACATGAAGAACATCAGCGCGGCCGGCTCGAGATTTTCGCGTCGCTCATTCATCGTCGGCTCGACCGCGGCGGCCGGGGGACTGGCCCTGGGCGTCCGCCTCCCGTTCGGATCTGGATCGGCGGAGGCGCAGAGCGCCGCCGGCGCCGAGATCGGCGCGTGGGTCGTGGTCAAGCCGGACGACACCTGCGTGATCCGCATCGCGCGCTCGGAAATGGGCCAGGGCACGCTGACTGGTCTCGCGCAGCTCGTCGCCGAGGAGCTCGAGTGCGACTGGAGCAAGGTGACCACCGAGTCGATCACGCCCGGTCAGAACCTGGCGCGCAAGCGCGTGTGGGGCGAGATGTCGACCGGCGGCAGCCGCGGTATCCGCACCTCGCACGACTACGTCCGGCGTGGCGGCGCCGCCGCGCGCATCATGCTGCTGCAGGCGGCGGCCGACGAATGGAAGGTGCCGGTCACGGAGGTGAGCGTCGCGAATGGTGTCATCACGCACGCCGGCTCCGGGCGCAAGACGACCTACGGCAAGGTCGCCGCGGCCGCATCCAAGCTCGCGCCGCCCGATCCCAAGAGCATCACGCTCAGGGACCCCAAGGCCTGGAAGATCGCCGGCAAGCCGCTGAAGCGGCTCGACACCGCCGACAAGCTCGACGGCAGCAAGGTGTACGCAATCGATCTCAAGCTTCCGGGCATGCTGCACGCCGCGATCAAGGCCTCGCCCGTGTTCGGCGGCAAGCTCGTGAGCTACGACGAGCCGAAGATCGCCAGCCGGCCCGGCGTTCGCGGCGTCGTGAAGGTCAATGACTCGACGGTTGCGGTCGTCGCCGACACGTGGTGGCGGGCCAAGACTGCGCTCGAGGCGCTGCCGATCGTATGGGACGAGGGCGCGGGCGCGGCCCAGTCGAGCGCGACGATCGCCAGCCACCTCGAGGCGGGGCTGACGGCGAAGGACGCCTACGCCTTCCGCAAGGAGGGCGACGCCCTCGGGGCCATCCAGGGCGCCGCGAAGAAGATCGAGGCGGTCTACAGCACGCCATTCCTCGCCCACGCGACGATGGAGCCGATGAACTGCACCGTCAAGCTCTCGGCCGATCGGGCCGAGTGCTGGGTGCCCACGCAGAACTCTGAGGCGTCGCTGGCCGCCCTGTCCGAGCAGTCGGGCATTCCGCTCGAGAAGTGCGAGGTCTACCGCCACGACCTCGGCGGCGGCTTCGGCCGGCGCGGCGGCAACCAGGATTACGTTCGCCAGGCGGTCAACATCGCCAAGCGCTTCCCCGACGTGCCCGTGAAGATGGTCTGGTCGCGCGAGGAAGACATGGCGCACGACTTCTACCGGCCGATCTCGCAGTGCAAGCTGGCCGCGGGCCTCGACGACAAGGGCGCGCTGGTCGGACTGCACGTGCGCATCTCCGGTCAATCGATCAATGCGTTCGTGAACCCGGCGATGGTCGCCAACGGCGAGGACGCCCGCCAGCTCCAGGGCTACACCGACAAGCCCGGCGACGCGCAGCTCGGCTACACCGTGCCGAACTTGCTCATCGAGTACGCGATGCGCAACACACACGTGCCGGTCGGGCCGTGGCGCGGGGTCAACACGAACCAGAATGCCGTCTACATGGAATGCTTCATCGAGGAAGTCGCCCGCGCGGCCGGCGCCGACTCGCTCGCGTTCCGGCGCGCCCTCATGAGCAAGCACCCCAAGCACCTCGCCGTGCTCGACGCCGCGGCGGCCAAGGGCGACTGGGGCAAGCCCCTGCCCGCCGGCGTGCATCGTGGCATCGCGCAGTTCATGGGCTACGGCAGCTATTCCGCCGCCGTCGCCGAGGTTTCGGTGAGCCGCGAGGGCAAGGTGAAGGTGCACCGCATGGTGCTGGCGCTCGACAGCGGCCACGCGGTCAATCCCGACCAGATCGCCGCGCAGGTCGAGGGCTCGGTGGCGTACGGGCTCAGCGCGGCGTTCTACGGCGAGTGCACGGTACAGAACGGGCGCATGACGGAGCTGAACTTCGACCGCTATCAGATCCTGCGCCTGGCCGAGATGCCGAAGGTCGAGACGGTGGTCGTCCCGACCTACGACTTCTGGGGCGGCGTCGGCGAGCCCACGATCTCCGTGGTGACGCCGGCGGTCCTCAACGCAATTTTCGCGGCGACGGGCAAGCCGGTGCGCAGCCTGCCGCTGAAGAACGTGAAGCTCGTGTAGCGATCTCCGGCGGCGCCGGTCACGAATCCGGCTCCACGACGGCGTAGAACTCGCCGTTCAGGTTCTCCATGTAGAGCTGCCGCTTGCCCTTGTCCGTGTACAGCTTCAAGGTCCCCTCCTGAGGAGGTGGGGCCATCTGATAGCTGGCCTGCCCGCCCGAGATGGTCACGGTGCCTCGCGTGGTGATGTCGCCCCAGGTCGCGACGAGGGTTCGATCCTGCTCGATCGTGAGGTAAATGAAGACAATGGCTCTGCCGACCGTCACCGTGCCCCTCCACTTGCCGACCAGGGGATCGATGCCGGTCAGGGGCGTCGGTGGGGAAGACGCACATCCACTGAGCGCAACGAGCAAGACGGCAAGGAGCGTGACGCGCACGTGGGTCATTGCAACCTCCTGACGCGCGCGAGTCTGCCACCTTGTCCG
Source organism: Candidatus Methylomirabilota bacterium (assembly GCA_035649755.1). Lineage (GTDB taxonomy): Bacteria > Methylomirabilota > Methylomirabilia > Rokubacteriales > CSP1-6 > AR31. The sequence goes on from DASRIY010000365.1 coordinate 4,442, forward strand.
TATCGCGCCGAATTAGACCTTGGTCTCAGAGGCCGGTCTAAGTCGGCCTGGCGCGGCCGTCAACCGCCCTGGAGATAGTCGGCGAAGTACTCGTCGACGGTCACTCGCCGGCTCGTCAGCCCCAGGCGAAACGCCTCGGCGGCGAACGTGTCGATCTGCGCCCGATTGCGCGCCAGCCCGTACGGGTGAAAGTCCTCACCCATCACCGCGCTCGTCTCTTCCAGCTCCGCCTCGAGCCACGGCGTGGCGTAGGGAAATCCCTTCTGCGCGGCAGTGAAGCAATCGTTGGCGGCGCTGAACGCCTCGGTGATGCTGCGGGCGATCCAGCGATTCTCCTCCCAGGTCTCGCGGCGCAGGACGATCAGGTGCTGGGGCGGAAACGCGCCGGTCTTCAGAAAGTACTCCTGCTCGATGTAGCGAAACTCCGGGAACAGGCGGACGATCGGGCCGGTCTTCGGATGATAGGCCGCCGGGCGTGGCGGGCTGTAGATGGCCTCGAGCTCTCCGGCGATCAGCATGTCAGATAGTGGCCGGCCGGGAGGCGCCGCGTTCACGCCGGGGGGCAGCGTCTGGGTCGTCGGCGCCGAATACGGCGTGTCGATGTCGCCGATCCACCACTGGATCGTCGACGGCTCAACGCCCAGGAAGCGCAGGAAGTGGCGATACCACACGGAGCCGCTCGCGGTGTAGCTGTACATGCCGATGCGCTTGCCGACCAAATCCGCCGCCTTCTGGATCGGGCCGCCCCGCCGCACGTAAAGATCACGCGCCGTGAAGTTGCGCAACGGGAACACCGGCAGGCCGACGTAGCGTCGGTCGCCTTTCTCTATGCGGTAGAGATACTGCGCCATCGACCACTCGCCGCCGTGCACGTCCGGATCTTGCGCCGCCCGGCGGAGCATCTCGGCACGCGCCGGCCAGGAGCCCCGGCTACCCAGGATCATCGTGAGCGCGATCCCCTCCGGCTTCACCGCGGCGGTGGCCAGGGGCATGATGCGCGCATAGTCCGCGCAGGTCAGCGTGAGGGCAAGCTCACTCATCTCAGCCCTTTCGCGCGTCGAAGATCGCCCGCGGGTTGCGCACGAGCATCTGCTCGATGTGGTCTTCCTTGACGCCCGCCTTGCGGAGCGCCGGCAGGATGTCGTCGGAGATGTGCGTGTAGTGCCACTGCGGCCGCGTCCGCTTCTTCGCTTCCTCCGAGAGCATGTCGGTCCAGCAGTTGGCGTCGTGTGAGAGCACCATCTTGCCGGCGTAGCCCTCGGCGCAGAGCCGGGCCACCACCTCCACGCGCTTGCTGGTCGGCAGGAAGTTCTCCAGGCCGAAGCGGTCCATGCCGATCGTGCTCCCGCGCTCCATGAGCCCGCGCAGGTAGCCGAAGTCCTCGCTGTCGCCGCTATGGCCGATGATGACGCGGCGCAGGTCGACGCCTTCCTGCGCGAAGATCGCTTGCTGCAGCTCGCCCGTGCGTCCGGCCGCCCACGTGTGGGTGGAGATCGGCACACCGGTCGCCTTCTGGGCCCGCGCGGAGGCGCGCAGGACGTTGTCGATGACCGGGGTGACGCCGGCGGTGTCGGTGGCGCACTTGATGATGGCGGCCTTGACGCCGCTGTTGCCGATGCCCTGCGTGATGTCACGGATGAACAGGTCGGCGACCGCGTCGACGCCGTGCACGCTGAAGTAGCGCTGCGGCATCCACCAGACCCCGGTGGCGACGATGATGTGCACGCGCGAGCGGCGGGCCACGCCGAGGATCAGGTCGATGTCGCGCCCCAGGTCGACGGTGGTCAGATCGACGAGCGACCTGATACCACGGTCGTAGAGATCGGACATCTTCCGCTCGGCGATGTCGAGGATGCCGTTGCGGTCCCACAGGTGGGGCCAGTTCTCCTGCACGCCGGGCGAGCGCGTGACCACGTGCTCGTGCATCAGGGTCGGCCCGAGCTGGGCCGTATCGATCGGTCCGAGCGCCGTCTCCACCGTTGCCATCAATGCCTCCGTGATTGTGCGCACGTCATCGCGAGCAGACCTCGAGGACGGGATCGTCCCCGCGCAGGCCGGCCAGCAGGACCGCCGTCACCGCCCGCTCGCGCAGCAGGCGCTCGGCCGTGTCGCGGGCCGGCTTGCGATCCGGGAGCGTCTCCACCTTGTTGATCAGCACCACGACGCGGGCGCCGGGAGGAACGCCCTTGCGTCCGCCGTCCGGGTGGGCGAGCACGCTCGCCACGATCTCGGGGGTGATCGGCGCGCCGAGGGGCGCGCCGCTCAGCGCGCTGACGAGCTCCGGACGGTGCACGTGCTCTGAGTCGAGGGGCTGGCCGAAGACGTCGGCGCCGACGACCGGAACGACCAGTGTCGTCTCTTCGGGAATCACCGGCTCGTGCGCTGCCGGGGCCTTGAACGGCCGCATCCGCGAGCCGTCGGCCTCGTTCAGGAGACACACGTCCGGAAACCAGGCGCGCAGACGCGAGAAGAGCTCGAGCGAGACGCCGCCCGCGCGGCCGGAGCCGGCGTCGGTGTCGCCGACGACCAGTACGTGCCGGTGGCTCGCCAGCGCGGCGACCATGGTCTCGCGGGTCGCGTCGGTCGCGACGACGTGAGCAGGCGCCTGCGCGATCTGCGCGGCGAAGATGTGCGTGGTGGTCGTCGTGAGCGCGCGCTCATCTCGGGCCGCGATCTCGCGCGCCAGCCGGAACATGGCCGCGGTCTTCCCACCGCCGCCCACGAACGCCACGACCTCGCCACGCGACACAGCCAGCGCCTCGGCAAGCCTCACCCGCGGGCCCGGATCTCGTCCAGCACGGGCAGGATGTACTCGCGGAAGCGCGCGGGATTCTCTGACATGGGGAAGTGGCCGAGGCCGGGCATGACGCGGAAGCTGGCGCCCCGGACTTCCTTGGCCAGCGCCTGTCCCATCTCCGGCGTGCTCGACCAGTCGTACTCGCCGGTCAGGACGTAGAGCGCGGTCTTCGTCGTGTCGATCTTCGCGGCCAAGTCAGTAAGGTCGTGATCCACGTTGTAGTAATGCAGATCGCCCTTGAACACGTCCGGCGCGCCCTGCGAGTAGACCCACGCGGTCTCGCGCCGGAAAGCCTCGGGACTCTGCGGGGCGGTGATGCCGTACATGATGCCGGCCCGGTACTCGTTGCTGACCCGCGGGTGGTGCAGGAACGTGAGGTCGCGCTTGGCCGGCGTGCGCAAGGCGCCCTCGACGCTGATGGCTGCCCGGAACACGCCGGGGTAGAAGCAGGCGAGGTCGGCCGCCAGGTGCCCGCCGATCGAGCAGCCCATGAACACCGGGCGCTCGAGCTCGAGCGCCGCGGCGAGCGTGACGGGCACCTTCATGAAGAAGTCGCGCGTGAGCGCGTACTCCTTCTTCCACCACTCGACGCCTGCCGGCGGCACCGACTTCGCGTGATACGGCAGATCGTAGGCGATCAGTCGATAGTGGCGGCCGATGTCGCGGTCCTCGAGCAGATGGCGCCACTGTCGGCCGTCGGCGCCCGCGGTGTGCTGGAGCAGGAGCGGGATACCCGCGCCCGCCTCCTCGAAGTAGACGCGGTACTCGACGCCGTCGATCGTCAGGTAGACGTAGCGCCCGGTGGCGGCGTCGAAGCGCGCCATCAACTCTGAGTCCGCAGCACGCGCATGACGGCGAAGAGGCGCTGGGTGGCCTGGTAGTACGCGCTCAGCGTGAGGATGTCACCGGCCACCGTGAACCCGTGATGCTGCACGCAGCCGCCGAGCAGGTCCTGATAGAACGGCCGCGGCATCGGCGCCAGGAACTGCGCCCACCCGTCGTCAGGCGCGCGCACGGTGATCGTCGCCGGCTCACCGGCCTCACCTTCCCGGCAATTCGCGATCCGGCCCTCCGCGATCTCGACGCGCAGCGCGCGGGTCGTCGACTCGAGGCTCAGCGTGGCGTTCCAGTATCGCGCCGCCAGGCGAAACTCCGGATCGGCGTTGACGCCGGCCTGAAGGCGCGCCGGATCGGCGAGAAGCATCGGCCGATCACTCCCTTCGGTGGAGCGCGTCAGCCGCGGGCGCCGGCCGCCGCGCGATCGACCAGGTCCTTGGCGCCGGCCTGGACCCACGGGAAAAAGCTCGTCATCACCACGCGCACGCCCAACTTCGTGTAGCGCTCGACGTTGGCGGAGTTGACGAGCGTGCCGGCCACCCGGCGCGACTGGACGATCTTGATCAGTGCCCCGTCGACCGTCTTCTGGACATCAGGATGGCCCATGTTGCCGATGTGGCCCATCGAGGTCGCCAGATCGTTCGGCGCCACGAAGAAGACGTCGATGTGGTCGACCTTCAGGATCTCGTCGAGCGCACGGACGGCAGCGATGTCCTCGATCAGCACGATGAGCAGGCTCTGATCGTTGGCGGTCTTCAGATAGTCGCCCACCCCGAAGCCCTGGCGGCTCGTGTACATGCCGCGCTTGCCCAGCGGGGCGAACTTGCCAGCCTCCACCACCGCGTCGGCCTCGGCACGCGTGTTGACGTGGGGCACCACGATGCCCTGGGCTCCGCGGTCGAGCGTGCGGTAGATGGTGGCGTAGTCGTTGTCCATGACCCGCACCACCGAGGTCTTGCCCCAGAGGTCGCACGCCCGCGTCAGGTTGCCGAGGTCGGCGTAGTCGACCCCACCGTGCTCGCCCTCGAGCCAGATGCCATCGACGTCGAGCGTGCCGAGCTGATCGATCAGGTCGGGGTCGTTGCTGCCGGACAGGATCGTGGCGACCTGGCCGGCGGCGAGCTTCTCTTTCACGCGATTCGGTCGGATGTTCACGTCGGGCCTCCGCGGCGGCGCGAATCTCCTCACCGCCGCGCGGATTCTACCACCTAGGACCGATCCGGCGGCCCCGTACGCTTGAAGTAGTGAGGTCCGATGCAAGGTCCCGTTCGGACGTTGTTCCGTTCATGCATGTCGCGCATGGCCTCGCACTGATCACGCCCGCCCAGGTTAAGGAAGGGCCGGTCGACGGCGTCGCCAGCGCGCGTCGTCCCAGGCGGCATGCGATAGATGAACTCCCAGAACTCTTCGTCCGCCGCGCTTTCCGTCACGACGATCGGCGTATGGATGGCTTTCAACGGGGTCATGTAGCCGGTTACCACGACCTTGTGGCCGGGTGCCACGAAGTCGTCCAGGAACAGCATCGGCGGGCGTTCCATCGGAGGAACTTCGTAGGCTTGCTGAGGCCGGGCGGGCTCGAAGGTGACGTACTTGCCGGTTTGCCCGGTGCGGACCGATCCGGACGGGCCCGCCGGGCGGGCGCAGCCGGCCATCAGGCCCATCGTGACGAGACAGGCGATCCCCCGTCCGGCCCACGTCCCTGTCATCACCCACCCCCAGGACGATTCTCCGAGGCGCGGGTCTATTCCCCAAGTTTTCGGGCAGGCAGGTCGCCAGCGGCCGCAGGCGAGATGGAAAGGCCGAGCGCGGCGGCCGGCACCAGATCGACGCCGAGCGCCGCGCTCGGGGATGCTCGAAACGCCGCTACTTCGGCTGAGCGACGAAGCGCAGGTACGGCTTCACCGTCTTGAAGCCGGCGGGGTAGGTCTTCTTCGCCTCGTCGTCGGAGACGGCGGTGACGATGATGACGTCCTGCCCCTGCTTCCAGTTCACCGGCGTCGCCACCTTGTGCTTCGACGTGAGCTGGCAGGAGTCGAGGAGCCGCAGCACCTCGTCGAAATTGCGGCCGGTCGACATCGGGTACGTCAGCATCGCCTTGACCTTCTTGTCAGGCCCGATGACGAACACCGAGCGCACGGTCGCGTTGTCGGCCGGCGTGCGTCCCTGGGATGTGGTGCCCGCGCCTTCCGGCAGCATGTCGTAAGCCATGGCCACCTTCAGCTCGGGATCGCCGATCATCGGGTACGTCACTGCGTGGCCCGCGGCGTCCTGGATGTCCTTCGACCAGCGCTCGTGATCGGTGACCGGGTCGACGCTCAGCCCGAGGATCTTGCAGTTACGCTTGTCGAACTCGGGCTTCA
>DASRIY010000366.1:0-9176 GCA_035649755.1 Candidatus Methylomirabilota bacterium
TTCATCTGGGCGAGCTCGTCGGGATCGCTGAGGCCGCAGTTGGTGCCGAGCAGGCCGAGCGTCTCGTACTCCACCGGCGAGACCACTTCCTTGCCGCTGGCGTCGGCGTAGACGTTGCTGCACTGGATGACGCAGCCGGGCATGCACGCATGCGTGTGCTCGCCGCCGCGCGAGACGTTGAGCTGGCTGATGTGCTCGCCGCCCATCTTGAACTTCTCGCCCGTCTTGGTGTCGACCTGCTGGCCGGCGCTGAAGTTGCGCACGGGCAGCCCGCCCAGCGCGTTCTGGAGGTCGGCCATGCCCATGGTGCCGATCTTCTGGTAGAAGCTCGTGACCATGGTGTCGGCCAGCAGCATCTTCGCGTAGTCCTTGATCGCGACGTTCACCTTCTTGGTGTCGGTGAAGGGCGGAATCTTGTCGAGATCGACCACGATCGCCTTGACCTTCTTCGCGCCCATCACCGCGCCCACGCCGCCGCGCGCCGAGAGCCGCGCCGGCCGGCCGTCCTTGTCGCTGAAGGAGATGCCGCCGAGCAGCCCCTGGTACTCGCCGACCGGCCCGCAGAGCGCGATCGTGACCTTCTTGCCGTACTTCTTGTGCAGCATCTCCTGGGCCTCGAAGTTGCCCTTGCCCAGGTACGGTGCCGCGTCGTCGAAATCGATCGTGCCGTCCTTCTTGAAATGGAGGACGACCCAGCTTGCCGACGCGCCGTACAGCGTGAAGCCCGCCACCTTGAGCTGGCCGAGCCCGTAGCTAAAGCTACCGCCGCCGTTGGCTTCCTTGATGCCGCCGGTCAGCGGGCTCTTACAGCCCACGCTCGTCCGGTTGGCATTCGAGAAGCTCGTGCCGGCGAACGGGCCAGCCGAGAAGATGAGCGGGTTGGCGGGCGAAAGCGGATCGACCGTGGCCGCGCCCAGCTCGAGGAGCGTCTTGGCGATCAGATAGCGGCCGGCCCTGACGATGTCCTCACCGTGCAGCTCACGCCGGGTGATCGAGCGGCCGGTCAGGTCGATGTCGTAATAGGTTCGCATGCCCACGCTCCTGTTCGTGCGAGTGTGCTCTAGGGCAACGTAATGTTCCGGCGGCGACGTGTCAAATCGCTTTCCCAGGCGACGTTGAGGCGCCGGCATCCCGCTTGACGGGACCATGCCGCGGCGCTAGCGTCCGGATGGCGGCGATAGTCGCCGGAACGGTCGGGCCGTCGGGGAACGCGCTTCTCGGACAAGCCCAAAGGGGGGACGCTCGATGGGCTCTCTCGAACTGCTGATTCGCGGTGGGACGATCGTCGACGGCTCGGGCGCCGCGCGCTATCGCGGCGACATCGGCGTCCGGGGCGGCCGCATCGTGGAGATCGGACGCATCCGGTCGGCGGCCGAGCGCACCATCGATGCCGACGGGCTGATCGTCTCGCCGGGATTCATCGACGGTCACACCCACATGGACGCCCAGGTGGCGTGGGACCGGATCGGGAGCTGCTCCTGCTGGCATGGCGTCACCACCGTGATCATGGGCAATTGTGGATTCGCGCTGGCGCCATGCCGCCCCGCCGACCGCGAGTGGTTCGCCCGCTGCCTCACCGCGGTCGAAGACATCCCGACCGAGGCCATGCTGGCTGGCATCGACTGGACCTGGGAAACTTTCCCGGAATACCTGGCGAACGTCGACCGCCTGCCGAAGGCGATCAACTACGGCGCGTACCTCGGGCATTCCGCGCTTCGCATGTACGTGATGGGCAAGCGCGCGCTGACCGAGAAGGCGACCGAAGACGACCTGACGCGGATGGTCGCCGCGGTGAAGGAGGCCGTGCGTGCCGGCGCCATGGGCTTCTCGAGCTCGCGCGCGACGACGCACGTCACGCCCGACGACACGCCCGTGGCGAGTCGCATCGCCGACTGGTCGGAGCTCGATCGCCTGGTGGGCGCTCTCGCGGATCTGAACGCGGGCGTCTTCCAGATCGGACCCGACATCTCCGGCGGCGAGGCACAGCGTCGATTCCTCACGAGGCTCAAGCAGCTCGGGGTGGAGTCCGGGCGCCCGATCATGTTCGGCGTCCTGTCGAGCCGCCAGGGCGACAAGCCCAATCCGTGGACCTATCAGCTCGACTATCTCGACGAGTGCGCCGCGGCCGGCGCCCGCATGTGGGGACAGAGCACGACGCGCTCGATCAACGCCATCTTCTCGCTGAAGTCCTATCTGCCCTTCGACGTGCTGCCGGCGTGGCGGGAGCTGCGCGGCCTGCCGCTCGCCGAGCAGAAGCGCCGCCTCGCCGATCCGGCGGCGCGCGGCCGTCTCGTCGCCGCCGAGGCGAACATGAAGCCGCGCGACAACGTCTTCCAGGGCGGCGGCGCTGCCACCACCGATCCGCGCAAGCCCGACTACGACAACCTCTACGCGATGAAGGGTGTCGACTGGAACGATCCCACCGTCGCGCAGCTCTCGGGGCAGCGCGGCAAGCATCCGGTCGAGGTGATGATCGATCTGGTGCTCGAGAACGACGATCAGGTCTTCGTGCAGCCGCTCGTGAACGAAGATCCCGAGCACGTGCTCGGCATGCTCAGGCACCCGCGCACGCTCGCGACCTTCTCCGATTCGGGCGCCCACGTCTGCCAGGAGATGGGCTCGTCGCTCCAGACGCATCTCTTGAGCTACTGGGTGCGCGCCCGGCAAGCCTTCACGCTCGAGGAGGCGGTGCGCAAGCTGACCTTCGACAACGCCTCCGCGTGGGACCTGAACGATCGCGGCCTGGTGCGTGCGGGCTATGCGGCGGACCTGGTCGTGTTCGACGAGGCGCGCGTGCGGCCCGCGATGCCGAGCGTCGAGACCGATCTGCCGGGCGGCGCCCGCCGCCTGGTGCAGAAGGCGGAAGGCATCGCGGCCGTCGTGGTCAACGGCCAGGTAACGCTCGAGCAGGGCCGCGCCACCGGCGCCGTGTCCGGCAAGCTGCTACGCGGCCCCGGCGCGGCGGTCTGACGCCCCGCCGCCTCGGACCGGGCGAGCTTCAGAAGATCGCGAGCGGGTGCGCCGGCGCTCCGGTCGAGCCCACCAGCCGGATCGGCGTGGCGGTGAAGAGGAACTCGTAGCGGCCTTCCTCCGCGCACGCCCGGCCGAGCCGCTCCGGGTTGGTGTTGTCCACGAGTACGAGCCCCAGGAACGGAATCGCCAGGTGCGTGCTCATGGCGAAGCCCGGATAGCTCGTGGGCCGCTCGTCCATCATGTCCCACGAGATCGCCGCGATGTCCTTTTCCCTGAACCACTCCAGACAGGACAGATGCATGCCCGGATGCGGCGACACGCGCGGTACCCAGTCCGGGTGCGCCCGGCGAAACGCCTCGTCGCCGTTGCGCACGACCACGACGTCGCCGGGCTCGACCTTCACGCCGGCCCGCGCGGCGACAGCGTCGAGCTCTTTCGGCGTGACCGGCTGGCCAACGGTGACGTAGCCCTCCTTGCGGCCAGCGGCGACGTCCAGCAGCACGCCGCGCGTGGTGATCCCGTCGAAGTACGCGTCGATCGCGCACCAGCTGGCGCCGGCTGCCGTGAGGCTGTCCCTGAACGGGCGGCCGTTGAAAAGCTCGCCGTCCCAGGCCACATGGCAGAGGGCGTCGATGTGGGTGATCGTGAAGCCGTGATAGACGAGATCGAACCGATCGAGCACCACGTCGGCGCGCTCCCGGTTCGACGGGAAGGTGATGTTGTACATGATCGCGGGCTGCGGCCCGATGTCGCGCGCCAGCGAGACGGTGCGCCCCGTCCTCACGAGCGAGTGGGCCTGGGCTCGCTTCGCCGCCGTGATGAGGTTCGCGGTGCCCCGCTGGTCGTCGTGACCCCAGCGGCCCCAGTTGTTGAGCTCCTTGAAATACGCCTCGACGCGGTCTTGCGTGGGCGGCGTCCAGTCGGCCATCGGTGCACTCCTCGCGGACGGGATTCAGTTCAATAGGCGCGCCTCGGCCGGCGTGGCCCCGGCCCCGCGACGGCCTGCAGCGCGCACAGCAGCGGCCCAACCGTAGTCAATCGGCGATCAAGGGTCAATCCCGCCTCCGAAAGCCCTGCCCAACCGGCTGGGCAGAGAATGGCCCCCCGGTCAGAGACCATCCAGGCCGGCTTCTGGGCAACGCCCACGAAACCCTTGATACTTCTGGAAATTCGGACTCGGTATCAGAATTGCGGCGTACAGGCGGCATGAAGGCCCTTGGACCCCGGTCCCTGATGCTCCTGCTGGTCGCCGCCGCGATCGGCACCGCGACGCCGGCCGCCGCCCAGGTGTACAAGCGGAAGGCCCAGGACGGGACCACCTATTTCACGAACATCCAGCCCAACCCGTCGATTCAGCGGGTGGCGCTGGCTCAGCCGGCGAGCTACGAGACACCGCGCCAGCCGGCGGCCGACTACGGCGTCTACTCGCAGGAGATCGCCGAGGCCGCGGCGCGCCATGCAGTGCCCGAGCGCCTCATCTGGGCGGTGATCCGGGCCGAATCCGGATTCGAGCCCCGGGCCGTGTCGCCGCGGGGCGCGCGCGGGCTCATGCAGCTCATGCCGGAAACAGCGGCGATCCTCGGCGTGCGCGACCCATTCAACCCGCGGGAAAACATCAACGCTGGCGCCCGGCACCTGCGGGGGATGATGGAGCGGTTCCGCAACGACCTCCCCCTGGCCATCGCGGCGTACAACGCGGGCGAGCGGCCGGTGGCGTCCTACCGGGGCATTCCGCCGTACCCGGAGACGCGCGAGTACGTGGCCCGCGTGCTGCGCTACTACGGCGCGCCGCCCGCGTGGGAGCTCCAGAGCAGCGGCATCCAGCAATTCGTGAAGCGCGACGGCACGGTCGTCTACACGAACGTCGCGCCGCATCGGTTCGCCACCGTAGCTGTCGCGCAGAGCCGCTAGTCGACCCCGCCCCAGAAATTTCCTTTCTCCTCTCCGTCCTGCTACAACCGGAGCGCGCGTCGTTCACGCGAAGAGTGCCGTGCCCCGTGCGGTCGGGAGGACGACATGGCCAAAGGACTGGCGCTCACGATCGGCCTGAACACCGTCGATCCCAGGCACTACGCGGGCTGGAACGGGCGTCTCGCCGCGTGCGAAGCCGACGCCCGCGACATGGCCGACGTCGCGCGCGCCCGCAAGTTCACGGTGAGGCGCCTTCTGACCCGAAGCGCCACGCGCCGCGCCGTCTTGGCCGGCATCGCGAGCGCCGCGGGCGCGCTGCGCTCGGGCGACATCTTCCTGCTCACGTACTCCGGCCACGGCGGTCAGGTGCCCGACCGCAATCACGACGAGCCCGACCTGCAGGACGAGACCTGGTGTCTCTACGACGGTGAGCTGATCGACGACGAGATCTACCAAGCGCTCGCCCGCTTCAAGGCGGGCGTGCGGGTGCTCGTGCTCTCCGACAGCTGCCACAGCGGCACCGTCACCAAGGCGATGTTCTACGCCGCGCGCGTGGAGACGAGCCCCGGGCCGGGTGCCGACGGACCCGAGTGGATCCGATATCGCAACATGCCCCGCGAGGTCGCGCTGCGCACGTACCGCGCTCACCACGCCATGTACGACAAGCTCCAGGACGCCATCAAGGGCGATCCCCGCGTTGCCGTGCGCGCCGCGGTCATTCTCATCTCGGGCTGCCAGGACAACCAGCTTTCCCAGGACGGCAAGTTCAACGGCCTGTTCACCGCCAACCTCTTGCGCGTGTGGAAGGAAGGGCGCTTCAGGGGGAGCTATCGCGCGTTCCACAGCGCGATCGTCCGGAACATGCCGCCCGACCAGACGCCGAAGCTCTTCACCATCGGCGCGTCCGTGCGCGCCTTCGAGAAGCAACAGCCGTTCACGGTATAGCCCGCCCGGCTCGGGCGGACTGGAGGCTCGATGCCACGAGTGACGACTCCGCGACGGCGCCCGGCGTTCAATCCCAGGCGCAACATCGCTCCCGATCGCCTCGACCTGCGCGACCGCCCCTACGTTCCGGTGCTCCACCAGCCGCCGCCTCCCGCGATGGGGCCGCAGCTCGAGCTGCCGGTGCTCGATCAGGGGAAGACGAACGCGTGCACCGGCTTCGCGCTCGCGAGCGTCGTCAACTTCCTGCTCCGCAAGCATCGCGATCCGCAAACACCACCGATGTCGCCGTTCATGCTGTACTCGATGTCCCGTCGCTACGACGAGTTTCCGGGCGCCTCGGAGGACTCGGGCTCGAGCCTGCGCGGCGCCATGAAGGGCTGGTTCAAGCACGGCGTCTGCCGCCTCGAGCTGTGGGACCGCCCGGACATGCCCCCGCCGGTGCCGAAGCCCGAGGACGACTGGTGGCTGGACGCCGCCCGCCGGCCGCTCGGCGCGTACTACCGGGTCGACACCCGGTCCGTGACGGACATGCACGTGGCCCTGCACGACGTCGGTGTGCTCTACGCGAGCGCCATCTGTCACGATGGCTGGCTTCGCGGACGCGGCGCCGGGGGTACAAAGGAGTACTGGACGATCCCGCCGATGGAGGCCTCGTCGGACGCGGGCGGCCACGCGTTCGTCATCCTCGGCTACACGCCTGCCGGCTTCATCATCCAGAGCTCGTGGGGCGCCGGCTGGGGTACCCGCGGTCTCGCCATCCTCACGTACCAGGACTGGGCCGACAACGCCATGGACTGCTGGGTGACGCAGCTCGGTGTCGCGACCGATCAGCACGTCGAGATCGCCCGCTCGCCGTCCCTGCGGGTGAGCCGCGGCAAGGTCCAGCTCGCCGCCGACGGTACGCTGCGCGACCGCGAGATCTCGCCGTTCGTCATCGATATGGAGAACAACGGTCGCTTGTCGGGCAGCGGCGTGTTCCGGACGCAACGGAGCGACGTCGAGGCGCTGACGAATTTTCATATCGGCGAGGCGCGCAAGAAGTGGGGCCTCAAGAGCGGCGAGCCCACCGACATCGCCGTCTACGCGCACGGCGGGCTGACCGGCGAGGAGACGGCGGCCGAGACGGCGGCGTCCTGGATCCCCGCCCTCTATGAGGCGCGGATCTTCCCGATCTTCCTCATGTGGGAGACCGACCTCTGGTCGACCCTGAAGAACCGGCTGGCCGATCTCGTCACGGACCAGCCGCGACCGACCGGTGGGTTCGTCGACCAGCTCAAGCGGTTCTGGAACCGCCGGCTGGAGCGGCTCCTGGCGCCGGCCGGATCGGTCATCTGGGGCGAGATGAAGCAGAACGCGGACTGCATCACGGCGGTCGCGGAGAGCGGCGGGCGCGTTCTCTACGAGAGCGCGATGAAGTCTCCGTGGTTCACGAAGACGCCAGCGCGCTTGCACCTCATCGGCCACTCGGCGGGCTCGATCGTGCACTGCTACGTGGTCGACCGCCTGGCCGCTCTCGGCTGGAAATTCGAGAGTGTCAGCTTCATGGCCGCGGCGGCAACGGTCGATCTCTTCGATCGGACGCTCTGGCGCCGGCTCCAGGACAAGACGGTGCGGGAGTTCCGCTCGTTTCTCCTCACCGACGCCGCCGAGGAGCAAGACGCGACCTGCCGGCCGCTCCTCGGCTACGGTCGCTCGCTGCTCTACCTCGTGTCGGAGTCGTTCGAAGGCGGCAAGCGCACGCCGATCCTCGGCATGCAGAAGTACTTCGCCGACCAGGTGGCGTCCCGCAGGCTCGCGAGCGTCAAGGTGTGGACATCGCCGGGGTCAGTCACCGCCAGCACCACTCACGGCGGCTTCGACAATGACCCGCTCACGATGGCGTCGGTCATCAAGCTGATCAGGAAGGAGAAGGTCTGAGCGAGCAGAAGCGAGGAGGAGGAGGGTCCGATCCCTCCTCCTCCTCGAAAGGACGGAGCGCTACTGACCCTTGACCATGAAATGCGCCCGGCGATTCTGGCTCCAGCAGTCCTCGCTGGCCTGCACGCACATCGGACGTTCCTTGCCGTAGCTGATGATCGAGATCCGGTTCGAGCGAACGCCGCGCGAGACGAGGTAGTTCATCGACGCCTTCGCGCGCCGGTCGGCCAGCGCCAGGTTGTACTCGCTGGTCCCGCGCTGATCGGCGTGTCCCTCGATCAGGATCAGTTGCTTGGGGTTGGCCTTCATCGACTCCGCGTTGGCGTCGAGGACTTCGGCGTCTTCGGCGCGGATGTCGTAGCGGTCGAAGTCGAAGCGGACGTCCTTGAGCTGCGCCGAATTCGTGAATTCACGCGGATTGGGTCTGGCGGCATTGCCCTGTCCGTACGCGCCCCCCGCGCCGCCCGCGCCACCTGCGGCAGACGTGAAGCCCCGTCCGTCCGGTCCGCCCGTCGAGCCGTCCGCCGAGCCGTCCGTCGCGAACGGATTCTTCGCGCAACCGGCCAGGAGAGGTCCACAGACCAGGAGCGCCAGAGCGATCTTTGAAATGCGCTTCACCATTAGTTCCTCCCTTTGAGAGCCCGGGAGTGGGCTACGACTCGCTCGCGCGCCACGCCCGTCGCGTGCGAGGTGCACATCCGATGCCGCGACGCGCCGGGCGAGTTATGGTGCAATATCGGGCGATTACGCGCATGTTTTGCTCGCGTCGGGCCGGGCGCCCCGGGTCGCCGCCGCCGGCTTTCGATGACAGAACGTCAGGGAAAGCTCGCCAACCAGGCACGTCCGCGGTCTCTAGGACGACGCGCGCCTAAAGATCGAGGAGGACATCGACATGAAGTTCGGGTTGAGCCCGCTGCAGGCCGGGGGAGATTTCGAGGACACCATCCGCGAATGCGAGCGCGCCGAGGCGGCTGGGTTCGACTCGGTCTGGCTCGGCGAGCACCACAACAATCGAACGCTCTATCCGGCGCCGCTCGTCGGGCTGGCCGCGATCGCCGGCCGCACTCGCACGGTTCGCCTGGGAACCGCCGTGCTCCTGCTCCCGCTCTACCAGCCGCTCGCCGTGGCGGAGGAGGGCGCGATGGTGGACATGATCTCCGCCGGCCGCCTCATTCTCGGCGTGGGGGCCGGGTATGCCCCCGAGGAGTTCGCGGCCTTCGACGTGTCGCTCAAGGAGCGGGCGAGCCGTCTCGACGAGGCCGTGCCCTTGATCCAGCGGCTCTGGACCGAGGAAAAAGTGACCCACGCCGGAAAGCACTATCGTGTCACGAACGCGTCCGTGTACCCGCGTCCGGTTCAGCGCCCTCGCCCGCCCATCTGGTTCGGCGGCTGGGTCGATCCGGCCGTCCGCCGCGCCGGGCGCCTGGGCG
>DASRIY010000367.1:0-11769 GCA_035649755.1 Candidatus Methylomirabilota bacterium
CCGTCACCCGCGTCACGCGTACGGCGATGACGCTGGGCGGCGCCCACGCGCTGTTCAAGACTTCGCCCCTCGAGCGATTCTTCCGCGACGCGGCGGTCGCGCCCGTCCAGTTCCCGCCGCGCGATTTCTGCCTTTCGACGCTCGGGATGCTCGAGCTGGGCCTCGACCCGGGCGACGTGCTACCGCCGCTTCGGCCGGACCGGCCCGAAACCGGCCCGGTCGTCCGCTAGGCCGCCGGCGCATGACGTCCTTCTCCTGCAGGCATGCGGAGCCGCAACGCGCTGACTGTCGGGCCGAATTTCGGTCGTTCACTGCCGCGTTGCCAAGGCGATTGCGCGACAGCACGCGCCGCATTGCCGACGCCGGGCGAAGCAAGCTACCCTAGCTCAAGGCGATCGACCAGGAGGCCCATGTGAAAGTCGGCATCGCGCTCAACATGTTGACGAAAGAAGGCCTGTCCGACGCGGCGGTACTCGGCGAGCACATGGCGCTCGGCGATCTGGCCGA
This sequence comes from Candidatus Methylomirabilota bacterium, assembly GCA_035649755.1. Taxonomy (GTDB): domain Bacteria; phylum Methylomirabilota; class Methylomirabilia; order Rokubacteriales; family CSP1-6; genus AR31. Next base: position 508 of record DASRIY010000367.1, read on the forward strand.
GCCGCTCGGATTCGATTCACTCTGGGCGCTGGAGCATCACTTCACCGGCTACGCCATGTCGCCGGCTCCGACCCAGCTTCTGAGCTACTACGCGGGCCGCACGAAACGCCTCACGCTCGGCACCGCCGTCATCGTCCTGCCGTGGCACGACCCGGTCCGCGTCGCCGAGGAGATCGCGCTTCTCGACGTCATCTCGGGCGGTCGCTGCATGTTCGGCTTCGGCCGCGGCGCCGCGAGCGTGGAGTACGCGGGCTTTCGCGTGCCCATGGAAGAGGCGCGGCCGCGCTTCGTCGAGGCGGCGCAGATCGTGGTCAAGGCGCTGACGCACGACACGTTCGACTGGGACGGCGAGTATTTCAAGATTCCCCGGACGTCGATCCGCCCGCGGCCCATCTCGCATCCCGAGCGGCGGTTCTACGCATCGTCGGTGAGCCCGGAGTCCGCCGAGATCATGGCCAAGCTCGGATTCGGCGTGCTGGTCGTCATGCAGAACGAGTGGCCCAAGGCCGCCGAGGACATCGAGCGCTACCGCCAGATCGCCGCCTCGGTCGGGCACGCGCCACGGCCGCCGATCATCCTCACCAACGTCTCGTGCGCCGAGAGCCGCGAGGAGGCGCGCGAGCGCGGGGTGAAGTACCTCTCCCGCAAGTGGGACTCGATCGACCGCCACTACCACTTCTCGGATGGCCACCTCGCCAACGTCAAGGGCTACGAGTTCTACGGCAAGATGACCAAGACGTACTCGAAGATGAAGGACGAGGGCTTCCGGCAGAAGGCCACCGACTTCTACGTCAGCATCCAGATCGTCGGGACGCCGGATGACTGCCTGCAGCAGGTACGGGAGCTCCACCGCCTGACCGGGCTCGACCACCTGATCACCGAGTTCGCCTTCGGCGGCATGCCGCACGAGGAGTCGGAGATCAACATGCGGCTCTTCGCCGATCGCGTGATCCCTGTGCTCCAGCGCGATCCGGCGTTCGCGAGCGCCCGGCCGGGCGCCGACGCGCGGCTCACGTCTCCCGCGGCGTCGGGCGGAGTGTTCGCGCCAGCCTGAGCCCGGCTACTTCTCGGCCAGCGCCCGTCGCAGCTCCGTCGTCACGCGCGTGCCTTCGGCCAGGATGAACGCGATCTCGCTGTTGGTCGTGATGAAGCGCGCACCCTTGCGGATGTACTCGATCTGCCGCTTGATGTCCCGGTCGCCGCCCATGCCGGGGATCTTGCCGTTCGCGGCCGTCACGGAGATGACGCGGTCGATGACCTTGGCCGCCTCCGGATCGCCGAACGCTCCGGGCCGGCCCATCGCGGTCAGGAGGTCGTTGGCGCCGATGTGAATCACGTCGACTCCGTCGACTTTCGAAATCTCCTCGACGTTTCTCACGCCTTCCGGCGTCTCGATCATGCACACGACCAGCGTCGCGTCGTTCAGCGCCGGCACCGTCTGGCTCACGGGTACGGGACGGTAGTCGAACATCGGGTAGCCGCCGGCGGCGGAACGCTTTCCGAACGGCGGGAACTTGGCGCGGGCGACCGCGCGGCGCGCTTCCTCGGCGGTGTTGACGTCCGGGTAGACGATACCCATCACGCCGTTGTCCAGCAGCACCTGGACGTCCTGGTCGTCGACGCTTCGCACGCGGGCCAGGGGCGTGATGCCACACCCGAGCGCGGTGTGCGCGATGTGGGCGATGGTCTCCCGGGTGAAGATGGCATGCTGGCCATCGATGAAGATGAAGTCGTGGCCGCACGTCTTGGCGATGCGCGCGATATCGCCGGAGCGCGCCAGGCGCACGTTCATCCCGAGCGCCACCTTGCCGGCCTTCATCATCTCTTTCAGGGGATTCGTCAGGATCGGCGTGTCGGGCATCAGCGAGCTCCCTTGTTCGGGTTGATCAGATATTTCTCCCCGGTGGCTTGCTTGCCATAGACCATGATCTCCTCGATCCGCAACGCCTCGGCGAGGGAGACCTCCTTCGCGTAGGTGCTCGCGAACGTGGTCTTGATCTCGGCGGCGACCCGCTCCCGCAGCTTCTGGGCGGCCTCGAAGCCGATCTTCTGCAGGAAGGCCGTGAGCAGCCAGCCGCCGACGCCCCAGGCCATGCCGAAGGTGCGATGAAATTCGGTGGGCCCGCGATCCAGGCCGCCGTAGATGTAGACCTGCTTGTGCGTGGTCGACCCGTAGCGGCTGTATTCCTTCGCCGTCCGGTTCGCGGCCGTCTCCATCGCGCCGAGGATCTGCCCCGCCAGCCTTCCGCCGCCGATCGCGTCGAAGGCCACGGTGGCGCCGGAGGCCGCGAGCGCCTCGACCAGGTCGTCAATGAACTGCGGCGACGCCGAGCTGCACACGTAGGTCGCGCCGATCCTCTTCAGGAGATCGACGTGCTCGGGCCTGCGCACGATGTTCACGAGGTCGACCTTGTCCTTGATGCAGATCTTGTTGAGCATCTGCCCCAGATTGGACGCCGCCGCCGTATGCACGAGCGCCTTGTGGCCCTCGCGGCGCATGGTCTCGACCATGCCGAGCGCGGTGAGTGGATTGACGAAGCAGTCGGCGCCCTCGGCCGGCGTGGTTCCCGGCGGCAGCACCAGGCATTGCATAGCCTTGATGCAGCGATACTGCGCGTACATGGCGCCACCGAGGATCGCGACGGTCTTGCCCATCAGCGCCTGCGCGGCCGGCGACGCCCCGGCCTGGACGACCACACCGGCCGCTTCGTTGCCGACGGGCAACGACTGCTCCAGACGCCCCGCCAGCGCCTTCAGAGCCGCCGGTGAGATGCTGGCCGTGACCACCGGATTGTCGGCGGTGCCCGAGGCCTTGACGGTGGTCAGGTCGGCGCCGCCGAAGAGAAGTCCCTGGTCGGACGGATTGATCGGTGAGGCGTCGATCCGGACGACGACCTCCTCGGGTTTTGGCTCAGGCGTGGGGACGCGGGCAAGCGTGATCTCGACGATGCCCTCCTTCTTCACCGTCGAGCGCAGCTGAAGTCCCATGCTCGTGGTGCTCATCGCCGCTTCGCTCCTTTCCGGCCTGGCCGGTAACCGATCGTGGACTGCGTCCCTGCGTCCTCGGCGTGGACGTGGGTGGCCTCCGTGGCTTCGCGCCGCTTCGCGGCGAGAGCCTCGGGCGGAGGCGTGGCAGCGATGAGGCATTGCTTTCCGCTGCCGATCAAGTCGCGCCGGCCGGCGTCCACGAGCGCCTTGTGCACGAGGAACCAGTTGCTGGGCTCGAAGAACTGCATCAGCGCGCGCTGCGTCTGCCGGTCGCGCAGCTTCTTCACGGTATCGACGGGCGTCATGGTCAGCGGGTCGATGCCGGTGTGATAGATGCACGTCGCGATGTCCATCGGCGCCGGGATGAAGTCCTGCACCTGCCGGGGCCGGTATCCGTGCTTCTTCAGGAAGACGGCCAGCTCGATCATGTCCTCCACGCGAGAGCCGGGATGGCTCGCGATGAAGTAGGGCACGAGATATTGCTCCTTGCCGGCCCGTTCGCTCGCGCGCTTGAACCTCTCCGCGAACGCCTCGAACTCGCGGTGGCTCGGCTTCTTCATCAGCGCCAGGACACGGTCGGACTGGTGCTCGGGCGCGACCTTCAGATGGCCGCCGACGTGATGGGTCGCCAGCTCCCTCACGTAAGAGTCGTCCAGGTTGGCGAGATCCATACGGATCCCCGAGGCGATGTGGACGCGCTTCACGCCCGGGACGGCACGGGCGCCGCGCATCAGCGCGATCGTCGGCGCGTGGCTCGTTCCGAGCAGCTTGCAGACCGTCGGGTGAATGCAGGAGAGGCGCTTGCATACGGCCTCGACCTCCGGCCGGGTACAGCGCATCTGGTACATATTCGCGGTGGGGCCACCGAGGTCGCTGATCGTCCCTTTGAAGCCGGGCTCGTCAGCGATCGCGCGCACCTCGCTCAGGACCGAGCGGGGACTCCGGCTCTGGATGACGCGGCCCTCGTGCATCGTGATGGAGCAGAACGTGCAACCCCCGAAGCAGCCCCGCATGATCTGCACGGAGTCCTTGATCATCGTGTAAGCGGGAATCGGCTCGGCGTAGCGCGGGTGGGGCCGCCGCGTGTACGGCAAGTCGTAGATCGCGTCCATCTCGGCCTCGCCGATCGGCAGGCACGGGGGGTTGAGCACGAGCGTGCGATCGCCGTGGGCTTGCGTGAGCCGCCGCGCATTGAACGGGTTCGTCTCTTGGTGGAACGCGCGGGTCATCCGTGCGAAGGCCATCGGGTCCCGCGTCACGTCCTCCAGCGCGGGCAGCGCCAGCGTCTCGCCCGTCCAGGCCGGCGACGTTTCCCGGGCGCCGAGCAGGTACGCCACGCCGCGCAGGTCACGGAGCGCCGACACCGGCTCTCCGGCGGCGAGCCGGTGCGCGATGGCGACGATCGTGGCCTCGCCCTTGCCGAACGCCAAGAGGTCGGCCTTGCTGGTCGCCAGCATCGACGGCCTCACGCTGTCCGACCAGTAGTCGTAATGCGCGATGCGCCGGAGCGACGCCTCGATGCCGCCGATGACCACCGGCACGCTCCCGAACGCCTCGCGGCATCGTTGCGCGTACACCGGTGTCGGACGGTCCGGACGTAAGCCGATCCGGCCGCCCGGCGAGTAGGCATCGTCGTTGCGGCGCTTCCTGTTCGCCGTGTAGTGGTTGATCATCGAGTCCATGTTGCCGGCCGAGACGGCGTAGAAGAGCCGGGGCCGTCCGAGCGCACGCCACGCCGCGGCGCTCCGCCAGTCCGGCTGCGGCAGGATCGCGACGCGGAACCCGGCGGCCTCGAGCACGCGGGAGAGCACGGCCATCGCGAACGAGGGGTGGTCCACGTAGGCGTCGCCCGTCACGAAGACGACATCGGGCGCGTCCCAGCCGCGGGCGCGGATCTCGTCCGCCGTCGTGGGCAGCCAGCGTCTGGGGTCGAGGCTCACGGGGTCATCCTACGCGCCGCCGGGTCGTCCGCAAGGGTCGGCGCAGCGCTCCGCTCGGCGCGAGATCAGGTGTTCACCGGGCGCGGTCCCCGGGAATTGCCCGATGGGTGTAGGCACGCGGCGGCGCTATGAGTGGGGCTCATGATCGAGCAGACGGACCCGACGTGTCCCAGGTGCCTTCAGATCATCTCGCCGGATCACTCGATCGTCGCGCAGGGCGTTCGCTTGTTCCATCTCGATTGCGACCGGCCCTGCGCGCTGAGCTTCGAGGAGTCTGCGCTTCTCTACACGTACTGCTGGAATCACGCGGTCGCCGACTGCGTCGCGTGCGCACGCAGCTATCGACGGGCCGAGCTCGGCGCGGACCTGACCCGGTGTCCTCGCTGTCGCGCTGATCTGACCGACTGCCTTCGCGCGCACCTCTATGACTGCGCGATGCTTCCCGCGAACCTGCGTCATCGGGCGCGGGAGACCCGCGAGCTGTCGCGGATGCTCCTGAAGCACAGCCATCAGTTGCGCGATGCGGCGGATGTCTTGCTGCGGGAGGAAGTCGCACCCGGCCGGAGCCGATCCGTCCGGCGCGCGTCGTAGCCCTTCCGATCTCCCCCGGCGGGAGCTCAGGACCCCGACGCCGGGATCTCCTCCATCAGCACGATTACGCCGAGCATTTCGGCTGTTCCCGCCTTGAGGGGTAGCACGGCTCGGGCCTCTCAACGACCCGCCCCTCGGCCCGTTCGCGTGCCAATTTCGCCCGCGAGGATGCCAAACGGCCCACTGACGATCCTCTGATCGCCGCCTAATCAAGATCTTACGCGCCCGGCGGACAGCTTGCTTAGCCATAGGAGTTTCGTTTCCGTCGCCACCGATCGGCCACAAGGAGGCGCGAATGTTTGAGCTCTTTCAGCGAATTCCCGAGCCCTGGCGTCAGCTGTCGGATCTGCTGATCGCGCCGCTGGCGTGGATCCCGCGCATGCAGCACGCGATGTGGGACTTCTTCTTCGCCCCCGGCCCGTGGTGGCTGATCACGGCGAAGTACCTCTTCCTGGTTTTCCCCGCCTTGCTCGCCGTGGCGGCGGTGTGGTGCACGCAGCTCTCCATCTACACGCTGCCGTTCCGTTCCGGCCGCGCGCAGTTCATCCCGACGATGATGCTGACCTGGTGGGACGCCGTGCGCGCCGTCTGGCTCTACTGGATCGGCATGTTCCGCTTCGTCGGCGTGGCGCTGGGATGGCTGGCGACGTTCACGACCTTCATCGTCAAGCTCCTGCTCGAGGTCATCCATCAGATTGCGCTCATGCCGTTCACGATGACGGGTCGTATGACGCAGAGCTACTTCACGCCCGGTGTGCCCTGGGTGGCGTTCGTGATGCTCATCTTCTGGTGCGTGCTCGAGGCCGCCATCTTCACCTACACGCTGATGCCGACCGTGACCGAGCTCCTCGCCGATCTCGTCGGCGGCGAGTCGGTGGCGCGCTATACCGGCCCCATCCTGTACTTCTTCCTGCTGCTGCTCATCATGGGCAGCTTCGCGTGCGTGCAGACCCTGATGGACGCCGTGAAGAAGCGGGAGTGGAAATACATCGCCCAGATGGTCATCGTCGAGCTGTTCGTGATGTTCTTCGAGGTCATCTTCCTCTACCGCGAGCTCATCGACGCGCTGACACCGTGGATCGCGCAGTCGACTGGCATGAAGCTGGGCCTTGGAGTCACGCTCGCGCTCTCGTCGTTCGGCTGGATCGGCATCCGCGGCATGACGTGGTTCCTGTTCGGCCAGTTCGGAACGCCGCCGATGCTCGCCTTCATCTCGCGGCGGCCCATGGTGGACGAGGCGGCGCCGCGTCACACCAACGGCAAGGCCCAGCCGGCGTGGTGGCGGCAGCCGGTGGCCGAGCTCAAGCAGGAGATCGAGTGGCTCCACAAGAAGAGCGAGGAGCTGCTCGACTACCTGGTGCTGCCGGTCCTGCAGCTGGCGGCGGCCGCGGTCAACTTCGGGATGGTCCTGGTCTCGTCGCGCCAGGTCTTCTCGCTGCCCTTCAAGGACGGCAGTGAGATCACGCAGACCTGGCACATTCTGCAGAACCTGCATCTGCACACGCCGCCCAGGAAGCCGGCGACGCTATGAGCCGCCTGGTCCGTTCACTCACGGCCCGGCTGGTCGCGGCCGCTCTGCTCAGCGTCGCCGTCGTGGTCTCGGCAGCCGAGCCCGAGGACGTCAACAAGGCGCCGCGGTCGACGCTGTTCGTCGGTCTCGACACCAGCGGATCGTTCAAGGCCGCCTATGACGACGCCCTCACGTTCGTCGCCCATTACCTCTACGGCCACATGCACGAGCTCGGCGGCCTGTCCAAGCCGCGCGATCTCTTCGTGACGGCGATCGGCGGGAAGGACAACAACGAGCCGAAGTCCTTCCACCCGATCCACGAGTTCAACAACAAGGACGTCAAGCAGATCGAGACCGATCTCAGGAAGTGGTTTCCGCCCACCGACACGCTCACGGACTTCAACGTCTTCTTCCGGCAGATCGCGCGCCACGTGAAGGAGCGGAACCTCGTGCTGGCGCCGATCACCGTCATGGTGGTCAGCGACGGCGTGCCCGACGTGCCCGACGGGTCGATCAAGTCGGGGACGCCTGCCTCCTACCAGCGCATCGATCTGAGCCCGCTCGACTACCTCTCCAAGAGCGTCACCGTCCGCCTGGTCTACGCGAGCCCGAAGGTCGGCGACAACTGGCGCAAGCTGGTCAAGCGCGACCGCGTGCGCTTCTGGGCCGTCGAGTACGACGTCATGAAAGGCTGGCGCGCCCAGATGAAGCCGGATACCGATCTGCCCGCCCAGGATCGCTTCTGGAAGTGGGTGCGGGACAACGTGGACTACCGAGTGCGGCGCGGCGTCTAGCCTTCGATCGCCGCGGTACCCCTGACGGCGACGGCGCCTCGCCACCGAGAGCGCCTCGCCGCCGCCCCCCCAGCGAGCCCTAATGAGTCCTCCTACGCGTCCCAATCGTGATAGCGTCCCGGCCAGTGGACATATGAGATACGGGCTCGCGGCAAGCATGCTTCTGGTGGTTCTGGCCGGGCCGGCGGTGGCCCAGGAGATTCGTCCAACCCTGGACAAGATCAAGGAGAGCGGCGCCATCTCGCTCGGCCATCGCGAGACGTCCCGGCCGTTCTCGTTCGTCGATGCCGACGGCAAGCCGGCCGGCTACTCGGTCGACCTCTGCTTGCAGGTGGCCGCCGCCATCAAGCAGTCACTGAAGCTCGCCGATCTGAAGATCAACTGGGTGCCGGCGACGCCCGCCGATCGGGTGAGCAAGCTGGTGAAGGGCACCATCGATCTGGAGTGCGGATCGACCACGATCACCTTCGGCCGCATGGAGCAGGTGGCCTTCAGCCACATGATCTTCGTCGACGGCGCGAGTTTTCTCGCGACGGCGGCCTCGGGCGTGCGAGGCGTGAAGGATCTGGGCGGCAAGCGAGTGGGTCTGATCGCCAACACGACCACCGAAAAGGCGCTCGCGGCCGCTCTGAACGCCGCATCCGTCAAGCCCCAGATCGTCAACGTCGCCGATCATCAGGACGGATTGAAGGGCCTCGAGGAGGGACGGCTCGACGCCTACGCCTCGGACCACCTCCTGCTCGCCGGCCTCCTGTCGACCGCGAAGGATCGCTCGAAGCTTCGGTTGAGCGGCGAGATCATCTCCTACGAGCCGTACGCGCTCATGATGCGCCGCGGAGATAACGCCTTCCATGCGCAGGTCAACCGCGCGCTGTCCGCGCTCTACCGCTCGAGCGCGATCGTGCCGATCTACGAGAAGTGGTTCGGGTCCTACCTGCAGGTGCCGCCGCTGGTGAACGCGCTGTACCTGCTGCACAGCTGGCCGGATTGAGCTCGGAGGTTTGCGCGCCGGGGGTGTCGTGATGCGGAGCCGTTGGGGTTGGGTCATGGCGGCGTTCGCGTTCCTGATTGCGGTGCCCTCTCTGGTCAGCGGCGAAACCCTCGGCGAGGCCTTCCGCCGCGTCAACCCGTCCGTCGTAGTCATCCGGTCGCGCGGCCGGGAGGTGACCGCCGATAGCATCGCGCGGTTCAAGGAGATCGGCTCCGGCGTGCTGATCTCGGCCGACGGTAAGGTGGCGACCGCCGCGCACGTGGTCCACACGATGGAAGACATCACGGTCGAGTTCCTGGGCGAGGAGCCCGTCGCCGCCCGCGTGATCGCCTCGGAGCCGCGGGCCGACATCTCCCTCATCCAGGTTTCCTCGGTGCCGCCCGATGCGCGAGTGGCGAAGCTGGTCGACTCCGATCCGATCCGCGTCGGCGACGCCATCTTCATCGTCGGGGCACCGTACGGGCTCGCCCACTCGCTCAGCGCGGGGATCATCAGCGCGCGCTGGGAGCCCGACACGGTCACCCGCGATTTCCCGCTCGCCGAGTTCTTCCAAACCGATGCGGTCATCAACACCGGTAACTCCGGCGGACCGATGTTCAGCCGCGCGGGCGACCTGATCGGGATCGTCAGCCACAACATCACCAAGTCGGGCGGCAGCGAAGGCCTCGGATTCATCGTGACCGCGAATACCGTGAAGAAGCTGCTGCTCGAAGGCAATCGCCGGTGGTTCGGGCTCGACGTGCTGCTCGTATCGGGCCCCATGGCCCAGGCGCTCAAGGTGCCGCAAGAGGGCGGGTTCCTGGTCAAACAGGTCGCGAAGGATTCGATCCCGGCACGACTCGGCGTGCGCGGCGGCGACCGGATCGGGATCGTGGAGGGGCAGCAGATCGTCGTGGGCGGCGACATCATGCTCAGCGTTCTGGGAATTCCGATGATGTCCAACGAGGACATCCCGGCGGTGCGCAAGGCGATCGAGACGCTCAAGCCAGGCGAGGATCTCCGCGCCACCGTCCTGCGCGACGAGCAGGTGGTAGATCTCTCGATGAAGTGGACGGGCTTCTAGCCCCGCGCGCCCGCGCTATCGACGCGGCGTCGGATTGCGCAGCTCGATGATGTCCTGGGCGCGGATGGTGGCGGCCTTGCGCACCTCCGGCTGCGCCGGTACCACGTAGAACCGCTTCTCGCGAATCCCGCGCACGACCTGGTCGGCGACTTCCGACGGCGGATAGCCGCCAGTGAGCCGATCGCCGAGCGCCTGGCCGAAGGCCTGGGCCATCGGTCCGGCCTTGCCCTCCTCGCTGAGCTCGGGCGGGCGGTTGCGTGACGAGCGCATGATGCTGGTGTTGATCAGGCCGGGGCACACCACCGAGACGCTGATCGGCGCTCCGGTGGCCTCGAACTCCTTGAACATCGACTCGGACAGCGCGACGACCCCGTGCTTGGTGACGTCGTAGACCGACATGAACGGCGCGGTGCTGAGCCCCGCCATCGACGCCGTGTTCACGATGTGGCCCTCGTCGCCGCCCGCCAGCATGCGCGGGACGAACGCGCGCACGCCGTGAATGACGCCCCAGAGGTTCACGCCGATGACCCACTGCCAGTCCGCCAGCGAATGCTCGTGGACGGCGCCGATGACCGCCACGCCGGCGTTGTTGCACACCACGTGGGCCGCGCCGAAGGCGGCGTAGGTCTCGCGCGCGAGCCGCTCGACGTCCTCGGCTCGCGAGACGTCGATCCGCACGGCGTGCACGGCCGTCGCCTTGGCCCGCACGGCGGCGGCGGCGGAATCGAGTGCGGCCGCCTCGATGTCGGCCATCACGACCTTCATGCCCTCCGCAGCGAAGCGCTCGGCGAGCGCCAGGCCGATCCCGCTCGCCGCGCCGGTCACGACCGCCACGCGGCCCTGAAGCTTTTCCATCTACAAGACGCCCTCGCTCTTCAGCGTGCCCAGCTCGGCCTCGCCGATGCCGAGCCAGGTGCTCAGCACCTCGGCGCCGTGCTCGCCGAGCAGTGGTGAGGGTTTGATCCGCGCCGTCTTGCCGTCGACCCGCACCGGCCACGTCGGCATCTTGAACGGACCCTTCGAGTGCTCCATCACCTGCATGATGCCGCGCTTCTCGAACGTCGGATCGTTCTGGAGCTCCATCGTGTCGAAGACCGCGCCGGCCGGCACCCCCACACCACTGATCAAGGTCATCGCCTCTTCCTTGGTGTGCTGTCGGGTCCACTCGGTAATGATCGCGTCGACTTCGGCCTCGTGCTCCACCCGGGCAGCGCCTGTGGCATAGCGTGGGTCGTCGATCAGCTCCTCGCGGCCGATCAGCTTCATGAGGCGGCCCCAGTGCTCCGGGTTGCCGCGGCTCGTCGTGATGTAGATCCAGTCGTTGGAGCCGAGCGGCTTGCACTGATAGAGGCCGGAGGGCGAATTGGTGCCGGCGACCGATTTGC
>DASRIY010000368.1:0-4603 GCA_035649755.1 Candidatus Methylomirabilota bacterium
TTCTGGGCCGAATGGTGCGGCCCCTGTAAAGCCATTGCGCCCGTGCTCGAGGATATCGCCAAGGAGTCCGCGGGCAAGATCACGCTCGCGAAGGTCAACGTGGACGAGAACCCCGGTCTCGCCGCGCGCTACGGCATCCGCTCGATTCCGACGATTCTCCTCGTGAAGGGGGGCAAGGTCGCCGACCAGGTGATCGGCGCGGTGCCCCGCGCGAAGCTGCAAGCCAAGCTCGACGCGCTCGCTTAGCAGTCCCCGCGGGCGGGGATCGCATCAGCACCTCAGACAGACGACGCATCTCTTCTCGATGAGCGCCGCTCCTGCGACCGAGCGGCGCCTGATCGAGATCATCCGGCGGACGGCCCGGAAGGCGCCAGGAGTTCGGCTGGGCATCGGCGATGACTGCGCGATCCTCGAGCCCGAGTCCGGCCGGGTGCTGCTGGCAACGACCGACCTCCTCATCGAGGATGTCCACTTCCGCCGGCGCTGGGCCACGCCCGAGGACATCGGGTGGAAATCGCTCGCCGTGAACGTGTCGGACATCGCGTCGATGGGCGGCCGGCCCCGGTGGGCGCTGATCGCGCTGGCCTGTCCCGAAGGCGTCGGTCTCGACGAGGGCGAGGCCTTCTACGCGGGCGTCCTGGCGCTCGCCAGGGAGCACGACGTGGTCGTGGTCGGCGGCGACACCGCCGCATCGCCCCGGGGCTGGATCGTCAACATCACGCTGCTCGGCGACGCGGCCGGAAAGCCGCTCATGAGGTCGACCGCCAGGATGGGAGACGTCATCGCCGTCACCGGCACGGTGGGCCGATCGGCCGCCGGGCTCGCGCTTCTGGAAGCCGCTTCCGCGCCGGCAGGCGTGGCCGACGCGACCCGGCTGGACGCGACCAGCGCGCACCTGAGACCCCGGCCGCGAACCCGGGAAGGACAGTGGCTCGCGGCTGCCGGCGGGGTCACCTCGATGATCGATCTCTCCGACGGCCTGGCGACCGACCTCGGCCACCTGTGCGAGGAGAGCGCTGTCGGCGCGCGCGTGGAGCTCGACCGGCTCCCGGTCAGCCCCACCGTACACGCGATCGCGAAGGCCCTCGGGGCGGACGCGCTCGCCTGGGCCACGGGCGGCGGCGAGGACTACGAGCTCTTGCTCACCTGTGAGCCCGGAGCCCTCGATCGGCTGGCCTCGGGCCTCGCTGACGCGATGGGCACGCGGCTCACGGCCGTGGGCGAGATGACGGCGGCGGGCGACGGCATCCGGTATCTCGACGCCGGCGGGCGCGCGGTCGCCATCCGCGGGGGGTTCGAGCACTTCGTGACGGGGCGCGCCCGTGGCTGAGCATCTCGGCCTCCGGTTCTTCGCGCTGGGCGTGCTCATCGTCTGCTCGGCGATCCTCACCGGGGCCGAGGCCGCGTACTTCTCGCTCGGCCGGGCGCGTCTCCGGCACGTCGCCGACCCCGACGACCCCGAGGGCACGCCGAAGCCCGAGGGCGCGTCGAAGCCGCTCATCGAGCGCCCGCACGAGCTGCTCGTCACGCTGCTGGTCGGCATCACCGTGATCAACATCAGCGCCGCCGCGATCGCGGCGACCATCGCCGACAGCCTCTTCGGTCCGAGCTGGGGCGTGCTCGTCGAGATGATCGTGCTCATCTTCGTGCTCACGACCTTCGGCGAAGTGCTGCCCATGACCCTGGCGGTCAAGTACCCGGACCGGTTCCTGGCCTTCGCCGGCCGGCCGGTCGCGTGGCTCGGCGTGGTTCTGGCACCCGTGCGGGCCGCGCTCGCCGGACTGACGGCGCTGACCGTCGGTCTCCTTGGCCAAGGACGGGTCGAGCAATCGACGCTCAGCGAGGAGGAGCTGCGGACGCTGGTCGACGTCGGCGCCAGCGAGGGCGTGGTCGAGCGCGCGGAGCGCGAGATGATCCACAAGGTTTTCGAGCTCGAGGACACCTTCGTCCGGTCGGTCATGGTGCCGCGCCCGGACATGATTTGCCTCGACGTCGCAACACCGGCGGCACAGATCCTGCCGGCGCTTCGCGAGCATCTGCACTCGCGGGTGCCGGTCTATGAAGGCTCGATCGACGTCATCGTGGGCATCCTCTACACCAAGGACTTGCTGCCTTACATGGACGGGCTGCCGGTCGGCTTCGATTTCCGGGCCCATCTGCATCCGCCGTATTTCGTGCCGGAGTCCAAGCGCGCCGACACGCTCCTCCAGGAGTTCCAGGCCAAGCGCCTGCACATGGCGATCGTCGTCGACGAGTACGGCGGTACTGCGGGCCTGGTGACCCTCGAGGACCTGCTGGAAGAGCTGGTGGGCGAGATCTCGGACGAGTACGAGAAGCCCGAGCGGCTGATCCAGCGGGTCGACGCGAAGACGTTCCGGGTCGCCGGCAAGCTGCCCATCGAGGCCCTCAATGCCGTCACCGGGCTCAAGGTCGCCAACGAGGTCTACGACACGGTCGGCGGGTGGGTGCTCGACCTCTTCGGGCGCGTGCCGCGGCGGTCCGAGCGCACCGAGACGCCGGAGGCGTGGCTGACGGTCGAGAAAGTGGAGCGCACGCGCATTCTCGAGGTGCTCGTCTCCCTCAAGAAGCCCGCCCCGAAGGAGGCCGCCGCGTGAGTCTCCTCTGGCTCGCCGGCCTCTGTCTCCTGCTGACGATGTTCTTCTCGGCGGCCGAGATGGCGTTCATCGCCGCCAACCGGCTGCGCCTGCGGCACCTGGCCGAGGAAGGCAGCTCGACCGCCGCGCTCTACCTCGAGGCGTTCCGCCAGCCCGAGCGCGCGCTCTCGACGGCGATGATCGGCGTCACGATGTCCCACATCGTCGCGGGCTCGGCCTTGACGTGGACCCTCCTGCCCGTGCTCGGAGCGTGGGCGCCCGTGCTGGCGACGATCTTGTTGACCCCGGTGATGCTGGTCTTCGGCGAGATCATCCCGAAGGCGGTAGCCCGCGAGTGGGCGACGAGCTTGATCCTGACGCTCTACCGGCCGCTCACCTGGGCGGCGAGCTTGCTGGTGCCGTTCGTGGCGTTCGCGAACTTCGTCGTCGGCGCCATCCTGCGTACGTTCGGGGGCCGCGAGCTCGACATGCGCTCGTTCGTCTCACGCGAGGAGCTGAAGGCGCTGCTCCAGATGCAGCCGGACGAGGCCGACGTGACGACCCACGAGGCGCAGCTGATCGACAAGATCTTCGACCTCGGCGACACGACGGTGCGGGAGGTCATGGTGCCGCTGGTCGAGGTGGCCACGCTGCCCGACACGGCGTCGCCCCGCGAGGCGGCCGCGCTGATGATGGAGCGCGGGTTCTCGCGGATCCCGATCTACGTCCAGCGGGAGACCAACATCGTAGGCGTGGTCGGCGCCAAGGACCTGCTGCGCCGCGGCACGGCGGCGGGCACCCTGGACGAGCTGAAGCATCCACCGTACTATGTGCCCGAAACCAAGCGCATCGACGACCTGCTCCGCGAGATGCAGCGCGATCGCACCCACATGGCCGTGGTCGTGGACGAGTACGGCGGCTCGACCGGCGTCGTGACGCTCGAGGACGTCCTCGAGCAGATCGTCGGCGACATTCACGACGAGCACGAGCGGGCGCCGGCGGTGGCCGAGCGGCTGCCGGACGGGAGCTACCGCGTCGCCGCGCGCGCCAATATCGACGAGCTCAACGAGGCGTTCGACTGGGCGCTGCCCAAGCGGGACTACGAGACGGTCGCCGGGCTCGTGCTCGCCACGCTGCACCGCATTCCCCGGCCCGGCGAGGTGTTCCAGGTGCCGGGCTACGCGATCACCGTGCTGGAGGCCGACACCCGGCGTGTCGTTGCCGTGAAGATCGTGCCGGTCACCGGCGCGAGCAATCCAGGAGGATGAGATGGCTGGAACAATGGTCGAGTTCGCGTCGAACGGCGGCAAGACGGCCGCCTATCTGTCGACACCGGCCTCCGGGAAGGGTCCGGGCCTGCTGGTGATCCAGGAGTGGTGGGGTCTCGTCGGCCACATCAAGAACGTCTGCGACCGCTTCGCCGCGGAGGGATTCACGGCGCTCGCCCCGGACATGTACCACGGCAAGACGGCCGACGAGCCGGACGGCGCCGGCAAGCTCTTCATGGCCCTCAACATCGGCCAGGCGGAGAAGGATCTGCGGGGAGCCGCCACGTACTTGCAGGGAAGGTCGTCGACCCAGAAGCTCGGCGCCGTCGGCTTCTGCATGGGCGGCCAGCTCGCGCTCTACGCCGCCACGCTCAATTCCACCGTCGGCGCCTGCGTCAACTTCTACGGCGTCCATCCGAACGTGAAGCCCGACTACACGAAGCTCTCCGGTCCTGTGCTCGGCCTCTTCGCCGAGAAGGACGGGTTCGTGACGCCGCAGGTCGCCAAGGATCTGGACGCGGCGATCAAGAAGGCGGGCAAGCATGTCGAGACCCACATTTATCCGGGTGTCGACCACGCGTTCTTCAACGACGAGAACACGACCGCGTACAACAAGACGGCGGCGGACGACGCCTGGCGGCGGACGCTCGCGTTCTTCCGCCAGAACGTGAAGTAGCGGCGCCGGCTAGGCGGAGGCGGCGGCGGCCTTCTCCCGGCGCCTCCGCCGGCCGGTGGAACCCG
>DASRIY010000369.1:0-5937 GCA_035649755.1 Candidatus Methylomirabilota bacterium
GAGCCGGACGCCGGCCACCGTCGGCTCGCCTGGCGCGGCCGGCGGCGCCGCCGGCTGCTTCCGATCGTTCTCCACTTTCGACCGCCGTTCGCGCACGCCTTTCGACGGCCGCTCGCGGACGACTTTCGATGCCCGCTCGCGGACGACTCTCGACGGCCGCTCGCGGACGACGGCGGTGGCGGGCTTGTCGGCACGGAGGCCCTGGAACGCGGGCTGGCGAAGCTTGCCGTCGCTCGTCCACTCGCTGAACTTCACCTGCGCGACGAGCTCGGGCTTGACCCAGTGCGCGCGCGCCGCGCCCGGCGGGCGCGCGGTGAACGGATTGGTCTTCTGCGTGAGACGCGTGAGACGCGCTTTGAGGTCACGCAGCGTGCGCGTGTCGAAGCCCGTGCCGATCTTGCCGACGTAGACCAGGCGGCCGTCCTCGTACACGCCGCCGAGCAGCGCGCCGATCCCGACGCGTGAGCCTTCCGGCTCGGTGTAGCCGCCGATGACGATCTCCTGCTGCGCCAGGCACTTGATCTTCAGCCAGTCGCCGCCGCGCGTGCCGCGATAGGGGGCGTCGCGCCGCTTCGAGACGATGCCCTCGAGCCCGAGCCGGCACGCCTGCTCGAGAAACTCGGCGCCCGACCCGACGACATGGTCGCTGTACCGGAGCACCGCGGCCTTGTCAGTGGCCGAGCCAAGCAGACGCGCGAGCGCCGCCTTGCGGTCCTCGAGCCTCGCGCCGGTGAGATCGCGGCCGTCGAGATACAAGAGATCGAAGATCATGTAGGCGAGCCGGCCGCCCTCTGTACCCGACATGAAGTTCTGAAGCGCCTGGAAGCTACTGGTGCCGTCGGGCAAGAGCACGGTGACCTCACCGTCGAGGATCGCCTGCTCGGCCGGAAGACGCGCGACCGCCGCGGCGACGTCGGGAAAGCTCTCGGTCCAGTCGCGCGCGTTCCGACTCCAGAGCTGTGCCCGACGGTGGTCGAGCCGGGCGAGCATGCGATAGCCATCATGCTTCAGCTCGTGAAGCCAGCTGTCGCCCTCGGGCGGTCGCTCGACGAGCGTGGCGAGCTCGGGCTGAACGAATTTCGGTAGCGCCGCCTGTCGCGCGCCCGGCACCTCGATCGGGGACGCCGTCGCCTTTGCGTCGTCACCGTCCCGGTTGGAGTGCCACACACGATCTTCCGCCGCGGCGATCTGCTCGATGCTCCGGCCGGACGCAACGCTCGCCGGCTGACTTTCGACGATCGGCGCGGAGCCGCTCGACTCGGCCTCCGCGTCTCGCTCCTTGATGAGCAGCCAGCTGCGGTCCTCGTCTCGGGCTTGCCGCCGGCCGCCGATCTTCACGAGCGCAAAGCCGCCGCGGAGCTTCTGGCCGTGGAGCCTGAATTTCATCGAGCCGGCGCGGTAGGACTTGTGCGGATCGCCGACGGGCTCCCAGGTGCCGCGGTCCCACAACAGCACGGTGCCGCCACCGTACTGACCCTTGGGAATGATGCCCTCGAAGTCGCCGTACTCCAGCGGATGATCCTCGACGTGCATCGCCAGGCGCTTATCGGCCGGATCGAGGCTGGGGCCCTTCGGGATGGCCCAGCTCTTGAGCACGCCCTCGAGCTCGAGCCGAAAATCGTAATGCAGGCGCGAGGCCCTGTGCTTCTGGACCACGAACGCGCGCGACTCTGCGCGCGGCTCGGCCGCGACCTCTCCCGCTGGCTCGGGGGTCCGCTTGAAATCGCGCTTGCGACGATACTCGCCGAGCCCCATGAAACCATCTTTCCACGGCGGCCTGTCATCGTCCACCGCCGCGAGCACCTCGGGCACAGCCCTTGCAGCCTTGACGAATCATGCGAAGCGGAGATGCGGTACGCGGGGCAGCAGCCGGTCTGCTAGGCGGCCTGCTGGCGGCGGGAGCGATGAGTCTGATGCACACCGTGCTCGCGGACGGAGATCGCGAAGGCGGTCAGTCGAAACCGGACGATGCGACGGTCAAGGTCGCGGCCGCTGCAACGAGTCTGGTCGGACATCGGCTCCGCGAGGCGGAGAAGGCGCCGGCAGGGTCCGTCGTTCACTACGCGTTCGGCGCCGTGGTCGGCGCGGTCTACGGCGCGGCCGCCGAGATCATCCCGATGGTGTCCAGGGCGTTCGGGCTTCCTTTCGGCGCGGCCGTCTGGCTCGGCGCGCACGTCGTCACCCTGCCGGCGCTCGGCCTGGCCGAGTCTCCCGTGCGTCAGCCCGCGGCCAAGGAAGCGGAAGAATTCGGTCTGCACCTCGTGTACGGGACGATCACCGAGCTCGTCCGGCGCCTGCTTCGCTGACCCGAGACGAGGCCCACACCAGGTGTGAGGCCCACACGAGAAGCGGAAGCACTTACACGGTAAATCGTACCGAGCCGACGGCTCAGGCGACTCTTGCCTTGTGAGTGCTCCGGCGGCGGCCCGCCGCCCTGGCGAGCCGCCCCGGCCCCTTCTCGAGACTGCGCTTGAGCGCCTCCATCAGATCCGTCACGCGGGCGGGCGTGGGCATTTCGGGCGCGGTTGTCTCCTTGCCCTTAGCCTTGGCCGCGACCATCTTCCGCAACGCCTCGGTGTAGGTGTCGCGGTACTCGCTCGGATCCCATTCGCCGGAAAGCGTGTCGACGAGATGCCGAGCCAGCTTCATCTCCGCATCGGTCCAGCCCTTGCCGGACGCCGGCAGACCGAGATCCTTCACCCGGCGAATCTCGTGCGCGAAGCGCATGGTCGTGAGCACGAGCGCCTGGTCGACGGGCTCCAGGGCAGCCAGGTGTTCCCGCTGGCGGAGCACGATGGTGCCGATGGCCAGCTTCTCGGTCTCCTGCAACGCGTCACGGAGCAGCGCATAGGCCTTCAACCCCGGCTTCCCCTGAGGCGTGACGTAGTACGGGGAGTTGAAATACAGATCCTCGACGTCTGCGGCCGGGACGAACCGTCGAATGTCGAACGTCTGGGTGGCCGGCACACGCACCCTGGCGAAGTCCTCATCGGTGAGGACGGCGTACTGGTCCTTGGCGTACTGGTAGCCCTTGACGATGTCCTTCCAGGGCACCTCGACGTCCTCTTTCGCGCAGAAGCGCTTCTCGACGATGCGGCTGCCGTCCTTGCGGTGGAGCAGGTTGAACGCGAGCGTTTCGCGCGGCTCGGTTGCCGACACGAGACTGATCGGAATCGTCACGAGGCCAAAGCTGATGGATCCCTTCCACAGTGCGCGCGGCGGCATCGGCTCTCCTACTTCTTGGCCGAGGCGATCTGTGATTGGATGCCTTCGATCGTCTTCAGGTGATCCTCGAGCGTCGGCAGGGTCTTGTCGATCCACGCCTTCAGATTCGGATCGACCGCGCCGGAGTGCATGCGGCGAAACTCCGCGACGTCCTTCTTGTGGTCCTTGACCATCTCCTTGACGTACTCGCGATCGAAGTCCGCGCCCTGCAGCTTGCTCAGTCGGTCCATCATCGGATTCTTCTTCGGCGCCTTGTCGTCGAGCTTCACGCCCTTGTTCGCGGCCAGCTCCATCAGCTCCTTGTTGGCGCTGCCGTGGTCCTCCACCATCCGCTGGGCGAACTGTTTGACCGCCTCGTTGGAGGCCTTGCTCTGGGCCAGCCGGCCGAGCTCGACTTCTTCCTTCCCGCCCTCGGCCGCCTTCATGATGAAGTTCCGGTCGGTGCGCTGCACCTTGGTGTTCGTCGGAGCGCTCTGCTGCGCGGCCGCCGTCCAGGCCAGGGCCAGCACGCCGAGCGCCGCGACGGTCGCGATCATCGTGTGTGCGCGTTTCATGAAACTTTCACTCCTTGCTGTTGACGTTGACGTCCATCGCCTTGATCCGCAGCTCGTCCCCGGCCAGCGACTCGAACGACGAGCCGCCGCACGCGCAGTGCCCGAGCGGCCGGTCCCGGGTCATCTCGCGTCCGCAGTCCTCGCAGCGGACGAGCCCGGGCACCTCGATGATCTCGAGCTCGGCTCCCTCGGCCGGCGTCCCTTCCGTGGCCGCGTCGAAGCAGAACCGGACGGCGTCGGGCAGCACCGCCGAGAGCTTGCCGATCTCGAGGACGACACGCGTGATCCTGGCGCCGCCGCTCGCCGCCGCACAGATCTCGATCACCTGATGCGCGATGCCGAACTCTTCACGACCGGCAACCAACAACGCTGCGTCCACGAGAGGAACGGCTGTGCATTGGACGTACCACGGACGGTTCGATTGCCGCGCCCGACGGCGCGAGCGCGAACGTCGCACGAATCGCTCGGTGTTGAGGCACTTCGCGGAGCCCGCGGTGACGAACCACATGAGAAGTGCACGATTGCGTGATGTATTTCTTTCCGAGTCGTTATCGTTATTTCGTGTAAGCGCTACACGAACACGGTCGGCCTCAAGGTGATTTCGTCCGTAGCTTCGCATCCGTAGATTTCCTGACGCCGCGAACTCCGCATCTCCCCTGACGATCGGCTGCTGCGTCGGCGAGGATCGAGAACGATCGGCGGCGGCAGGCCGTGGCATGTCGAATGCACGCCGGACGGCCGTGTTCTCACAAACCGCGGATGAGCCACGACGCGTCTAGACGTGGATGCCGCAGATCTTCCGTCCCTCCGCCGATTCGCTCGCCCGGGTCGCGATCGCCACGCTCGTGCTGCTCGCGATCGGCATTCCGACGACCGTCGCCATCGTGCAGAGATCGTCGCTGGTGACGGACGTCGGCGTCGTCCAGGCGCAGCCCGTCTTCTTCAGTCACAAGCATCACGTCGCAGACGACGGCATCGACTGCCGCTACTGCCACACGTCGGTCGAGGAATCGCCGTTCGCCGGCATGCCGTCCATCGAGATCTGCATGAACTGCCACCGCCAGATCTGGAACGAGAGCCCGATGCTCGAGCCGATCCGGACGAGCTATCGGACCGGCGCGCCGATCGCGTGGAAGCGGGTGCACGACCTACCGGATTTCGTTTACTTCGACCACAGCATCCACGTCGCTAAGGGCGTCGGCTGCGAGACCTGTCACGGGCGCGTCGATCGGATGCCGCTCCTGTGGCGCGTCAACACGCTGCAGATGGACTGGTGCCTGGAGTGCCATCGTCATCCCGAGCGCCAGGTCCGACCGCGGGATCAGGTGTTCACCATGGGATGGCGTCCGCCGGGCAATGACCAGATCGCGCTCGGCTCACGGCTGGTGCAGGCCTATGACATCCAGCGCAAGACGGACTGCTCGATATGTCACCGCTGAATCTCCGGTCGGACCATTCCGACTCCGGCCGTGAATACTGGCGAATCCTGGAGGACCCGGGCGCCGCGCAGCCGCCTTCGTCGGCTCCGGCCGGCTCGCCCGACGCGCTGACCCGGCGCGGCTTTCTCGGCATCATGGGGGCCTCGCTGGCATTCGCCGGTGGCGGCGGGTGCAGCCGGCCGCCGAGCGAGCCGATCGTGCCGTACGTTCGCGCGCCGGAATCCGTGGTGCCGGGCAAGCCTCTGTATTTCGCCACGGCCATCGCCCTCGACGGCTTCAGCACGGGCGTCCTGGTCGAGAGCCACGAAGGGCGACCGACCAAGATCGAGGGGAACCCGAGTCACCCGGCCGGCAGGGGCTCGACCGACCTCTTCTCGCAGGCGTCGATCTTGACGCTCTACGATCCCGATCGCGCCCGAGAAACCACCGAACGCGGCGAGGTACGGCAGTACGAGGATTTCATCCGGGCATTGCGCGCCGCCGTCGACGCCGAGCGCGCGAGCGGCGGCGCCGGCGTACGAATCCTGAGCGACACCGTCACGTCACCCACACTGGCGGCCCAGCGGCGCGCGATCCTGCGATCGCTGCCCGCGGCGCGGTGGCATCAGTGGGAGCCGTTGATGCCGACCGCCAACGCCACGGCCGGCGCGCGGCTCGCCTTCGGCCGGGACGCGCACACCGTCCATCGGCTCGACCGGGCGGACGTCATCCTGGCGCTC
>DASRIY010000370.1:0-4305 GCA_035649755.1 Candidatus Methylomirabilota bacterium
GCGTCGGCGAGCCGCTGCAGGGGCATGGAGAGGGCCCGGACCGGCTCCGCATCGCGCGCAAGCACGGCGAGCTCCTTGGCCAGCTCGAGCAGCAGCATCTCCGCCGACGCCGGCCGCGGCATCCGAGCCTTCAGCGCCGCCGGAGGACCCGCCGACTTCTGCACTAGCTCCGGCCGACGCGCCTTCGTGCTCCGCGCCGTCTGACGGCGCTCCGTCGCAGTCCGCGCCTTCGGCTTACGCGCCCGTGAAGCCCGTTTCTTCGCCACCGGCCGCCGAGCCGTCTTCCGCCGAGCGGCCGACTTGCGCTGAGTGGCCGTCTTGCGCCGAGTGGCCGCCTTCCGCGGAGTCGCTGCGCGCCGCGCACGCCCCATCGCTCTAGACGATAACAAACGCCCGACACCCAACCGAGTTTTGCGACGCCAGAACCCCGGACTGCCTCCCTGCCGAGCCGCAACCGTCGGATCGAGGCACAGGCAAGGGGAGGGGCCGGGCCGGGGGCGCGCGGGGCCCCTGTCGGGATCCGTGTAGTCAGCGCAGCTCAGGCGCTTAGCTTCGGAAACAGCCGGCCAGCGATAAAAGCAGTCGGATCCCGACAGGGGCCCCGCGCGCCCCGGCCCGGCCCCGTCTACTCGTACCGAAGAGCCTCGATAGGATCGAGCCGCGAAGCTTTACGAGCAGGGTAGAAGCCGAAAAAGATGCCGATGCCCGCGGCGAAGCCGAAGGCGATCACGATCGACTCGGGGTTGACCAGCGTCCGCCACTCGGCGAAATAGCTGATGGCCCGCGAGCCGCCCAGCCCGAGCGCGATGCCGATGATGCCGCCGATGAGCGAGAGCGTGACGGCCTCGATGAGGAACTGAAGCAGGATATGCCGCCGGCGCGCGCCGACCGCCATCCGCAGCCCGATCTCGCGCGTGCGCTCCGTCACCGACACCAGCATGATGTTCATGATGCCGATCCCGCCTACCAGCAAGGACACGGAGGCGATCGCCGCCAGCAGATACGTCATCACGCGCGAGGAATCCTCCTGAGTCTGGAGAATCTCCGAGAGGTTCCGGAGCCAGAAGTCGTCGTCCTGGAACGGCTGCAAGCGGTGGCGCTGTCGGAGCAGCACGCGGATCTGGTCCTCGGCTTCGGTCATGTCCCCGCCGGGTCGGACCTTGACGGAGATCACGCTGACCGCGCGGGCGTTGGCCTGGCTGACGCCGAGCACCTTCTTCTTCGCGGTCGTCAGCGGGACCAGGATGAGATCGTCCTGATCCTGCCCCCAGGAGTTCTGTCCCTTGCGCGACAGGACGCCGATGACGGCGAACGGCACCTTCTTGATGCGGATGATTTGGCCCATCGGGTCCGACTCGCCGAAGAGGTTGAGCGCTGTTGTCTGGCCGAGCAGCGCGACCTTGGTCGCGCCGTCCACGTCCTCCTGGAGGATCGGGCGTCCTTCGTCGACGGGCCAGTCGCGCGCCTCGAAGTACGAGGGCGTGACGCCCTGGATTTGCGTGCTCCAGTTCAGGCTCCCGTAGACCACCTGCGCGCCACCGCGCACGGAAGGGGCGGCCGCCTGCACGCTGGCCACCTCGCGGGCGATCGCCGTCGCGTCGTCCTCCGTGATCGAGAGCTGGCTCCCCGTGCCGAGCCGGACGCCCGAAGCGTTGGAGCTGCCGGACAGGACGATGATCAGATTCGACCCGAGGCTCTGGATCTGCTCGGCGACGCGGGCCTGGGCCCCCGCGCCGACGCCGACCATAGCGATGACCGCCGCCACGCCGAAGATGATGCCGAGCATGGTGAGGGCGCTTCGGAGCTTGTTCACCCGGAGCGCCCGGCCGGCGATCCGGACGCTCTGCCAGACGCTCACGCCGCGTCCTCGTCGTCGGCCGGCAGCTCGGCCAGCATGGCGACCGCATCGCGCGGCTCTGCGGAGCGCTCGTCGCCCCTGAGGCGGCCGTCGCGGAAGGTGAGGCTACGGCTCGCATAGGCGGCGATGTCGTGCTCGTGGGTGACGAGTACGATCGTGAGCCCCTCGCGGTTCAGACGCTGCAGGAGCGCCAGCACCTCCACGCTGGTTCGCGTATCGAGGTTGCCGGTGGGCTCGTCGGCCAGGATGACCGCGGGGTCGTTTACTAGGGCGCGCGCGATGGCGACACGCTGCTGCTGGCCGCCGGACAGCTGGCTCGGGTGGTGTCCGGCGCGGTCGGAAAGGCCGACCGCCGCGAGCCGTTGCTGGGCCCGGGTGCGCCGCTCGCGAGCGGGCAGCGCGGCGTAGAGC
Source organism: Candidatus Methylomirabilota bacterium (assembly GCA_035649755.1). Classification (GTDB taxonomy): domain Bacteria; phylum Methylomirabilota; class Methylomirabilia; order Rokubacteriales; family CSP1-6; genus AR31. The sequence continues at coordinate 2,270 of DASRIY010000370.1, forward strand.
AGCGGCAGCTCGACGTTCTCGAGCGCCGTGGTTCGCGGCAGTAGATTGAACTGCTGGAACACGAACCCGACCTTCCGGTTCCGGATCCTCGCGAGTTCGTCCGCGGAGAGGCCGGCGACGTCCTCGCCGTCGAGCTCGTAGCGTCCGGCGCTGGGCGTGTCGAGGCAGCCCAGGAGATTCATGAACGTCGACTTGCCGGAGCCTGAGGGACCCATGACTGCGACGAACTCGCCGCGGTCGATCGTTACCGACAAGCCGCGGAGCGCGTGCACGGTGTGCGGACCGAGATGATAGTCCTTCGTCAGCCCTTCGGCGACGATGATGGGCGCCGGCACCGCTAGAGCCTGAGACGCGGCGCGCCTTGCTGGGGCTGGGCGCCGCGACTGCTTCCGCCGACGGAGCCGACGATCACCTCCTGGCCCTCCTGCACGTCTCCACGCAGCACTTCGGTCGAAGCGCCGTCGCTGAGCCCGAGCGTGAGCACGATTGGGGCGGGCTTGCCGTCCCGACCGATGATCCAGACGCGTCCAGCGGTGCCGCTTCGCGCCTCGCCGCGAGCCGCGGTGATCTGTTCGTAGCGCCCCTTCTGCTCGTCGGTGAGGATGTCGCGGATGCGCGCGCGCTGGGCTTCGCGGATGATCCGGGACCGCCACCGCCACTCGCCCTCCGGCAATCCCTGAACCCCGCGGAGCTGCTCACGGCTATCCCGAAGGATCGGTTCGAGCTTTTTCTGCTGCTCCTGGGTCAGGCCGAGCCCCTTGACGAGGAGCTCGCGAAGCTGGTCGGTCGAGGGCGTACCACCGCTCGCCGCCGCGCCGGGCTCAGCCGTGGTCGGCGTTGCGGCGTCGACGCCGGCCGGCCGGAATCGCAGGGCCGCGTTCGGTACCTTGAGCGCGCTCGGCTTCTGGGCGACGACCAGCTTCACGTTGGCCGTCATCCCCGGCATGAGTTTTCCCGATGGGTTGTCGACACCCACGATGACCGTGTAGGTCACGACGTTCTGGACCACCTGTGGCGCCTTGCGGATCTGCGTCACGGTCCCCGTGAACATGTCACCCGGAAACGCGTCGACCGTGAAGGTGGCGCGATCATCGAGCTTGAGCCGCCCAATGTCCGCCTCGTCCACGCTCGTCTCGACCTGCATCCGCGTGAGGTCCTGCGCGATGGTGAAGAGCACCGGCGCTTGCAGGCTCGCCGCGACGGTCTGGCCGACGTCGACCTGGCGCGAGACGACCACGCCGTCGACCGGCGCCAGGATGGTGGTGTGGTCGAGATCGACCTGCGCCTGCTTCAGCGCAGCGTCCTTCTGCTTCACCTGGGCCCGCGCCGACTCGAGGGCCGCCTGCGCCACGCGGAGCTGCGCGACCGCCGACTGGATCCCGGACCCCAGCGCCTGCTCGCGCGCCCGCGTCGAGTCCAGCTGGGCGACTGCCGCGTCGTAGGTGGCCTGCGATGTGTCGAGATCGCTGTTGGCGATGAGCTGCCGGGCGAAGAGCTCTGTCTTGCGGTCGTAGTCTCGCTTGGCGTCGACGGACTGCACCTGGGCCTTGGCGGTGAACGCCTTGGCCTCGACGAGCGCGGCGCGGGCGTTGTCGACGTCGGCCCGGGCGCGCTCGACCTGGGCCTCCTGGTTCAGAACGGCCGCGCGGGCGGAGTCCACATCGGCCGTCGCCTGGTTCACCTTGGCCTCGAAGATGTCCGGGTCGATCCGCGCGATGACCTGGTTCCTCTTGACGATCGAGTTGAAGTCGACCTTCAGCTCCTTGATCTGTCCGGAAACCTGGCTGCCGACCTGGACGACGACGACGGCGTTGAGGCTGCCGGTTGCCGAGACCGCGGCGGTGAGGGGACCGCGCTCGACCGCCGCGGTCCGGTACTTTGGGGCGCTGCCCCGACTCTGCGTGTAGAGATAGCCGAGGACGGCCCCCCCGGCCAGCAACGAGACAACGACGACCGGCACGATGCGTCTCATCACTAGCTTAGACGCCGCCACCGTCCGGCCTGTTTCTCTGCCCTCAGCGGCGGCCGACCGCGCG
>DASRIY010000371.1:0-25920 GCA_035649755.1 Candidatus Methylomirabilota bacterium
CCGGCCGCCCCGACAAGGTGATGACCGTCGTCTACGCCGTCGGGCTCACGCACCACACGACCGGCGGCCAGCTCATCCGCACCGCTGCCATCCTCCAGCTCCTGCTCGGCAACATGGGGCGCCCGGGCGGCGGCATGAACGCGGAGCGCGGTCACGCCAACATCCAGGGCAACACTGACAACGCGATCTCGTGGGAGATCCTGCCCGGCTATCTGCGGATCCCGGCGCCGGGCCAGAAGAACCTCAACGACTATGTCACCCAGAGCGCGCCCAAGAAGTTCGACTCGAACTCCTGGAACTTCTTCGGCACCAACTACCGGAAGTTCATGGTCAGCCTGCTGAAGACCTGGTACGGCGACAAGGCGACCGACAAGAACGAGTACGCATTCGACTTCATTCCCAAGCCGTTCACCAACTCGTCGTGGATCTCGATCTACGACCAGGCGCTCAAGAAGAAGATGGAAGGCCTGATCCTGTCGGGCATGACCGCGACCAGCATCGGTCCGGATGCCAACCAGGTGATGCAGGCGCTCGCCAACCTCAAGTGGCTGGCGGTGATGGACCCGCTACCGACGACCAGCTCGGAGTTCTGGCGGCGGCCGGGCGCGGATCCCAAGACGATCCAGACCGAAGTCTTCATGGTCCCGAGCACCCACTGGATCGAGAAGGACGGCTCGTTCGTGAACAGCGGCCGCTGGATGCAGTGGAAGGAAGCCGCGATCCAGCCCGAGGGCGCGCGCCACGACCACTGGGTGCTGGCCGACCTGTTCGCGCGCGTCAAGAAGCTCTACGCGCAGCAGGGCGGCAAGTTCCCGGACCCGCTGAACGCGCTCACCATGAACTACAAAGATCCGCTGAAGCCGGAGCTCGACGAGCTCTGTCAGGAGATCAATGGCTTCGACCTGACGACCGGCAAGCGGTTGGCGACCTTCGGCGCCCTCAAGGACGACGGCACGACCAGCGCCGGCAACTGGATCTACACCGGCTCGTATCCGGAGGCCGGCAACCTGTCCAAGCGGCGCGCCGGTGTCCAGGACCCGAAGAAGAACGATCCCACCGGCATGGGCTTCTATCACGGCTGGGCGTGGAGCTGGCCGCTCAACCGTCGCGTCATGTACAACCGCGCTTCCGCCGACCTCAACGGCAAGGCGTGGGACCCATCGCGTCCCGGCATCGAGTGGGACGCGACCGAGAAGAAATGGAAGGGCGACGTCCCCGACTACCCGCCGACGATGGATCCAAAAGATCCCAAGCGCTGGGGGCCGTTCATCATGAACGGCGAGGGTGTCGGACGACTCTTCTCCAGCTCGATGCTCGACGGACCGTTCCCCGAGCATTACGAGCCGGTCGAATCGCCGGTCGAGAACCCGCTGCATCCCAAGCAGTCGGAGTCACCGGTCGTGTTCCTGTACGACAAGCAGGGCGGTCGCGAGAACCGCTTCGGTACCGCCAAGGACTATCCCTACATCGCGACCAGCTACCGGCTGACCGAGCACGAGCACTATGTCACCCAGCACGTGCCGGCGCTTGTCGGCTTGCAGCCGAGCCCGTTCGTCGAGATACCCGAAGAGGTCGCCAAGGAGAAGGGCATCAAAACCGGAGACCGCGTCCGCGTCAGCTCCAAGCGCGGCAAGCTCGAGGTGCTGGCGGTCGTGACCAAGCGCCTGGGCGGTCTCCAGGTCAACGGCAAGAAGGTCTATCACATCGGCATCCCGATTCACTGGGGCTTCGTCGGCATCGCCGCCGACCGGGACCCGAGCAAGGGCGCCAACTGGCTCGCCAACGCGCTGACGCCGTTCGTGGGCGATGCCAACGCACGCACGCCGGAGTTCAAGGCGTTCCTGGTGAACATCGAGAAGATTGGATGAACGAGGTCGCCCTCCCGACGACAACCGAGACGTGGGCCCGGCGGCGGCGCCGGGCCCGCGAGCTCGCCGCTCGCCATCCATTCGCGGCCGAGCTCTTGCGTCTCTACGAAGCGCTGATCGGCGCGCAGGAACCCGCCTTTCTCAAGGCTCGCGACGACCGTCCCGAGCCTGCGCGGGTCGCCGCGTACGCGGCGGAACGAATCATGCGTGACGTCGTGGAAGCGACGCTGGCCTCCGGCCCTCCGGCGCTGGCGGCTGCCGTGCAGGGCCGGCTCCGCGACGGGAAGCCGGTGCAGCTCGTCGGCCGCTGGCTCGCGGGCGAGCCGCAGCATGCCGTCGACGAGTACCTGGCGCGGGCCGCGTCGGCACCGGTGCTCGAAGCGCTGGGCGCGGCGGCCGGCGAGGCCTGTCCCGGCGAGCGCGCGGAAGGCACGTGCCCGCGCTGCGGTGGACTGCCGCAGCTCTCGTACTTGACCGATGCCGGCGAGACGCTCGTGAGCGGGCCGCGAATGCTCGCGTGCTGCCGCTGCGGCGAGAGCTGGATCCACCAGCGGATGACCTGTCCGGGCTGCGGCGAGCAGACCACGGGCAAGCTGCCGATCTTCGCCGACGCCGAGCGCTTTCCGCACCTGCGGGCCGACGGCTGTGAAACGTGCAAGCGGTACGTGATCACGATCGATCTTCGCAAGGAGCCCCAGGCCGTGCCGGTCGTCGACGAGCTCGTCGCGCTGCCGCTCGACCTCTACGTCAAGGAGCGTGGCTTCACGAAGATCGTGTCCAATCTGATGGCGATCGGATAGGAGAACCCACCATGGCGCGAACGGTCGGCTTCTTCACCGACACGACGCTCTGCATCGGCTGCAAGGCCTGCGAGGTCGCCTGCAAGGAGTGGAACCAGCTCCCCGGGCATCCCGCCCGGTTCGGCGACGGCTACGACAACACCGGCCAGCTCGACGAGCAGAACTGGCGCCACGTGCAGTTCCACGAGCGGAGCACGCCCAAGGGCGGCGTCGCCTGGAGCATGATGAGCGACGTCTGCAAGCATTGCGCGCTGGCGAGCTGCATGGAAGTGTGCCCCACCAACGCCATCATCCGGACCGAGTTCGACACGGTCTACATCCAGCCCGACGTGTGCAACGGCTGCCGCGATTGCATCGCCGCCTGCCCCTATCACGTCATCGGCTTCGACGAGACGACGGGGCTCGCCCGCAAGTGCACGTTCTGCTACGACCGGCTACAGGCCAACCTGACGCCGGCGTGCGCCAAGGCGTGTCCGACCGAGTCGATCAAGTTCGGCGACCTGAGCGCGATGCGCGACATCGCCGGCGCCCGGCTGAATCAGCTGCGTGGGCAGGGAATGTCGGAGGCGCGTCTCTACGGCGACACGGAGTACGGCGGGCTCCACGCCCTCTTCCTGCTCACCGACAAGCCCGAGGTGTACGGGCTGCCCGACGCGGCGAACGCGGTGCTGCCGAGCCGCAACAATCTCCGGAGCTATCTCGGCTCACTGGCCGCGGCCGTGCTGGGCCTGGTCGGCGCGGTGATCGCGCTGCGCGAGCGGGGCGGAAAGGAGTAGCGCCATGCCGCAGCATTTCGTCGCGCCACCGCAATGGGAGTGGTACATCGTCTGGTACTTCTTCCTGGGAGGGCTGGCCGGCGGCGCCTACGCGCTCGGCGCGATCCTGCGCCTGTTCGGGGATCGCCGCGACGCGGGCGCGGCGCGCCTGGCGTTCCTCGTCGCGCTGCCGGCCCTCGCGATCTGCCCCATCCTGCTCACCCTGGACCTCGGACGGCCCCTGCGCTTCTGGCACATGCTGATCGACTCCCGGACCATGACCCTCAACTTCAAGTACTGGTCGCCCATGTCGGTCGGCGTCTGGGCTCTTCTGATCTTCAGCGCATTCGCCTTCCTCTCGTTTCTCGAGGCCGTTCTGGGCGAGGAGCGCTTCCAGCTTTTCCGGGGCGCGTTCGGCCGCTTTCTTCTGGTCCTCGGCACGATCTCCGGTCTGTTCCTCGCCGGCTACACGGGCGTGCTGCTGAGCGTCAGCAACCAGCCGATCTGGAGCGACACCTGGACGCTGGGCGGGCTCTTCCTGGCGTCGGGGCTCAGCGTCGCCGCGGCCGCGCTCGGTCTCTTGACGCGTCTGTCCGCGGGCGAGGAGAGCACCGAGGTGAAGCTCTCACGCGCCGACCTGTACTTCATCGTGCTCGAGCTGGCGCTGCTCATCGCGTTCTTCGTGAGCCTGGGCACCATGGGTACCCGGCTCCTCGAGCCGCGCTGGCTCCTGCTGTGGGCGCTCGTGCTGGCCGGCACGCTGGTGCCGCTGGTGCTGCGCCGGCTCGCCCCGAGCGCCGGCCCGGCGGTCCTCGCCTCGTGCCTCGTGCTGCTCGGGGGCCTGGCCCTCCGGATCGTGGTGATCTTCGGAGCGCAGACGTAGAGACGCGGCTCCGGAAGCAGCTCGTGTGCGCATGCTGAAGATCGGAGTGCGACTTCCCCGCCGGTTCGAGGACACCGGCGAATACCTCGCCGACGCTCGAGCCCTGGACGCCGCCGGCGTCGACTCGCTGTGGCTCGGCGGTGACGGCTACGAGCCCTGGCTCCTCCTGGCGAGCATCGCGGCGGTCACCGGCCAGGCGCGTCTGGTCGCGCCGGTCACCGCAGCGGACCGGAGCGTCCCGGCCGCGTTCGATATGCGCGTGGCGACGCTGGCTCAGCTCTCGCGCCGGCGCTCGGTGCTGAGCCTTGCCGCCGCCGCTCACGGCAACGGCGTCGAGGCCATGATCGGCGCCGCGCGACGGGCGGGCCATCGCGTCATCCTCGAGACGGCCGGCCGGAAGCAGGCGCAGACGGCGGCCCGTCTGGCCGACGGCCTCGTCAGCCTCGACGAATCGCCGGAGCATCTGCGCGCAGCGCTGGACGGGATCGCCCGGCCCGGAGAGGCGCCGGCGCCCGCCGAGCGATTCGAGGTGTGGGCCCGAATCGCGATGCCCGCCGACCGCGAGTCGTGGCGGCGCATGCGGGACGAGCTCGAGAGCGCGGGCGCCACCGGCGTGATCGTGCCGGCCGATCCGCGGCTCCTCGACTTGCTCCGCAACGGCGACGAGGAGGAGGATCGCTCCGACCTCGGCCTCGCCCAGGGCTGACCTTATCGGCACACCGTCGGTCGTCGGGGTGACGGGACGGAGCGGCGCCGGCAAGACCACGCTGCTCGAGCGGCTCATTCCCGAGATGAAGCGCCGGGGCTGGCGCGTCGGCGCGATCAAGCACACCCACCACGCGCCCGACTACGACCCGCGGGGCAAGGACTCGTCGCGCCTATTCGAGTCCGGCGCGGAGGTCGTCGCTCTCGCGTCGGCGTCGGAGCTGGTGGTGAGAAGCCAAGTCGGCTCGGCCGCCACGCTCGAGGCGATCGTGAGCGGGCACATGGGGAGCATGGACCTGGTGCTCGTCGAGGGCTACCGGGGTCTGCCGCTCCCGAAGATCGAGGTGCTCGCTTCCGGCGAGACGCCGTCCTGCCACGCGGCCGAGCTGGTCGCGGTGGTCGCCGCCGACCCTCCGCCGACGGACGCGCCGTGCTTTCGTCCAGACGACGTGGCGCACCTGGCCGAATTCCTCGAGGCCAGATTCCTCGCCCCGCGCTGAGGCCTTGACGGCGCCTCCACGCGGAGCTTGACTAGAAGCGCCGGCGCTGGGAGTCTGGCCGGGCCATGGATTTCCACGCGTTCATGTACGTCACCATCGGCCGGCGGCACGAGCTCGAGCGGGGCATGGCCGGCAAGGATCCGGTGCTCTACCAGCGAATGCTGGACGAGATCGCGGAGTATGCGCGCACGTGCGATCAGACCGGCTGGGCGGGCATCGGCATTCCGGAGCACCACCTGCAGGTGGAGGGCTTCGAGCTCGGTCAGGACCCGGGCCTCATGGCGATGTTCCTCGGCCAGCACGGCCCGCGCCTGCGCATCAATCAGTTCGGCTACGTCTTGCCCACCCACAATCCCCTGCGCGTGGCCGAGCACGCCGCGACGCTCGATCATCTGCTCGGCGGCCGGCTCAACGTGGCGTTCGTGCGCGGCTACCAGGCGCGCTGGTTCGAGAACTACGCCGCCGTCGCCGGGGCGAAGGCGACCGGACCGTGGAACCGCCGGAGCGACGACGACGCGCAGAACCGCGAGCTCTTCGAGGAATGCGTCGCGATCATCAAGACGGCCTGGGAGCGCGACACCTTCTCGTTCCGGGGCAAGTACTGGTCGTTTCCCCCGGAGGGCCAGCGGCAGCCGCACGAGCACCCGGTCTACCTGAAGTACGGGCGCGGCGTCGGCGCCGACGGCGCCATCACCGAGGTCGGCATCGCGCCGCGCCCGCTGCAGAACCCGATCCCTGTCTACTCCGGCTTCACCCACAGCCTACAGACCTCGCTCTACTGGGCGAGGGAAGGCGGCAAGCCGATCGTCATGGCGAGTGAGATGGGCTTCTGCGAGCTCCTGTGGCGGCGCTATCGCGAGGTGGCCGAGGAGCACGGGCGCCGGGTGACGCGCGGCGAGGAGGCGGCCTGGGGCGGCTACCTCGTGCTCGCCGACACGAACAGCGAGGCCGAGGCGTGGGCCGAGGACTGCCTCTGGATGTGGGACTCGTGGTCGGTGCCCTTTGGCCAGGACCGCCCGCCGCTCCTCATCGGTGATGCCGATACGGTCAGCCGGATGATCGAGAACGCGGCGCGCCACGTCCCGTTCCGCGAGATCTTTCTGCTCTTTGGCCAGGGCATCCTCGACCGCGATCGCTGCCGGAAGACCCTCGAGCTGTGCGCGGAGAAGGTCATCCCCCGCTTCAGATAGGCGCCTCCTGAGCCCCCGTCGCGATCCCGGACGCTCTGTGCCACAATCTCCAGCGTAACGTCGGCGCCATCGCCCGAGACAGGAGGAACAACGTGACTCGCATCACCGGAGTGCTCTCGCCCGTCGTCACCCCGTTCGGCGCCGATCTCGCGCCCGACGCGCAGCGGTTCGCCCGTCACTGTCGCTGGCTTCTGTCCCAGAACGTGGGCCTCGCCATCTTCGGCACGAACTCGGAGGCGAACTCGCTCTCGGTCGAGGAGAAGATCGAGCTGCTGGATGGGCTGGTGGCGGCCGGGCTCGATCCGGCTCGCATGATGCCGGGGACCGGCTGCTGCGCCCTGCCGGATTCTGTCCGGCTCACCGCGCACGCGATGAAGCTGGGCTGCGGAGGCGTGCTGATGCTGCCGCCCTTCTACTACAAGGGCGTGAGCGACGACGGGCTCTTCCGGAGCTTTGCGGAGGTGATCGAGCGGGTCGGCGAGGCGCGGCTGCGCGTGTACCTCTATCACATCCCACCGGTGGCCCAGGTGCCCATCACCCTCGGCCTCGTGGAGCGCCTGCTCACGGCCTATCCGACCCAGATCGCCGGCATGAAAGACAGCGGGGGCGAGTGGAGCAACACGAAGGCGTTCCTCGACGCGTTCGCGAAGTCGGGCTTCGACGTTTTCGCCGGATCGGAGACCTTCCTGCTCCAGAACATGCGCAACGGCGGGGCCGGCTGCATCAGCGCGACCGCCAACGTCCATCCCGGGCCGATCGCGCGCCTTTTCGAGACCTGGCGCGCGGGCGACGCCGACGCGCAGCAAGCGCGCCTGGACGTGATCCGCGGCGTGTTCCAGAAATTCCCGATGATCCCGGCGCTCAAGTCGGCGATCGCCCAACATGGCGGCGACGCGGGCTGGGGCACGGTGCGTCCGCCGCTGGTGGCGCTGACCGACGCTCAGGCGAAGGCGCTGGCCGCTGAGCTCGAGCAGCAGCGCTTCACGATGCCGGGCCTGGCCGCACGTTAGGCAAGCGATGACGCTCCGCGAGCGGATCGGCGTCGATCTCGGCGGCCGGCGGCGGCTGGAAGACGGCCTCGCCTGGGCGGCCGCCAACGGCGTCCACTACGTCGACATGTGCCTGGAGGGCGCGCCCGACCATCCCAACGCTCCCGCCGCGTGGACGCCCGACCGCGTGGCCGCATTGCGCCACACCTGCGAGCGCCACCGCATCCATCTCGGCCTGCACTCCGCGTCCGCGGTGAACGTCGCGGAGACGTCACCGCTGCTGGCCGACGCCGCCGAGCAATATCTTCGGACCTACATCGACCTGGCCGGCCGCCTTGGCGCCGAGTGGATCGTCGTCCACGGCGGCTATCACTTCACCGGCGACTACGCGACGCGGCGCGCGGCGAGCATCGAGCGCCTAGAGCGCGCGGCCGCTCACGCCGAGCGCGCCGGCGCGCGCCTCTTGCTGGAGAACCTGAACCGCGAGCCCGACCACGCGGAGATCCGCTACCTCGCCCACAACCTCGAGGAGTGCCGCGAGTACTTCGGGCGCATCCAGTCGCCGAGCCTCGGTTGGGCGTTCACGGTGAACCACGCCCATCTCGTCCCCGAGGGTATCGACGGCTTTCTCGACGCGATGGACATTGGCCGCTGCGGCGAGGTGCGTTTGGCCGACAGCCACGGGCGCTACGAGGAGCACCTGCGTCCGGGCGAGGGCTCGATCGACTTCGCGCGGATGTTCAGGCGGATCGAGGGCGGCGGCTACCGCGGCCACTACATGATGGCGTTCGGCGCCCTCGACGACATGCTGAAGGGCCGCGAGACGCTCCTGCGCGCCGCCGGGAGCTGATCACCGCTCCTCGTCCCGCGAGGCGGCCCAGGCGGTCAGCCAGCCGCCGACGAACAGCCCGATCACGCCCAGCCACTCCCAGAACACGAACGACCGGATGAACCACTGATCGCTTTTGGCCGTCTGGAGCGACGTCCACCCGAGCGCGCCGAGGATCCGCGCGACGTGGGAGAGACCCGCGCCGATCCCGGGGAGCAGCAGCACCGCGCAGGCCAGCGCGGCCGGCAGCAGGGACCTCCGCGCGATCCACGCCCGGCGCCACGCGAGCAGGCTGAACGCAAGGAAGCCCGGCGTGATCCCGATGAACGCGATGGTCGTGAAGAGCTGGTGGCTGAAGCGCGTCCGGCCGGGATTAGGAAAGATCGTCGTCTCGACGCCGAGGAGGAACAGGCCGACGATGCCGAACCAGAGCAGGAAGAATCCCGCGCGCCGCATCGCGGACGCCCGGAAGCGTCCGGACAGGTAGCCGGGAAGCGGGACGAGCAGCAGCGGGACGATCAGGAACACGGTGCCGAGATACGCGTACCCGGCCGGGTTGTAGCGCGCCGACGCCAGCGACGAGACCCAGGTGCGCCGGACGTCGTAGAGGGTCGGCAGGTGAGTGACGGCAAGCCAGGCGCCCACGGCGAAGCTTCCGTTCGTCAGGGGCCCGATCACGCCGAGGATGAACCGACTCGAGAGCGCTCCGCGGACGTACGCCGACAGCCACGTCGCGATTGTCACGATCAGGCCGCAGGTTAGCACAGCCGCGTGGACGTCGCGTCCGACGCGGGCTAGACTGGGGAGCCGACGGAGGGGCCGCGATGACGACCGCCCAGGAAACGAAGACCGTGTTGGCCGCCGAGCACGACGTGCCGATTCCGTACATGCAGCGCACGCGCGACTACTACCAGGCGCTCGGCTTCAGCCCCTACCGCTGGGCGCACTTCGTCGACGCGCCGTTCACGCCCTTGCGGACGCCGCTCGCCCGGACCCGGGTGGCGCTCATCACGACGGCGGCGCCGTTCCAGCCCGAGCTCGGCGACCAGGGCCCGGGCGCGCCCTACAACGCCGCCGCGAAGTTCTACAAGGTGTACTCGCTGCCGTCCGAGAGCGTGCCCGATCTCCGGATCTCGCACGTCGGCTACGACCGCGTGCACACCACGGCAGCCGACTTCAACACGTATCTGCCGCTGGCGCGCCTGAAAGAGGCGGTGGCGGCGGGGCGCATCGGCTCCCTCGGCCCGCGCCTCTTCGGTACGCCCACGAACCGAAGCCAGCGGGTCACGATCGAGGCCGACAATCCCGAGCTCCTGCGCCGCTGCCGCGAGGACGGCGTGGACGCCGCCGTGCTCGTGCCCAGCTGACCCGTCTGTCACCAGACCGTGAGTCTGGCGGCGCGGCACCTCGAGGCCAACGGGATCTCGACCGTGATCATGGGCTGCGCCAAGGACATCGTGGAGCACTGCGGCGTGCCGCGCTTCCTCTTCAGCGACTTCCCCCTCGGTAACTCGGCCGGGCGCCCCTTCGACACCGCCTCGCAGGCCCAGACGCTCGAGCTCGCTCTCGAGCTCCTCGAGCGGGCGCCCGCCGCCCGGACCACCATGCAGTCGCCGCTCCGGTGGAGCCCCGACGCCGCCTGGAAGCTCGACTATCTCGACATGACGAAGCTGACGCCGGACAAGCTCGCCGAGCGCCGCAAGGAGTTCGACGTGGTGAAGGCCGTCGCCAAGACCAAGCGCGAGGCGTCGTGAGCAAGCCATTCGCGGGCGTCCGCATCCTCGACTTCACCCGTTTTCTGGCGGGGCCGTACGGGACCTATCAGCTGGCGCTGCTCGGCGCCGACGTGGTGAAGATCGAGTCGCACGAGGGCGACGACACGCGCGGCCAGCTCGCCGACCCGAAATGGGCGGAGCGCAAGATGGCGCCGTCCTTCCTGGCGGTGAACGGCAACAAGCGCAGTATCACTCTCGACCTCCGGCGGCCGGAAGCCGTCGCGATCGTCAAGCGGCTGGTGGCCGGCGCCGACGTCGTGTGGGAGAACTTCCGCGGCGGCGTCATGGATCGCCTCGGTCTCGGCTACGAGGCGCTCTCGGCCGTGAATCCCCGGCTCATCTACTGCGCGGTCTCCGGCTTCGGCCAGACCGGGCCGGAGCGGACGACGGCGGCCTTCGACGGCAAGCTGCAGGCGATGTCGGGGATCATGTCGATCACCGGCGAGCCGGCGCACGGGCCCACGCGCGCGGGATTCGCGATCTGTGACACGATCGGCGGGCTCACGGCGGCGCTGGCCGTGGCGAGTGCGTTGTTCCAGCGCATGCACACCGGCCGAGGCCAGCTCGTCGACGTCGCCATGCTCGACGCGGCGCTCGCCTTCCTGCCGGGGCCGGTTTCCGAGTACACCGTCGCGGGTATCCCGCCCAAGCAGCTCGGCAACGGCTCGGTGAGCCGCAAGCCGACGGCGGCCCGGTTCCGCGCGCGCGACGGCTACATCGTCCTGGCGGCGCTCACCGAGAAGCAGTTCCAGAGTCTCATGAAGACGCTCGGGCGCGCCGACGCGCTCGCCGATCCGCGATTCAAGGACTGGGCGGCGCGCACCGCGAACGAGCCGGCGCTGCGCGAGATCATCGAGGGGGCGCTGGCGGCCGACACGCCGAAGAGCTGGGAGACGCGGCTGACCGCCGCCGACGTGCCGTGCGGCTCCATCTGGCGGCTCGACGAGATCGTGTACCATCCGCAGCTCGAGCACCGCGACGTGCTCCAGACGATCGACTCGCGCTACGGGCCCATGCGGCTCGTCGGCGCCGGGTTCCGGCTGGCGCACGGAAGCCCCGGGCTCGACCGCGAGCCGCCGACGCTCGGCGAGCACACCGACGAGGTGCTGCGCGAGGCCGGCTACCCGCCGGACGAGATCGAGCGCCTGCGGCGCGACGGAGTGATCTGAGACTCTCGCCGCGAGGCGCGGCTCACCGCGGAGCCTCCCGGGCCCGGCCGGGTCCGACCCGCAGCACGCTCAGGCGGAGGGCTGCTTCAGATCGACGATTTCGTAGGCGGGAACGGGGCGGTGAAAGCCCTTGAGCTGGAGCGGACCGATCTCTTTGGCGTTCACGAGATCGGCCACCGCGGCGTGGATGCGCTGGCTGATGAGGATCTGGTCGCCCGCGGCCTCAGTGCACAGGCGGAAGGCGAGGTTGGTGACGCTCCCGATCGCCGCGTAGTCCTGCCGCCCCTCGAAGCCGATGGCGCCGATCGTCGCGTAGCCCTTGGCGATGCCCATGGCGAGATCGAGATCGTAGCCGCGCCGGCGCCACTCGCCCGCGAGCACGCGCACGCGGGCGCGCATGGCCTCGGCCATCCGGACCGCGCGCTCCTCCGCGTTCGGCACCGGCACCGGGTCGTTGAAGAAGATCATCATGCCGTCGCCGGTGAACCGCTCGAGCGTGCCCTCGTGTGCCTGGATGATCCTCCCGACCTCGTCGTGATAGGCCGCGAGCACTTCCGAGACCTCCTCGGGCTCCGACATCTCGGCGAAGGCCGTGAAGCCTCGCAGATCGAGGAAGACCACGCTGATCTCGCGCCGGTGGGGCCGCAGCGGATCGGCGGCGCCGCCGGCCAGGATCGCGTCGGCGAGGGGCGGAGAGAAGAACCGCTTGAGCCGGCTCATCTGCTCGATCTGGCTCACCTGGTCGGCCACCCGGCGCTCGAGCGTGGCGTTCCAGCGGGCGATCTCGTCGGCCTGCGCGGTGACCGTGTCGTGGAGCGCCTTGATGCGCAGCATCGAGCGGACGCGGGCCGAGAGCGCCGCGTGGTCGACCGGCTTGGTGAGGTACTCGTCGGCCCCCGCCTCGAGCCCGGCGACGATGTCCTTCGCCTCGGTCATGGCGGTCACCAGGACGATCGGCGTGAACGAGGCGGCCTGCGCCTCCTTGAGGCGGCGACAGACCGTGATGCCGTCGAGCTTCGGCATCATCACGTCGAGCAGGATCAGGTCGGGCTGGGCCTCGCCGGCCACCGCCAGCGCCTCCTCGCCGTCGCGGGCGGTGACGACGTCGTAGCCGTCGGCGGCCAGGCGCATGCTCAGGATGCGGACGTTGGCCGGATTGTCGTCGGCGATCAGGATCCGCGCCGGATTCCTCACCCTGGCCCCTAGCGCGTGACGGTGATCTTCTTCGAGCTCTCCCAGCCCGCCGAATGCGTGGGCTCGGCGATCGCCCGCAGCGTGCCGCCCTCGTCGAGGGCGATGGTGAACACCGCCTTGGGATAGGAGAACACCGGGTGCAGGTAGATGCGCGCGATCTCGGCGCTGTCCTTGTAGAGGGCGATGTAGCGGACGAAGTGCTCGGCGAGCGATGGATGAACGCCGCCGGCGCCGATCGTGACGGTGACCTCGAACCATTGCCCCCGCTTGACCTGGTCCGGCGCCTCGATCTTCGGCGTGTGCTTCTCGTCGTAGGTGCGGCGGACCTCCCGGAACTCCGGCGTGAACTGCTCGGCCTGACCCTGGGCGCCCACCCGGGCGGTGCCGGAGACGAGGACGAGGGCGACCACGGCGAGGACGGCCGGCGTCTTCTTGCTCATGAAGCGTCTCCTCTCGACCAGCGCACGATCAGTTCTCGGGGAGGAAGCGGTGGATCAGCGCCATCAAGTCGCGCGGACTGTATGGCTTGGCCAGATACGCCGAGGCGCCCGCATCCATCGCCTTGCGGTCGTCGCCGCTCAGGGCGAAGGACGTCACCACCACGAGCGGGATGTTGGCG
Source organism: Candidatus Methylomirabilota bacterium (assembly GCA_035649755.1). Lineage (GTDB taxonomy): Bacteria > Methylomirabilota > Methylomirabilia > Rokubacteriales > CSP1-6 > AR31. Next base: position 13,277 of record DASRIY010000371.1, read on the forward strand.
GTGCGCGGATCGGCCCGGAGCAGGCGGGTCGCGTCGAGCCCGGACAGCTTGGGCAGCTGGACGTCCATCAGGATCAGGTCGGGCAGCTCGCGTTTCGCCACCGCGAGCCCCTCCTCGCCGTCGGCCGCCTCCAGCAGGCGGTAGGTCGTCCGGCTCAAGAGCTGTCTCACGATCTTCCGATTGTATTCGTTGTCCTCGATGTGAAGCACCGTCCGGTCACTCATGCGGGTCCTCCGTCCGCGTGCAGCGGCACCGTGAAGAAGAACGTGGAGCCGCGGCCGAGCTCGCTCTCCACGCCGATGCGTCCACCGTGCATCTCGACGAGTCGTTTCGTGATGCTGAGCCCGAGTCCCGTGCCACCGTACTCCCGGGTGATGGTCGTGTCGACCTGGCGGAACTCGGCGAAGATGTTCTCGACCTCTTCCTTGGGAATCCCGATGCCGGTGTCGGCCACCTTGAACGTGAGCCACCCGTCGGCGTGGCTCACGTCGATGTCGACCCGTCCCTGGCGCGTGAACTTGAGCGCGTTCCCGGCGAGGTTCAGCAGGCACTGGGTGAGCCGCCGGCCGTCGCCCCAGGCCGCGGGGATCCCGGGGGCGACCCGCACGCTGAATGCGAGCCCCTTCTCGATGGCCAGGGACCGGAGCGACGCGTGCACCACCTCGACGATCTCCTGCACCGAATACTCGCCCAGGCCGAGCTCGAGGCGGCCGGCCTCGATCTTCGACAGGTCGAGCACGTCGTTGATGAGCCGCAAGAGATGACGGCCGTTCGTCTGGATGTCGACGAGCGGCTCGCGCAGATTGGCCGGCACCTCGCCGTACAGCTCGTCGAGCAGGATCTCGGTGAACCCGAGGATCGCGTTGAGCGGCGTGCGCAGCTCGTGGCTCATGTTGGCCAGGAACTCCGACTTGGCGCGGCTGGCCAGCGCCAGGCGATCGTTCAGTCCCCGCAGCGTCGCCGCCGCCACGCGCTGCTCGTCGTCGAGCCGGTGCAGCTCGCGGCTCATCCACGTCATGTGCTCGGCGAGCGCGCCGAACTCGTCGCGGTTCGGCACCACGACCGTGCCGCCGAACCGTCCGGCCGCCACGTCGCTCAGGAATCCGTGAGCCGCCCGCACCGGCAGGATGAACGACCACGAGATGATGAACCCGCCGACCAGCGCCAGCACGACCGAGGCGACGGCGAAGCCGGTCATCAGGCGCATCGACTGACGGCGGGTCGCGGCGAGGCTCTGCCGGAGCTTCGCCATCCGGCTCTCCTCGGCGGACACGAGCGAGCCCACCAGGGTCTCGATCTTCTGATAGATCGGCTCCTGCCGGGTCCGGAGCGCCGTCAAGGCCTCCGCCAGCTTCTTGTCCCGAACGGCATTGGCGATGTCGGCGACCGTCGCCATCGCGTCGTCCTGCGCCCCGCGAATGGCCTGGATGAGCGTCCGCTCCTCGGCGGGTGCCGCGGTCTCGAGGCGGGCGAGGGTGTCGTTGAACCGGTTGTTCTCGCGCAGGATCAGGCTGACGGGCTCCTCGCCCTGAGACAGGAGCGTCATCGAGGTGAAGTGCATCTGCATGGCGAGGGCGTGCTCGATCTGCCGCGACCAGACGACGCGCTCGTGGGCCTGGTCGAGCAGCGTGGCCTCGCGCGCCGTCTCGGCGACGGTCCGGAGGCTCACCACCGTGAGTGCGATGACGAGAAACGTGATGAGCAGGAAGCCGGCGAGCAGCTTGACGTGGACCGACGCGCGGATCCGCGCGAACGCCCGCACCGGGGCGCCCAGCGGCGAATTGATCAGCGCCATGACGGGCGGCGGCGTTCGTTCGGAAGCCGGCGCTCGGCTGCTCATACTCCCACCCGCGCGGCTAGCGGGCGGGCATCTCCAGGGTGACGGGCGTCGGATCCTGGTCGCCCACGACGACCTCCTTCGAAACCGTACCGAGCCGCTCCTGCCACACCTTGAGCGTGTAGCGCCCGGCCGGGAGGCCCTTGAGCTCGAATTCTCCGGCGCCGTCGGTGAGGGCGTAGTAGGGATGCTCGGCGACCACGACCCAGCCGCGCATCCAGGAATGCAGGTCGCACGTCACGCGGATGATCTCGGGCTTCTCGAACGGGATCGTGATCGTGCGGCCCTTCGGCTGCGTCCGGTTGAAGGGCGGGTTCGCGCTCGGGGTGCTGTGCAGGTTGTGCAGGAGCCGGTCGCTGTTCAGGAAGTCGATCTTCCCGCCCGCGGGCACGACGACGACGCGGGGCGCGAACAAGCACTCCTTCTGGTCCATCGTCGCGGTCGGCGCGAGCGCCGCGGCAGACGCGCCGGCGGGAGGCTTGTCGAGCCAGACGACCGCGCTCCGGATGCCGCCCTGCGGCGAGAGGACGAGCTCCTCCGGGTTCTTCTCCTTGCCGCACACGTACTGGTCGATCGTCACGGCGAGCTTCTTTAGCTCGGGCGCCGTCCCTTTCAGCGTGACGGTGCCCTTGATGGCGCCGGCGGTGGCGTCGCGGGGGATCGGCAGACCGTTTACCAGCATGAAGACACCCAGAGCACACAGCACGGTCGACGAGGTGCGCGCTGCAGACCGTCGCGGGGCTGGGGCCCCGCCGGTCGAGGCGCGCTTATGGATTGGGAGCGTCACCGCAGCCTCCTTCGGGCCTCAGTGTATGCCATAATCCCCGCACCATCGATCACGTCGCGAGCGAGGGCTCTATGGTCAGCCGACGAGTCGTCAGATCTTACCAGGCGCGGTACAGCATGGGCGCCAACAAGGCGGCGATGTACGACCTCACGGACGCGATCGACGTCCATGCCCACGCGCGCGGCCACGACGAGGAAGAGCCGTTACACGCCGCGCAGGAGGCAAGCCGCGCGGGCATGAAAGCGATCCTGTTCAAGAGCATCTCGCCCGGACGTCCCTGGGAAGTCGCGCGGCAGATCCAGGAGGACGTCGACCGCTGGGCCGAGCGGGAAAATCTTCGCTCCGTGAAGTGCCTGTCCGCCTGGGTCGTCGGGATCCCGCTGAAGCCCATCGACTTCGCCGAGATCAAGGCGGCCGTCGAAGGCGGCATCATGGGTATGTGGATGCCGCCGGTCACCTCGGCCTGGAGCATCTACCGCCTCGGCGGCCGCGGCGTGTGGTTCGACAAGGCGCGGCGGCATGACGACCCGGTGGCGCCGGTCGCGTGGGAGCAGGCGCTCAAGACCGGGATGTACGTGCTCGACGATCACGGACGGCTCCTGCCGGCCATCCGCGACACCGTACGGCTCTGCGCCGACCACGGCGTGGCGCTGTCGTTCGGGCATCTGTCGCCCCAGGAGATGGACGCGATGGCCGAGGAGGTCGGCGCCCTCGGCTTCCGCCGGGCGTTCATCGACCATCCCTTCAGCGAGGTGTTCGAGTTCGACGTGCCGAAGATGAAGCGCTGGGCGGACGCCGGCGTGCGCTTCGCGCTCACGTGGGACGAGCTCTCGCCGCTGCTCGGCGTGGACACGCAGGACATGGTGGCCGCGATCCGCGCGATCGGCCCCGAGCACTTCATGCTGTCGAGCGATGCGGGCATCCCGCTCTTGCCGCAGACGGTCGAGGCCTACCGGCTCTTGGCGGCGATGCTGCGCGCTTACGGGATGACCGAGGTCGAGATGCGTCAGCTCATGACGGGCAGCGCCAAGGAGATGCTGACGCTCTCCTGACGACGCCTCAGGCGCGCCGGCGGCGACGCGTCGCGGGTCGCGCCGGACGTCCCGCCAGGGCCTTCGTGCCGGCGACCGCCTCGGCGACGGTCGCGCGCATGGCACGGCCGGTGGCGCTACCGATGCGGTTGGCGGCCTCCATGGCGCCTTGAGCGGCGTCCTGGACCAGCGTGCTCACGTCGGCGCCGAGCCGGCGCGCCGCGTCGGCGGTGCCCTGGATCGCCTGCCCGGCCACGCGGCTCACGTCGCCGCCCACCTCGCGGGTCGTCTTCACCGCGCCGCGCGTCGCGGACCGCGCAACGCCTCCGGCGTCTCCGCCGATCTGCTCGGCCGCCTCGATCGTCCCCATGATCGTGTACCGGGCGACCGCGCCGAGATCGGCCCCGATCGCGCTGGCGGCGTGAATGGAGCCGCGGACCGCGCTGACCGCAGCCGTGCCCATCTCGCCGCCCACGTCGCGCGCGCCGGAGATCGCCGTGACGAGCGTGTTCTTGACGAGATTCACCATGCCGACGGAGACGGTCCCGCTCCCGCTGATCGCCCGCTGGATCGCCGCTTCGACGCTTCCGTTCGTGGCCGGTCGCGTCGTCGTGGGCGCGACCCTCGACGCTCGGGAGGTCCTTCGTTTGGGGGCCGCTGCGCCTGCGCGTCGCTTGGCTGCCATCTCGTCACCTCGTGTGCTCGGTCGTTTCGGATCGCTGTCGTCCCGGACGTGAATGCGCCCCTCAGTCCTCGTGCGATGAGCGGCACCGCGATGCCGCCGGCGACTAGGAGCCAGTCGGACGGCGAGATGGGTGTGGTGCCCAGCAGGCGGCGGAGCGGCGAGGCGGTCATCGCCGCGAGATGAACCGCGAGAGTGCCACCGACCGTCAGCTCCAGCGTGGGGAACCTCGTCCCCTTCGAATGCCCAGCGCGATAGCCGAGCGCGTGCACGAGCTGCGCCGCGGTCAGGGTGCAGAAGGCGATCGTCGTCGCCTGCGGCCCGGCGCCGTGGCGCGCGACCGCCAGGCCGTGCACGCCGAGCGTGGCCGCCGAGAGGATCGCCGCGTCGCGGCCGATCTCCGCGAGCGCCGGCCGGTCCAGAATGGGCTTTTGCGGGTCGAGCGGCGGGCGGTCCATGACGTCGGGCTCGGGCGGCTCGACGGCCAGCGCGAGCGCAGGCGCCACGTCGGACAGGAGATTGATCCAGAGGAACTGGATCGCCGACATCGGCCGCGCCGCCCCGAGCGCCAGAGCGCCGAGTGTTACCAGGATCTCGCTGAAGTTCGTCGACAGGAGGAACCTGAGCGCCTTGCTGATGTTCGCGTGGATCGTGCGTCCCTGCTCGACCGCCCGCACGATCGAGCTGAAGTCGTCGTCCATCAGGACGACGTCGGCGACATCGCGGGCGACGTCAGTCCCGCGCGCGCCCATGGCGACGCCGATGTCCGCGGCGCGGAGCGCGGCGGCGTCATTGATACCGTCGCCGGTCATCGCCACCACGTGGCCGCCGGCCTGGAGCGCGCGCACGATCTGGTACTTGTGGGCCGGCGACACCCGCGCGAACACGTCCACCTCGGCGGCCACCGCCGCCAGGGTGGCCGGATCCAGGCGCGACAGCTCGGCCGCCTCGATGACGCGCGGGCTCTTGCCGTCGGGATCGAGATCGCGGTAGACCGCCGAGGCCGTACGCGCCTGGTCTCCGGTGAGAATCACCGGCCGGATCCCCGCGCGCCGGCAGGCCTGGATGGCCTCGCGCACGCCCGGCCGGATCGGATCGCTGAGCGCGACGAGACCGATCCACGTGAGGTCGGCGTGGATCGCCTGGGCGTCGGGCGACACCTGCTTGAAGGCGAGCGCGAGGATCCGCATCCCACCGGCCGCGACGCGCGCGTTCGTGGCGAGGATCTCGGTCCTCGACTCCTTCGTGAGCGGCCGGGCGGTCTCGCCGTCGAGCCAGAACGCCGAGAGGGCGAGCACCTCCTCGGGAGCGCCCTTGACCATGACGAGCCGCTCGGTCGCGCTCTCGGCGTGAACCGTCGCCATCCAGTTGTCGCCGTTTCGCCGCGGGCGGAGCTCGAGCAGCGGATACTGCTGTCGCAAGGCCCGCCAGTCGATCCCGTAGTCCAGGGCCGCGGTGAGCAGCGCGCCCTCCGTCGAGCTTCCCCGGATCTCGGCGGAGTCCGCGTCGACCTCGGCCTCGTTGCAGAGCACGCCCACCGCGAGCGCCCGAGCCAGGAGCTGATCGGGCTCGTCGGCCGTCCGCACGCCCGCGGGCGGCGCGGGGTACTCGCGACGACCGAGGTACCACGCGGCGGCCGTCATGCGGTTCTCGGTGAGTGTGCCGGTCTTGTCGAGGCAGATGACAGTCGTCGCCCCCAGGCTCTCGACCGCCGCCAGACGGCGCACGAGCATCCGCTGGCGCATCATGCGATGCATCCCGAGGGCGAGCGTGGTTGTGGCGACCGCCGGAAGACCTTCCGGGACGGCCGCGACGGCGAGCGAGACCGCAGCGCGTAGCATCTCGATCGGCGGGACCCCGCGCATCAGCCCCAGGCCGAGCGCCGCGCCGCAGAAGCCGAGTGAGAGCGCCACGAGCTGGCCGCCCATTCGACCGAGCTGGCGCTCGAGCGGCGTCGGCGGCGTCGACGTCTGCGCCACGAGCGCCCGGATGCGGCCGATCTCGGTGTTGCGCCCCGTGCCGATGACGACGGCAAGCCCCGAGCCCTCGGCGACCACGGTACCGGCGAACACCATGTTGAGCCGATCGGGCAACGGCGCCTCCGCGTCGCACGCGAGCGCCGCGTCCTTCGTGACCGGCAGGCTCTCACCGGTGAGGGTCGATTCGTCGACCCCGAGATGGTCCACGGCGACGAGCCGGCCGTCGGCGGGGACCGTGTGGCCGGCCTTGAGGATCATCACGTCGCCCGGCACCAGCTCGCCGGCCGGCACCATGAGCTCCTGGCCGTCCCGCCGCACGAAGGCCGCGGGCAGGCTGCCGTTCTGCAGCGTGGCCAGGATGCGCTCGACCCGTCGCTCGGTGACGTAGCCGACGACGGCGTTGGCGCCGACCACCGCGACGATGACCACCGCGTCGACGACGGCGCCCACGCCCAGCGAGAGTGCCGCGGCGCCGCCGAGGAGCAGCACCGGCAGCGACGTCAGATGGTCGGCCAGGATCTCGAGCGAGGACTTCGGCGCCGGCGTGGGCAGGCTGTTCTCGCCGGCTTCGGCGAGCCGCCGCGCCGCGTCGTCGGCGCCGAGCCCGGCTATTGGATTGGTCCGCAGGCGCTCGGACACCGCGTCCGCCGTCATCGTGTGCCAGGCGCTGTCGGCTCGCGGCGCGGCCCGGGGGCCACCGTTCCGGAGCTCGCCCGCGTGTCGCGCGACCGCGCTGATCAGCGAGCGCAGATCGAGCGCGGCCGGGTCGAACAGCACGAGGACGTTGCCGGTGACCACGCTGGCCTGCGCCTGCCGGACGCCGCGGGCGACCGCGAGGCGCGCCTGGAGGCGGCCAGCATAATCGGGCTTTCCGCGCAGCCCTTCCACGTGAAGGCGAGCCCGGCCACGGACTGTGACGAAGACGATCTCGACGGTGATGCGGTGCGGCGGAGCGAGGGGGGCGGGGGAGCGCTCGGGTCTAGCGGGGGAGGACGAACCCCTTTGCCCGGAGGTAGCGGTCGATCGCGCCCTCATACGAGCGCTTCCGAGAGGACGCTGTCTCGAACACCGCGTCGGCGATCAGGCGCAAGAGCAGTTGAACTAGCATCTCGCCTCCTCCGGGGGTGCCGGGCCTTCAGGCCCCTCACACGAGAGTACGAGACGAGTATGTCAGGTCGATGTCGCGCGACGTACATTCTAATGACGTCCCTGGAGCCTAATGAGATCGCGAGGTTCCGACGGGGGCCCGATCTTCCCGCCGCGCGCCGCGGTGATCAGGGCCGCGCCCACGGTGGTGCCCTGACTCAGGAGGATGCTCGTGAGGGGTCTCGCCCACCCGAGGGAGGCCAGTCCCACGAGGCCGAGGTTGGCGCGGGCCGCGATCCCGAGGGTTCGTCGCACCGCGACGATGCTCTCCCGGGCCAGATCGAGGCCCCGCACGACCCGGTCCAGCCCTCCCGAGAGCAGCACGATGTCGGCGGCTTCCGCGGCCACCTCCGTGCCACCGGGCACCGCCATGCCGACGTCGGCGGCCTTCAGGGCCAGCGCGTCGTTCACCCCGTCGCCGACCATGAGGACCACGCGTCCTTCGGCCTTCAGCTCTCGCACGAGCCGGGCCTTCGCCTCGGGCAGGAGCTCCGCGTAGTGGTGGCGGAGCCCGAGGGATTCCGCGATCACTCGGCTCGGCTCGGGATGGTCGCCCGAGAGCATGATGACGTTCTTCATCTGGCGGGCCCGGAGTGCTCGCACCGCCTCGGGAGCGTCGTCGCGGAGCTGATCTTGTAACACGAGCATGCCGGCCAACCGATCGTCGATCGCCACGAAGAGCGGCGAGGCGCCGGCGGCGTGGGCGGCCGTCTCGTCGCTCCGGCTCTTCTCGAGCGCCACGCGACGGAGCTCCATGAACCGACGGCTCCCGATGAGGACGCGCCGATCCTCGACCCTGACGTCGATGCCCAGGCCCAGCGACGACTCGGTGGACGTCACCGGGGGAACCTCGACTTGCCGCTCGCGCGCGAGACGGGCGACGGCGCGGGCGACCGGATGGCTCAAGCCGTGCTCCGCGGCGGCGCTCAACCGGATCAGCTCGGCCTCGTCGACGGAGCGATCGTAGGAGACGACGCGGGTCACGTGTAGCGTGCCCGTTGTCAGGGTGCCGGTCTTGTCGAAGACGACGGTGTTGACCCGCGCCAGGAGCTCGAGCGTCCGCGGCCCTTTGACCAGGATTCCCTCGTTCGCGGCCCGCCGGAGCGAGGTCATGATCGCGGTGGGGATTCCGACACGGGCGGCGGTGCCGTAGTCGGCGACCAGGATGGCCATGCCCGAGTCGATGCTCCGCGAGAACGCGGCGCCGAGCCCCGCCAGGGTCAGCGTGCGCCAGACCTCGCGATCGGCGAGCGTCTCGGCGAAGAGCTGGATATCCGGCTTCTCGCCGGCCGCCGCCTCGATCGCCCGGACGATGCGACCCACCGCCGTGTCGAGTCCGAGCTGCTCGGCCCGGACCTCGATCTCGCCGTGCTCGACCGTGGTGGCCGCGAAGACCTGGTCGCCCGGCTGGCGTTCGACCGGCAGCGCCTCGCCCGTCACCGTCTGCTGGTTGACCATCGCCTCGCCGCTCACGATGGTGCCGTCGACCGGAAGCTGTTGTCCGGCGCTCACGACGACGACGTCACCGACGTGGAGGGCGCGGATCGGCACGGCTTCGCGGCGCTCGCCGAATCGTCGCGACACGATGTGCTCGGGCGCGCCCACCACGTCGCTGAGCGATTTCCTGGCGGTCACGACGCTTCGCGCCACGACCAGCTCGCCCAGCGCGCGGAGCCACGTCAAGAGGGCGGCGGCGGTGAAGTTCCGGCGTGCGATCAGCAGGGCGAGCGTCGAGGCCTCGAGCACGTCCCCGTTGAGCCGACGGCGGGTACCGACCGTGAGGCCGGCTCGCAGGAAGGCGGGAAGGCCGGAGGCCGCGAGCAGGCCGGCCGTCAGCGCCGCCGGTACGGGCAGACAGCAAGCCGTGACGAGCATCGACGTCGCGCCGATCATCTTCAGCCAGGGCGCGGACGGAAGCGACTGTCGCTCCGGCCGACGACGCGCGGGCGTCGCCGGCGAGCCGGAAGGCGCCACGAGCTCCGCCGTCATCTGGTCGAGCCGATCGACGATCGACGCGGCGGCCAGGCTATAGGGGTCGTAGTCGATCCGCAGACTGCCCGTCAGCGGTCGGGCCTCCACCGCCCGGATGCCCGGCATCGCCTTCAGCCTGGATTCGATCGCGGCGCAGCGCGGCCCGAGCCACCGCGAAGGATAGCGAACGCGCAGGCGCCCCCGGACCGAGTGGGCGACGGTGTGGCGCACGGAGGCTACCGATCCCGCGATGCGTGATAGTCGCGGAAGAGCCCGTGCGCGTACCAGAGAGCCGACGTCCAGGACAGCGCGGTGACCGGACCACGCAGTAGCTGCCGCGCCGCCCAGAAGAGCAGGCCGACGGAGAGGAGCAGCGGGAGGTCCACGCGCCCGCGTGTTCGCTGAGCGATTCGCGCGTTGACGTTGCTGAGCGTGCCGGAGAGAGCCGCGGCCACCGGGGACGGGCCGTCCGCCGCCTGGCCGGCCGGCTCGTTGTCGTCCGGCAACGTCAGATCGGCGTGCTCTGCCACGGCGCGCGCGATGTCCGCGGCATTCAGGACGCCTGGGTCGTAATGGATCAGGAGGCTCCGGGTGCGCGGCGACCACACCGTGGCCTGGGCGCCCGGCAGCTGGTCGACAACATCGGTGAGCCCGGCCGACCCGGCGCCCGGCGGCAGACGCAGGCGCAGGCGGCCCGGGATGTCGTGGACGATTGCGAGGGCGCGCGAGGCGTAGACCCCGTTACCGTTCGGGCGCAACGCCTCGAGCCTCAGGAGGCCCGGCGGCGACTGCTGTGGGCGCGGCGACGCGAACCGGCGCGGTCCGGCTCGTCCTCGGCTTCGGAGACCTCCGCTGCCTCCTCGACGTGATGGCCGTTGCCCTCGGCCAGCATGTCCTCACGCCGGGCGCGGGCCTCGGCCGCGATGTCCTCGAAGGTCTCCATCTGCTCGGCCAGGAGGCGGCGGCCCTCCTCGACCATCCCCATCCCTGCCACCGCCGCCTCGATGGCCAGCGGGCGCAAAACCCGGGAGAAGAGCGGAACGACGAGCGCGGCGCCGAGACCGAGGAGAAATGACGTGGGATGGATCTGCATCGTGGCCTCCTTGACTTCTGATCTGTCGCGGATGCTAACTAGCCGGGTCTCAGGCGATTGTTACGTTTCGGCTACGCTGCGTGGAAGCTCTTGCGGCGACCTGAAAAACTTCACACCTGAGATCGAAGCACCGTTTGACTGGGCTTCGTTCTGCTCCCACACTGACACTATCTCACGACGTGCTAGGGGAGGATCTCCAGCGATGCCACGAAAAGCAGCCAATCAATCCCGTATTTTCGGCGGGGCCGAGACCCTGTCGCTCGAGCTCGTGCACGCGGTGACCGAGACGGCCGTCGCCGCGGTTCGCGGCGCGCAGGAAGTCGGTGCCGAGATCGGCACGACCGCCGTCGGCGCCGTCCGCGGCTCGATCAGAGCGGCCGAGGAGATCGGCGGCGATCTGGGACGGCTCGCGATGAGCGCGACGACCGGCGTGGTCGAGAGCGGGCGCGAGGTGGGCGGCGAGGTTGGCCGCGTCGCGGTGGGCGCCGCCCAGGGCGCGGCGAGTGCCGTGCGACGGGCCGGCGCGAGCGCCGCTCGCATGATGGGACTCGGCGGTCGGCGTCCGCTCCAGAAGGTCGAGCGTCCGCGGCGCGCGAATCGGCGTCCGCGTCGCGCGTCCGCGGCGTAGCGACGGCGTCGGCCCGCGCGGCGCCACGTTCCCCGCGGGCCGTTAGCTCAGTGATGCCAGTCGCGCGAGGAGCGCCTGGAGCGCCGGGTCGTCGGCGCCCTTGGGCTTGATGCGCGTGAACTCCTCGCGCTCTTTCTTGCGCCAGAGCGGCGGCTTGGTGGCGTCGATGGCCATCTTGCCGCCCACCCGCATCACCGTCACCTCCGAGCGGTCGACGTTCGGCGCCGAGATGTCGAGCGGGTGAATGCGCTCGTGCGGGATCACGATGACGTCGCGCTCGGGGTTCAGGCGCGTCGAGATCGCCCAGAACACCTCGCGCGGGTCGTAGATGTTCACGTCCTCGTCGACGGCGATCGCGATCTTCGGGTGCAGGTAAGGGCTCGACAGGACGCCGAGCAGCACGTCGCGCGCTTGGCCGTCCCAGCGGGGCGTCATCTGCACGATGACCGTGAACATCGTCACCCACGGCGGGATGTAGACGTCATGGATCTCGGTGCGGCCGTGGATCTCGCTGAGCCGCCGGTAGAGGCTCGCCTCCATCGGCACCGACACGAGCGGCTGATGGTCGGTGAAGACGGTTGCCTGCATGTGGCGATAGATCGCGTCGCGGCGCCGGGTGACGGCCGTCACCTCGAAGATCGGCGCGGGGCCCTCGGCGCCCTTGCTGTAGCCGGTGAATTCACCGAACGGTCCCTCGGGCTCGCGGACGCCGGGCGGCACGACGCCCTCGATGACGATCTCGGCCTGCGCCGGCACCTCGAGGTCGACCGTCTCGCACTTCACGAGCTCGAGTGTCTCGCCGAGGACGCCCGCGCCCATCTCGAGCTCGTCGTACCCCTCGTGCCGCCCGCTGAAGTTCGCGAGGATCTCGTAACCGGGATGCAGGCCGATCGCGAACGCCATCGGCGCCGGGAGCCCGCGCTCCTGGTACTTCATGAGGTGGGCCCAGTTGTGGCGGGCCGCCATCCAGAAGCCCATCTTCCGCGGCCCGCGAACCAGCGCGCGGATGATCGCCTCGTTGCGCACGCCGGTGTCCGGATCCTTCGTGATGGTGACGCCCGAGCCGAGGTAGCGGCCGGCGTCGCCCTCGGAGTGGATCGGAATCGGCAGCTTCGTGATGTCTGCGTCGGCGCCGAGCATCTTCACTTCCTTGCACGGCCCGTCGGAGACGAGCTTGGAGCCGCCCGGGACGCGCGTGAACATGCGGTCGGCGAGCTCGCGCACGACGCTCTGGGGCGAGGTGCCGAGCGCCTTGGCCTGCCGCGCGCGATCCTTCACCAGGATGTCGCAGAGTTTCCAGCCCGGGAAACCCTTGAGCCGGTTCATGATGATCGGCCGCGGGCTCTGCGAGCAGACCGCGCCCGCCTGCGTGATCGGATCGATCTCGTCGTCGACGCGGATCAGGTCGTCGCCGAGCGAGGCCAGGAAGTCTCTCAGGTTCAACGCCATCGCCGTCTCCTCGGGCGGGAGTGCTCCCCGCCCCTCGGGCG
>DASRIY010000372.1:0-2573 GCA_035649755.1 Candidatus Methylomirabilota bacterium
GCGTCCACCAGCTCCTTGGCGTACCGCTCGATCGTGTAGCCGCCGGCGCGCTGCGCCGCGAGGGACCTGATGGTCACGACGGCGAGCGGGAAGCCCGTCTCCTTGAAGAGCGCGTTGCCGATACGCTCGATTTCCTGGCGCTGCTCGACTCTGATCAGACCGATCTCGTCGCTGATGATGACGCCGCCGGAGGGCCCACGGTTCGGAAAGGAGGCCTGAGCCCAGCCGGTCGACGCGAGCGGCCCGGCAATCAGCAGCAGAGCGAGCAGTAGCCGCATCTTTCTCTCCTTGAAAGCCAAATGTGGGTTCGGCAAAGACCTCACTAAGCATCATAGGTGGCCGAGGAAGGCCGCCCAAAGAAACGCGGAGCCCCGCGCCGTAGAGGTCATCGCGCCGCTCACCACGACGTGTAGGGCCATCGTCGGGGCCGGCGCAGCGCGTGATCGGCAGGTAATCGGCCGGATTCACGACCGGCGCGTGATACAACTTAAAAAGGTGATTGATCTCCACACCTTCTCGATCGCGGCGCGGGACCGCGAGACGGGCGCGTTCGGGGTCGCCGTCGCGACGGCCCGGCCCAACGTGGGAAGCCTGGTGCCCTGGGTGTCCCTTCGCGGAGCGATCGCTACGCAGGCGCGTGTCAACACCGATCTCGGGCGGCAGGGCCAGGCGCTCCTGGCGCAGGGAGTCCCGGTCGACGTCGCCCTGAGTGCCTTGCTCCGGAAGGACGGAGAGCGCGAGATCCGGCAGGTGCACGGCCTCGACGCCGAGCGCGCGTTCTGCCACACCGGCGGCAGCTGCGTGCCGTGGTGCGGTCACGAGCAGGGCGACGTGTTCACGGTGGCCGGCAACATGCTGGCGGGCCCGGACGTCATCGCGGCCATGTCCCGCGCGTTTCGCGAGCCCGACCATGAGCGGCGCGATCTCTCGGAGCGGCTGTTGCTGGCCCTCGAGGCCGGGCAGAAGGCCGGCGGAGACAAGCGCGGCAAGCAGTCGGCCGCGCTCCTGGTGGCGGCGCCCCGCGAGCCGCGCATGTACCACAACCTCCGCGTCGACGACCACGCCGAGCCGGTCGCCGAGCTGAGACGGGTCTGGGAAGTCGTCGTCGCGCACACGAAGCAGCTCGAGGCGGAATACGGCTCCGCGGCCGTCAGGCTGTTTGGCCGGGTGAAGCACTGATGTGTCGCAGAGGAGGGTCGCCATGAACCGGGCGGTTCCGTTGCTGGTCGGATTGGGCGTGCTGGCGACGGGTATCGTTGCCGAGGCCAAGACCTACCGGTGGGTCAACGATCAGGGCGTCGTCGTGTATTCGGACCAGCCCCCTCAAGTCAGGCTCGGCGACAAGGAGCGCGACGCGCTCATCGCCGAGGCGCTCGAGATCTCCGGGACCAAGAAGGAGATCGAGTCGATCCCGGCGCAGATCCGCGCGCAGTTCGACGCCCGGCAGACCCCGGTCCGGGCCGAGGACAAGGCGCGCGTCATCCGGATCCTCACCGATGCGTTTCGGCCAGACGTCCTCTATTCCGCGGTCAGGACCGCCTTCCGATCGAACTTCGACGCCCAGCGCATGGACGTCGTGATGGAGAAGCTCCGCTCGCCGTTGTTCAGAAAAATCACCGCCATGGAGCTTGCCGCCAACGAGCCAGGGGCGCGGCAGGACCTCGAGCGCTTCGCCATGGGGCTCCAGGGCGATATCCCGGCGCCCGCCCGCGTCTCGCTGGTGCAGCGGCAAGAGGCCGTGATGCGGAGCGCCGAGCTCCAGATCGACATGGCCATCATCGCGGCCCAGGCGGTCGGGCGTTCCCTGGAGCCGGTGCTGTCACCCACCCAGCGCCCTACCGGCCGCGAGATGGACGCGGCGGTCAGCAAGCTCCGGTCCCAGCAGGACGCGCTGACGCGGGCGGCCCTGGTGCGGTGGCTCTACACTTATCGCGCGCTGACGACTGAGGAGCTGGCGCAGTACGTCGAGTTCAATGAGTCGGATGCCGGGCGCTGGTTCGCGGCCACCCAGCGTAAGGGTCTGATCGAGGCGATGCGCGCGGCGATGGATACCGCCGCGCGCCACATAGCGAGCGCGTTCCCGGCGAAGCGCTGAGCTAGCGCCCGGCGCGCCGCTCGTCCAGGAGCTTCGTGAAGCGCGGATCCTTCCGCAAGCTCGCCAGATCCGGGTCCGCGTTCAGGTAGTCCAGCTTGTCGTACCCGAGCTCGAACGCCCGCGCGAGCCAGGCCAGGGCGTTCTCCGCGTCGCCGAGACGCGCGTAGGCGCGGGCCGCGTCGTAGGCCGGACGCGGGTCCTTCGGGCTGGCCTCGGCCGCCTTGAGCGCGGCGCCGATCTGATCCTGGCGCTGGCCGGCGATTCCCTTGTTGCGGGTCGCGCTCTCGAGGTTCGCCCGCGCGGTCGCATTCGCAGGATCGAGCTGGAGCAGGTCCTCGAACTCGCGGATCGCGTCCTCGTACTGCCCCTTCTTGCTGTAGAGGTTCGCCAGGTTGTTGCGCGCGACGGCGTTCTTCGGATCGAGCTCGATCACCTTGCGATAGGCGGCGACGGCCTCGTCGACCTTCCCCTGGCGGTC
>DASRIY010000373.1:0-2754 GCA_035649755.1 Candidatus Methylomirabilota bacterium
CCGCGCCAGCGCCGACGCCCGGGAAGGAGTGCGCGCGATGCTCGAGCACAGGAAGCCCGCGTTCCGCGGCGAGTGAGGGAGCGTTTCCCCAACCTCGGTCACGGGCCGGTCCCGGACGGCCAGCAGATCTGAAGCCTCGGCCAGTGATATACCAGTCCGGAAGATCGAGAGACTCGACGGCCTCCAGGCATTCCATCCTCCAGGCGTCGCGCTGGATGAGCTGGATGGTCTCGGCCTGCATCAGCCAGGGCGCTCGAGGCGAAGGGTGCTGACGTCGATCTCGAATACCGGGAGCAAACGGTTCGGGGCGCCTTCCGCCGGGGCGGCCACGGTACCCGTCTGTCGCGCTCCCATGCGGACGTAGAAGCCGGCCGCGAACGGGTCGGCCTCGATGATCAGGACTCCCGGTCGCAGCTCGCGAATCGTGTCGAGCGCGTGAGTGAAGAGGCGCCGCCCCGCCCCGCGGCGGTGCTCGCCCGGCTCGATCCACATGTGCTCGAGCGACCAGCGTTCCGCGCGCGGCTCGAGCGCATAGAATCCGATCGGAGCTCCACCGCGCGTGCCGACGAACACGATCGCGCGCCCGACATATTCCGGCGTGATCGTCAGCGCCGGCTCCCAGGTCGTGAGCCAGGCGGCGGGGTATCCCCAGTGAGCCTTCGCGGCGCGGGCGATGACGGTCAGGCGCGCGGCGTCCTCGGGCGCCGCGCGGCGAATCTCGAGCGGGTCGATCTCAGGCGTGGTCGACGAGAACGAAGACACAGCCCGTCTCCGAGTGCACGTCCTCATCGATAGTTCCCGCGCCGGCCACGCTCGCCCATCCCGGGCCCATCCGCCGTCCCGCCTGCACGAGCTCGCCCTCGAGGATAAACAGGAACTGCGGGCGCTCGTGCCGGTGCAACGGAAAGCGCGCGGACGCCACGGTCGACGGCCGCCAGGGGAGGTCGGCGACGTTCACCGACAGGATAGGGTTACCCTCGGGCATTGTCTGACTCCAGAACGCGCCGCGTGATCGGCTGCTAGCGCGTCTTGCGGCGGGCCTGCACGGCGCCCGCGAGCTCGGCGAGGACCGGGACGGTCATCTCCCAGCTCATGCAGGCGTCGGTGATGCTCTGGCCGTAGCGCAGCGCGGCCGGATCTTTCAGGTCCTGGCGACCGTCGACGAGGAAGCTTTCCATCATGACGCCGAAGATGGCCGCGTCGCCGTGCGCCACCTGCTCGGCGATGTCGTGCGAGGCGACCGGCTGGCGCCGGTGGTCCTTGTCGCTGTTGCCGTGGCTCGTGTCGATCATGAGCCGGGGCGGAAGCTTGGCGTCCACGAGCGCCGCGGTCGTCTTCTGCACGCTCACCGCGTCGTAGTTGGTGCCGCTCGCGCCGCCGCGCAGGATGACGTGACAGTCGGGGTTGCCGCTCGTGGCCACGATCGCGCAGAGCCCCTGCTCGGTGACGCCGAGGAACTGATGCGGATGCCGGGCGGCGCGCACGGCGTCGATGGCGATCTGCACGCCGCCGTCCGTGCCGTTCTTGAAGCCGACGGGCATCGAGAGGCCCGAGGCCAGCTCGCGGTGCACCTGGCTCTCGGTCGTGCGCGCGCCGATGGCGCCCCAGGCGACGAGGTCCGAGGTGAACTGCGGCGAGATCGGATCGAGGAACTCGCAGCCGGCCGGCAGCCCGAGCTCGGCGAGATCGAGCAAGAGCCGGCGCGCCTTCCGGAGCCCCTCGTTGATGGCGAAGCTCCCATCGAGACGGGGGTCGTTGATGAGCCCCTTCCAGCCCACGGTGGTCCGCGGCTTCTCGAAGTAGACGCGCATGACGATGCGGAGGTCGCGCGCGTGCTCGTCCGCGACCGCCTTGAGCCGCCGCGCGTATTCGATCGCCGCCGCCGGATCGTGGATCGAGCACGGCCCGACGATGACGACGAGCCGGTCGTCCTCACCTCGAAGGATGCGGCCGATCTCCTGCCGGGCCCGGGTGACGGTCTCCGAGCCTCGCTCGGAGAGCGGCTGCTCCTCGAGCAAGATGAGAGGCGGCAGGAGTGGGCGGAAACTTTCGACGCGCAGGTCGCGGGTGCGTTCCGACATGCAGCGCAATGTACACGCGAAGGGCCGTCTGTTCAACGGGCCCCACCGTGTTACGCTTCGACTCGCCGTGAGCCGACTCGAGATCCTCGAGCGCATCCAGCGGAAGGTGCTGTGGCTCAGCACCTACATGGTCCACCACGCCAACAACCTCCGGCCAAATCCGGAGAACGTGAAGATCGGCGGCCACCAGGCGTCGTCCTCGTCGGTCGTCAGCCTGCTGACCGCGCTCTACTTCGACGCGCTCCGGAGCGACGACCTGGTAGCGGTCAAGGCGCACGGCTCGCCCGCGTTCTACGCGGCCCAGTATCTGCGCGGCCGGCTCTCCGCCCAGGCGCTTCGCGAGCTGCGAAGCTTCGGCGGGCTCCAGGCCTATCCGAGCCGCCGCAAGAACCCCGACGTCGTCGACCTGTCGACCGGCTCGATGGGGCTCGGCGCCGTGCAGGCCACCTTCGGGGCGCTGGCGTCCCGGTACATCGTCGACCATTTCGGCAGCGCGCCGCCGGGCCGGGTCATCGTCATGGTGGGCGACGCTGAGCTCGACGAGGGCAACGTCGGCGAGGCGCTCGCGGAAGAAATCGTGGAGCGGCTCACGAACGTGCTCTGGATCGTCGACGTCAATCGCCAGTCGCTCGACCGCATCGTTCCCGACGGACGCCTGCGCCAGATGCGCGCC
>DASRIY010000374.1:0-18963 GCA_035649755.1 Candidatus Methylomirabilota bacterium
TGCGCACGCCGCTCAACGCGGTCATCGGGTTTTCCGAAGTCCTCCTCGAGCGCATGTTCGGCGAGATCAATCCGAAGCAGGAAGAATACCTGCAAGACGTCCTGTCCTCGGGCCGGCACCTCCTGTCGCTCATCAACGACATTCTCGATCTGGCGAAGATCGAGGCCGGGCGCATGGAGCTGGAGGTGACCGACTTCCACCTCCCGCAGGCCATCGACAACTCGGTGACGCTGGTGCGCGAGCGCGCCGCTCGCCGCTCGATCGCGCTCGACGTCGCGATCGACCCGGAGCTCGGCGAGATCAAGGGCGACGAGCGCAAGGTGAAGCAGGTGCTGCTGAACCTCCTGTCGAACGCCATCAAGTTCACGCCCGAGGGCGGCCGGGTCGACGTTCACGCCGGGATGGTAGACGGCGTGGCCGAGATCTCGGTGAGCGACACCGGCGTCGGGATCGCGCCCGAAGACCACGAGGCCGTCTTCGAGGAGTTCCGTCAGGTGGGGACGGACTACGCCAAGAAGCACGAGGGGACCGGCCTCGGCCTGACGCTGTCGCGTCGCTTCGTCGAGCTGCACGGCGGCAAGATCTGGGTCAAGAGCCAGCTCGGTCAGGGCGCGACGTTCACGTTCACGCTGCCGGTGAAGCCATGGCCAACGAGCTGATCCTGATCGTCGAGGACAACGAGAAGAATCTCAAGCTGGTACGCGATGTGCTCCGGCACACCGGGTATCAGACGATCGAGGCGGGCACCGGTGAAGACGGTGTCCGGCTCGCGAAGGAGCGCGGGCCCGCGCTCATCCTGATGGACATCCAGCTCCCGGGGATCGACGGTATCACCGCGCTCGGCCAGCTGCGGGCGGATCCGGCGACCCGCGCGATCCCGGTGATCGCGGTGACCGCCTCGGCCATGACCCAGGACCGCAAAAAGATCATGGCCGCCGGCTTCGACGGCTACCAGACCAAGCCGATCCGGGTGCGCGAGTTCATGGACGTGGTCCGCGAGACGCTCGACCGGCACGCCCCGAGGTAGCCAGAAACATGCCCGAGAAGATCCTGGTGGTCGACGATGTGCCGGTCAACGTGAAGCTGCTGGGCGACCTCCTGACGGTGAAGGGCTACGCGGTCGTCACCGCCTCCAACGGCGCCGAGGCGCTCGCCGCGATCGAGAAGGAGCGACCGGGGCTGGTCCTGCTCGACGTCATGATGCCGGGCATGAGCGGCTACGACGTCTGCCGGAAGATCCGCGAGAACCCCGTGACGGCGATGCTGCCGGTCGTCATGGTGACGGCGCTCGATCCGACGCAGGAGCGCGTGAAGGGGATCGAGGCGGGCGCCGACGACTTCCTGAGCAAGCCCATCAACCAGCCTGAGCTCCTGGCCCGCGTGAAGTCGCTGCTCCGGATCAAGCTGCTCCACGACGAGCTCGCCGACTGGAACCGGACCCTCGAGCAGCGGGTCGAGCAGCAGCTCGCGCAGCTCGACCGGCTGGAGCGGCTCAAGCGCTTCTTCTCGCCCCAGCTCGCCGAGCTGATCGTGAGCGGCGAGACCGAGGACCCGCTCAAGAGCCATCGGCGCGAGATCACCGTGGTCTTCCTCGACCTCCGCGGCTTCACCGCCTTCGCCGAGACAGCTGAGCCCGAGGAGGTCATGGGCGTGCTGCGCGAGTACCACACGGCGATGGGGCGGCTCATCCTGAAGCACGAAGGGACGCTCGAGCGCTTCACCGGGGACGGGATGATGATCTTCTTCAACGACCCGGTGCCGGTGCCCGACGCGGCCGAGCGCGCCGTGCGGATGGCGACGGCGATGCGCGAGCAGGTCGACGAGCTCCTGGCGAAGTGGCGCCGGAGCGGCTACGAGCTCGATTTCGGCGTCGGGATCGCGCAGGGTTACGCGACGATCGGCGCGATCGGCTTCGAGGGCCGGATGGACTACGGTGCGATCGGCACCGTGACCAACATGGCCGCGCGCCTCTGCGGCGAGGCCAAGCCGCGCCAGATCCTGGTCCATCAGCGCGTCTTCGGGGCGGTCGAGGCGCTGGTCGAGGCGGAGGATCTGGGCAGTCTCACGCTGAAGGGCTTTTCCAGGCCCGTTTCCGCCTTCAACGTGCTGGCGCTGAAGAAGTCCTGACGGACGTCAGATCGTCCGGCCGCGTCCGGCCCAGTAAGCGTCGCGGAGCAGCCGCTTGACGAGCTTTCCAGCGCTGTCGCGCGGAAAATCCTCCGGGAACGAGACCTCGCGCGGCACCTTGTAGTCGGCCAGGTGCCGGCGGGCGAAGGCGGTGAGCTCGTCGGCGGTGAGCGTGTGGCCCGTGCGCAGGCGCACCGCGGCGTGAACCCGCTCGCCCCAGTCGTCGTCGGGCACGCCGAATACGGCCACGTCGTCGACGGCCGGATGCCGGTGTAGCGCGTCCTCGATCTCCGCGGGGTAGATGTTGACGCCGGCCGAGATGATCATGTCGCGCTTGCGATCGCAGAGCGTGTAGAAGCCGTCGGCGTCCACCCGCGCCACGTCGCCCACCGAGTACCAGTCACCCCGCCGGGTCTGCCGCGTCGCGTCGGGGTTCTTGTAGTACTCGTCGTACATGCCGCCGAAGCGGCGGACGTAGAGCTCGCCGGGCTCGCCCTCGGGCACGGGGTTGCCGTCGTCGTCCAGGAGCGCGATCTCGATGCCGGACGCCGCCCGGCCGCACGAGCCGGGTTTTTTCAGCACGTCCTCGGGTCTCAAGATCGTGTTGATCCCAAGCTCGGTCGAGCCGTAGAACTCGTAGAAACACGGACCGAAGTACCGGAGCGCCTCCTCCTTCACCCGCATCGGGCACGGCGCCGCCGCCACCACCAGCGAGCGCATCGAGGACACGTCGTAACGCGCGCGCACCGATTCGGGCAGGTCGACGATGCGCTTGACCAGCGCGGGCGCCATGAACGTGCTGGTCACCCGGTGGGTCTGGATGAGGTGGAGCGCGCGCTCCGGGTCGAACCGCCGCATGACGACGACCGTGCCGCCGATGACCGCGGAGAAGAGGGCGAAGGAGCCCGGCGCCGAATGATAGAGCGGCCCGGCCACCAGGTGCACCTGCGGGTCGTGGATCATGTCGAGCGCTCGCATGTACGCGAGCGTCACCTGGACATCCGAGGCCGCGCGCAGCGCGCCCTTCGGGCGGCCGGTGGTGCCGCCGGTGTAGATCATCGAGCCGCCGAGTCCCTGCGCGGGATCGGCCGGCGGCGGCTCGGCGTCCTGCTCGAGGAGCTCGTCGAGGCTCGTCGCCCAGCTGCGGCGCTCGCCGCTCAGCAGGATCCAGTGGCGGATCTTCTCGGCGCGGTGCCGGACCTCGTCGGCGATCGCCACGTAGGGACCGTCCACGAACGCCGCGACGGCGTCGGAATTCTCGAGGATGTAGCTGACCTCCTCGGCCACCAGCCGATGGTTCATGGGCACCGGCACGGCGTTGGCGGCGCGGGTGGCGGCCGAGGCCAGGAGGCACTCCAGCGAGTTGGGAGCGTAGACGATCACGTGCTCGCCGCGGCCGACGCCCAGCTTGGCGAGCGCGCCGGCGACGCGATTGCGGCGCGACAGGAGCTCGCGCCAGGTCAGGCGGCGGTCCTCTTCGATCTGAGCGACGGCGTCGGGCTTCGACTGCGCGTGGAGCGAAACGAAGTCCAACCGGACTACTTCGTGAAGAGGTGGCAGGCGACCATGCGGCCGGACTCCGGCAGGAGCTGCGGCTCCTCGGCGGAGCAGCGCGGCATCGCGTGAGGACAGCGCGGGTGGAAGTGGCAGCCGGCGGGCGGGTTCAACGGACTCGGCACCTCGCCGGTCAGAATGATCTCGTCGTCGCGTCGCTCGTCCGGGTGCGACGGCAGCGCCGCAGAGAAGAGCGCCTGGGTGTACGGATGCTTCGGCGATTTCGAGACGGTCTCGGCATCACCCATCTCCACGATCTTGCCGAGATACATCACGGCGATCGCGTGACTCATGTGAGACACCGCCGCCAGGTCGTGGGCGATGAACAGGTACGACACGCCGAGCTGCGCCTGGAGATCCCTCAATAGATTAAGGATCTGGGCGCGGATCGACACGTCGAGCGCCGAGACCGGCTCGTCGAGCACGACCACCTTGGGCGAGAGGGCCAGGGAGCGGGCGATGGCGATCCGCTGCCGCTGGCCCCCCGAGAACTCGTGCGGGAACAGATCGGCAGCGCGCTCCGGCAGCCCCACCAGCTCGAGCAGCCGCGAGATGCGCTTCTTGACCTCGGCGGACGGGAGCGACTCGTTGGTCGTGAGTGGCTCGATGATGATCTTGCCCACGCGCATGCGCGGGTTCAGCGACGCGTACGGATCCTGGAAGACCGCCTGCACGGAGCGGCGGTAGGCGCGCAGGCTGCCGCCATCGAGCGTCTGGAGGTCGCGTCCCTCGAAGCGCATGATGCCGCCGGTCGGCTGCTCGAGGAGCAGGACCATCTTCGCGGTCGTGGTCTTGCCGCACCCGGACTCGCCGACGAGCCCGAGCGTCTTGCCCGCGTCAATGGAGAAGGAAATGTCGTCCACCGCTCGCACCACGGCGACCTGGCGCGAGAAGATTCCGCGCTTCACTGGGAAGTGCTTGGTGAGGTTCTTGGCTTCGAGGACAGGTCCCGCCATCGTCTTAGTCCGTCACCTGGTCTTGGGGTCCGACAGCCAGCAGCGGCTCGTTTGAGAGTCCGCCACGCGAAATTCGGGCGGCGCCTCGGTCCGGCACCGGTCCATGACACGAGGGCAGCGCGGATGGAACGCGCAGCCCGGGGGCGGCGCGGACGGATCCGGCGGCTGGCCGTCGATGGCAGTGAGCCGCTTGCGATTGTCGCCGACCCGGGGAATGGACTCGAGGAGTGCCTGCGTGTACGGGTGCGCGGGCGAGTTATAGATCTGCTTGACCGGGCCCGACTCGACGAGCCGGCCCGCGTACATCACCGCCACCTGGTCGCACATCTTGGCGACGATGCCCAGGTTGTGGGTGATGAAGATCAGCGCGAGATTGTGCGCGCGCTGGAGATCGCGCAGAAGCTTCAGGTACTGCGCCTGGATCGTGAGGTCGAGGCTCGTGGTCGGCTCGTCGGCGATGAGGATCCGCGGCTCGCACGAGATCGCGATCGCCCCGACGATGCGCTGGCGCATCCCGCCGGAGAGCTGGTGAGGATACTCGCGCACACGCGTCTCGGGCGCCGCGATGCGGACGGCCTTCAGGAGCTCCGTCGCCCGGGTCCACGCGCTCCGGCGGGACGCGCCGTCGTGGACACGGATCGGCTCGGCCACCTGATCGCCCACCGTGAAGAGTGGGTTCAGCGAGGCCATCGGGTCCTGGAGGATCATGGCGATCCGCTTGCCGCGGATGCGCCGCATCTCGGCCTCGGACTTCTTCAATAAATCCTGGCCCTCGAAGAGGATCTCGCCCGAGACGAAGCGGGCGGCCGGCGGCAAGAGGCGCAGCAGCGAGAGGGCCAGCGTCGTCTTGCCCGAGCCCGATTCGCCCACGATGCCCAGCGTCTGGCCCTGGTCGAGGGACAGCGTGACCTCGTCCACCGCGCGGGTCACGCGGGTCCCCCGGGCGCTCACATAATGAGTGGAGAGCTGCCGGAGCTGAAGGAGCGGTTCGCTCACAGCTGGCGGAGCTGCGGGTCGAACTTCACCCGGAGCCAGTCGCCCAGGAGGTTCGCCGAGAGGACCATGAGCATGATGCAGGAGCCCGGCAGCACCGTCAGCCACCAGTAGCCCGCCATGAGACCCTTCTTGCCGTCGGCCAGCATCAGCCCCCACGCCGGCTGCGGAGGCGGCACGCCGACGCCGAGGAACGAGAGCGCGGCCTCGGCGATGATGACCTGGCCGAGCTGCAGGGTGGCCAGCACGATGGCCGAGTTGACGACGTTGGGCAGGATGTGCTTGCGCATGATCGTCCACTTCGTGCAGCCGGCGACGACGGCCAGGCGCACGAACTCCCGCTCGCGCATCGACAGGACCTCGCCGCGGATGATACGCGCGTAGCGCGTCCAGTAGACGGCGGCGAGGATGATGACGATGTTGGACGCGCTCGGCCCCACGATGGCGGCCAGGAAGATCGCGAAGGTGAGCGCCGGCAGCGCGAGCCACGCGTCGGTGATGCGCATGATGACCTGGTCGACCCAGCGACCGAGATAGCCCGAGATGATGCCGAACGCCGTGCCGATGGTTCCGGCCACGAGGACGACTGTGAGCCCGACGATCACGGAGATGCGAGCGCCGAAGATGAGTCGCGAGAGCACGTCGCGCCCGAGGTGATCGGTGCCGAGGAGATGATCGAGGGTGCCGGTCGACTGCCACGCCGGCGGCCGGAAGCGGTCGCCCAGGACGCCGACTTCTGGATTGTGCGGGGCCAGCACGTTGGCGAAGATCGCCGTGAATAGCACGGTCAACAATATGAGGACCGGAATGACCGGGAGCCCCTGCGAGCGCAGCGTGGCGAACCGCCAGGCGAGCGTCAGGACCGCGGACGCGGACCGAGAGTTGGCGGTGGTTGCGGCGGTACCGTTCATGGGTAGCTCTCCTCGCGAGAAGCGCTAGCCTTCATACCGGATTCTTGGGTCGATGACGGCGTAGAGGATGTCGACCACGAGATTGACGACCACGATCATGACACCGCCGAGCAGCACCGTCGCCTGCACGACCGGGAAATCGCGGAACGCGATTCCCTCGTAGAGCAGGCGGCCCACACCCGGCCACGCGAAGACGGTCTCCACCACGACCGCCACGTTGACCATGATGACGAGGTTGATGCCGGCGAGCGTGAGTACCGGGATCAGCGCGTTCTTGAACGCGTGCTTGGAGATGACCAGCGCTTCCGGCAGCCCCTTGAGCCGGGCCAGCTTCACGTACTCGGATCCGAGCACCTCGAGCATCGACGAGCGCGTCAGGCGCATGTGCGCCGCTGCGAAGACCCAGCCGAGCGCGATGGACGGCATCACGAGGTGCAGCAGCGTCCCGGATCCGGACGAGGGCAGCCAGCCGAGGTAGACGGAGAAGAAGAGGATCATGACGAGCCCGACCCAGAACGACGGCATCGAAAGCCCGAGCAGCGCGAAGATCTTGCCGACGCTGTCCCACCATTGATTGACGCGCACCGCGGCGATGATGCCGGTCGGAATCCCGATGATCAGCGAGAACGCCATGGCCGCCGAGGCCAGGAGCAGCGAGGCAGGCAGCCGCGACAGGTAGAGCTCGAAGACGTCCGTGCGGTAGTAGAAGGACTGACCGAAGTCGCCGCGGGAGAGATGGCCGACGAAGCTCCCGTACTGCCACCAGAGCGGCCTGTCGAGGCCGAACTGCTTTCGGATCGCGTCGAGGTCCGCGGCGCTGGCGCCGGGCTCGGCGAGGAGCACCGCGGGATCTCCGGTAACGCGCATCAAGAGGAAGATCGTCACCGAGAGCAAGAAGAGCGACACGACGGCCAGCCCGAGCCGCTTGATGATGAACTTCTTCATCGCGTTCTTACCCTCACGTCGTGAGCGTCGTGATCGTCAATGATGCTCTCCAAAAAGTCGCCCGTCCAGCACCCGTTGCTCCAGAGCGGAAGGGGTCCAGCCGACTGAAAAGTGTAGGGATTATCCCCGATTTTGCCTGGGTGTCAATGTCCTGGCGCGTCAACCGGCGCTGAGTGAATATCCATTCGGTGGGGATGGGCTACGACCTGGTCCGGGCGCTCGTGCGCTGGATCCTGACGCTCTTCTACCGGCGCATCGACGTCGTCGGTCTCGAGCACATTCCGGAATCAGGACCGCTGATCGTCGCCGCCAACCATCAGAACGCCCTGGTCGACCCGATGCTCCTGCTCGCGCTGATCCCGCGCCGGCTGGTTCCGGTCGCCAAGGCGCCGCTCTTTCGCCATCCGATCATCGGTCCGTTCCTCCGGCTGGTCGGCGCCATCCCGGTCCATCGCCGGCAGGAGGGCAACGCCGATCCCGCCCGGAACCGGGCGATGTTCGGGGCGGCGACCGCCCACCTGGCCGCCGGCGGCTCGGTTCTCATCTTTCCCGAGGGTGTCAGCCAGCCCGAGCCGACTCTGATGCCCCTCAGATCGGGTGCTTCACGGATGCTGCTCGAGGTCGAAGCGGCGATGGGTGGGGGCCCGCGCGTGGCCCTGGTCCCCGTCGGCCTCGTGTATCACGAGCCCGGAACGTTTCGAGCCGGGCGGGCGTTTCTCCAGGTCGGCGCGTCGGTCATCACCGACGACCTGGTCGAAATGCACGCCACCCATCCCGAGGGGGCGGCGCAGCTTCTCACCGAGCGCCTGGCGGCGGCGCTCCGCCGGGAGATCGTCGAGTCCGAGGACCGCGAGACCCATCGTCTCCTGACCGCGCTCGAGTCGATCACGCGCGCCGACGGGCCGGCCGGCGTCCGCGACGCCGCAGGCCGCGCCGAGTGGATGCGCGGGGCGATGCGGGCGTACCGCTACCTGCGCGAGCGCGAGCCATGGCGCGTCCTCGGGTTTCGCGCCGAGGTCGAGCGCTACCTGGCGGACCTCGGGAGGGCCGGCCTCTCCGACCGCGTGCTCACGCGACGTTACGAGGCGGGCCCCGTGACGCGGTACGTGCTCCACGAGGGCGCGTCCCTCCTGGTGGCGCTGCCGCTGGCGGCCTGGGGGATCGCGAGCCACTTCCTTCCTTATGAGCTCACCTCGCTCGTCGTGCGCGCGCTGCGCCCGGAGCCGGACGAGGAGGCGACCTTCAAGATGGTCGCGTCCGTCATCCTCTATCCCGTCTGCTGGCTGGCGGAGGGCTACCTGGTGTGGCGGCTCGGTGGGCCGTGGCTCCTGGGGCTCTTCGCCGCCCTCCTGGCGCCAGGCGGATTCTTCGCGATCGCGTGGCGCGACCGTATCCGGCGGGTGGGTCGCGACACGCTCGGCTTCCTGCGCCTGGTCCTCGATCAGGACCTCCGGCGCCGGTTGGCCGAGCGCCGCGCGGCGCTCCTCGGCGACCTCGAGTCGCTGACCCGGCTGGTGCCGGCGCCGGTGCTCACGGGCTCCGAGCGCCCGGAGGAGACGCCCAGTTAGGGGAGGTCGCGCAGCTCCGGAATGACCCAGAGGGGCTTTCGCCCCGCCGCCACCCGCTGGACGTTGTCGAACGAGTTGCGGAACGCCTTCGCCCAGTTCTCCCACGTCGGCCCCGCCGTGTGCGGCGTGATCGTGATGTTCTCCAGGGCGAAGAGCGGGTGATTCGCGGCCGGCGGCTCCTCCACCATGACGTCGAGGCCAGCGGCGGCAATCTGCCCTGACGCCAGCGAAATCTGAAGCGCCGACTCGTCCACCACGGGACCGCGGCAGGTGTTGATCAGGATCGCGCCGCGCTTCATCGTCTCGAACTCGCGCGCGCCCATCATGTTGCGGGTCGCGTCGCTGAGCGGGACGTGCAGGCTGACGATGTCCGAGGTGCGCAGGAGCTCGGGGAAGAGCACGAAGCGCACGCCCAGCGCGTCCTCGGCGTCCTCGGTGAGCCGGATGATGTCGTAGTACTGCACGTGCATGTCGAACGCCTGGGCCCGCGCCGCGACCTTCTTGCCGATCGTGCCAAGCCCGACGATGCCCAGCGTCTTGCCCGCCAGCTCGTACATCCGCGTCTGGGAGAAATCGCCCACGCGCCACTTGCCGGTGATGACGTTGTGGTGATGCCACGCGAGCTTCCGGGACACGGCCAGCATGAGCATCAGGGTGTGCTCGGCGACCGCGACCGAGTTGGACCCGCCGTTGTTGGCGACCGGAACTCCCGCCCGGCGCGCCGCCTGGACGTCGAGGCGGTCGTAGCCGGCGCTGATGAGCTGGATGAGCTTCAGCTTGGGCGCACCGCGATAGAAGGCGTCACCCAGGTTCTCGCGCGCGAAGCCCACGAGGTACTCGGCGTCTTTCATGGCGGCGGGGAACTCCGGCGTGCCCTGGTCGGCGACCTCGAGCTCGAACCCGGCGGGCAGGAGCGAGCGGGCGATGTCGATGAGCGCGGTCGGGAGCTTCGGCGAGAGAACGATCTTGGTGGCCACGGCGGTCTCCTTAATCTGGTTACCGGAGCTTCTTCATGTCCTCGGGAAAGTTCGACGTGAACGAGTACGACTTGACCGTGCCGTTGGCGTTGAAGCGCACCGCCAGGTCCTTGCTGATGGTTGCCGACGCGTTCCGCTGGGCGTAGAACCAGCGCCAGGTCTGGTCGCCGTTGTCGATCCCGACCTGGTAGGGCTCGCCGAAGAGCGTGAGCAACCGCGCCTTGTCCGTGACGTCGGCCTTGATCTGCGCGGCGTCCGGCGAGGGAAACTCGCGCCCGACCTGAAGCCCGGCGCACGCCGCCAGGGCGAGCCCACCTACGAGCGCGGCGAGCAGCGCGGGCCGCACGGCTTGCGTCCTCACGCCAGCGCCACCACTCCGGCGGCGGCGAGGCGATCGATCTCGCTCTTCGGCAGACCGAGCTCGCCCAGCACCTCTGCGGTGTGCTCGCCGAGCAGCGGGGCTGGACGCCGGATCGCGCCCGGCGTGGCCGAGGCCCTCACCGGGAAGGCGAGCATGCGCGCCAGGCCGTAGCCCGGCTGCTCGACCTCGGTGACCAGACCGAGGTGCTTCACCTGCGGATCCTCGAACACCTCGTCGAACTCGTAGATGGGCCCGGCTGCCACCTGCTCGGCCTCGAACCGCCCGACCCACGCCGCGGTCGTGTCCCGGGCCAGCGCCCGCTCGACGCGCGCGCGGAACTCGTCGTGATTCGCCACGCGGCTGTCGTTGGTCGCGAGCTTCGGATCGGTCGCGAGCGACTCGTCGCCGAGCGCCCGGCAGAAGCGGCCGTACTGGTCGGGGTTCATGATCACGACCTGGACCCAGCCGTCCTTCGTCCGGAACGCCTCGGCGGGCGTGAGATACGGGTTGCGGTTGCCGACGCGCGGCGGCCTCTGGCCCGAGTCGAAGTAGTGGGCGACCGGGTCCGGGAGCAGCGCGAGGGTCGACGCGAGGAGGCTCACGTCGAGGTGCTGGCCCCGCCCGGTGCGAAGCCGGTGGGCGAGCGCGGCGTTCGCGACGCCGAAGGCCCAGAGTGCCGCCGCCAGATCGGCGACGGAGCCGCCGACCTTGGTGGGCGGATGCCCGGGCATGCCGGTGAGCGCCATGATGCCGCTCATGCCCTGGGCGATCGTGTTGTAGCCCGCCCGGCGCGCGTGGGGCCCGGTCTGGCCGAAGCCGGTCACCGAGACGTACACCACCGCGGGGTTCACCGCGCTCACGGCGGCGTAGCCGAGCCCGAGCTTGTCGGCGACTCCCGGCAGGAAGTTCTCGACGATCACGTCGGCGCGGCGGGCCAGCTCGAAGACGAGCTTACTCCCCTCTGGCTCCTGCAGATCGACGGCGATCCCGCGCTTGCCGCGGTTGATGGCCGCGAACGCCGCGCTCATCCCGCTGCCGCGCCAGGCGCGCAGGTCGTCGCCGCGGCCGGGTCGTTCCACCTTCACGACGTCGGCGCCCAGGTCGGCCATGAGGGTCGCGCAGTAGGGGCCGGCGATCACGCGCGAGAGGTCGAGGACGCGGATTCCCTCGAGCATCATGGCGCCCTCAGCCACGATCGAGGAACCCCTCCGTCATCGCGTTGACCTCGGGGATGCCGGTGCGTGCGATGGCGTTGATGCGCGCCTTCACCTCGGCCATGGCTTTGAACGGCTTGGCAGCGAGCAGGTCGGCGTACGCGCGTACTTCCTTCGCGAGCGACGCGCCGGGGACGACCCGGTGCACGAGCCCCCATGTCTGCGCCTCGGCGGCCGAGAACCGCCGGCACTCCATGATGATCTCCTTCGCGCGGGCGGGCCCAACGAGGCGCACGAAGCGGGTCGTTGACGCGACGCCGAGCGGTACGCCGAGATCGACCTCGGGGATCCAGAGCTGCGCCTCGGCGGCGGCCCAGCGAAAGTCGCACGCGAGCGTCAAGCCCCAACCGCCGCCGACCGCGTGGCCGTTGATCATGGCGATGGTCGCCTGCTCCAGGCCCTCGAGGATCGTGTTGGCGCGCTCGAAGAGCCGGCGGAACTGGCTCTTGCGCTGGCCGAACGCCGCCCGGCGCTCCTCGGCCGACATCCCCGACTTGACGCCGGCGTCGGCCCCGGCCGAGAACACCGGCGGCGCGCCGGTGACGATGACCACGCGCGTCGCCTCGTCGTCGCGCAGCTCGGCGAATGCGGCCGCCAGGTCGGTGAGCATCGGGTCGCTCAGCGAGTTGCGCCGGTCAGGACGGTTCAGCGTGACGGTCGCGATCGCGCCGTCGCGAACGAGTGTGACGTTGTCGCTCATGCGCGCGGACGGTATCACAGGGCGCGCGCCGCCCGCAACGGCGGCGCCCCGGGCGCGGGATCAGGCGAAGAGCCCGAGCGCAGCCGGCGCGGCCGTGAAGCCCGGGAAGAGCGGCGATGCCGCGACGGCCAGATGCCGCGTCGCGACCTCGGTGAAGAGCGAGCGAAAGTCGGTCGTGACCGCGAGGTCGCGACCCTCGAAGCGCCGATCAGGCGCGAGCCCGGGCCAGCGTCCGTAGGCGCGCCCGCCCCGTACGCCACCGCCCAGGACCAGCATCGCGGTGGCGTGGCCGTGATCGGTGCCGCGATTACCGTTCTCGGCGACGGTGCGGCCGAACTCGGACATGGTGATCACGACGACGTCGGCCATCTTGTCGCCGAGATCCCTGGCGAACGCCGCCAGCACGCCGCCGAACTCGCGGAGCCGGAGCGCGAGCTGGCCGCGCTCGGCGCCCTGGCCGACGTGCGTGTCCCAGCCCTGCATGTCGGCGAACGCGACCTCGAGGCCGACGTCGGCCTTGACGAGCTGGGCGATCTGCCGCATGGCCTCGCCGAAGGGGCCGCGCGGATACTCGGCGCCGTGCGCGGGCGCGATGCGGGCAGCGTTCGCGCTGCGCAGCATCTTGACCGCCTCGAAGGTCTCGCGGCCGGTCCCGTGCAGGACATCGCGGACACCCTGCTCGTAGAGGGCCTCGAAGCTCTGCCGGACGCTCGGGTCGCCGGCCCGCACGTCGAAGCGCTCGATGGACTGCATCGAGATGGCGCCGACGTCGCCCTGGAGCGTGCGCGGCAGAGCGGGCCCCATTGCGACGGCGCGGAAGGGGCTCGCGCGCTTCGAGCGCGTCCGGATCGCGCGCGCCAGCCAGCCGTCGGGCGTGCTCTTGATACCCGGCGTGCCGCTCTCCATGTAGTCCTGCGCGTCGAAGTGCGAGCGCGTCGTGTCGGGTGAGCCGCACGCGTGGACGACGGCCAGCGCGCGGCTCTCCCAGAGCGGCGCGAGCGGCGCGAGCGAGGGATGCAGCGCGAAGAAGCCGTCGAGGTCGATGGCGCGCTCGCTTTCGCCGGGCTTGGGCGGCTTGAGCCCGATGGACGGCCGCGCCGCGGCGTAGCCGGGATCGCAATGCGGCATCACCATGCTGAGCCCGTCCACGGCGCCGCGCTGAAAGACCGCGACCAGCACCTTGCCGCTGGTCTCGGCGGCGCGCGCCGTCCTCATCAAGAATCGCGGCGCCGACGAGTAGGCGATTAGCGCGCATCCGCCGGCCTTCAGGAACGTGCGTCGCGTGTGGAGGTCGGCTGCGGGCGTGCTCATCGCCGCTGGAACTCCGGCGAGCCGATGACCAGCGCCGCGAGCTTGGCGACGTCCGTGCTCGCCGGCCCGCGGTCGTCCCTCGACAGCCGCGTGATCTGTGGATCGGTGAGCTTCGCCGCCAGCACCGCACGCGTCGTCGGTCCGACCTGGTCGCCGACGATCGCGGCGAGGAGGCGGTCGAGCACGTCCGCCGGTGAGCGCGGGTCGCTGCCCGCGACGAGCGGAGCGAGATCGACCGTGACGTGGGGATACTGTCCCGACGCGAGCGCGAGCGCGAAGTTCAGGCGGGCCAGCAGAGCCCCGGAGCTCACCCACACCTCGGCGCGATCCGCGTAGCCCGTCGGCGGCTGGGCCAGGTAGAGCGGCTCCCCGATCTCGGCGCTGGCGCGGGCCAGGGCCAGACCGCCCTGCGCGTCGACGCGGCCGCCGAGCGCCCGTACCGCGCTCGTCACGAACTCGAACGGCTTCTTGATCTTGGTCAGGCTGGCGTCCCCGCCGCGGAACTCCGGCGACGCGAAGATGACCCGGAGCATCGCGGGTATGTCCCCGCCGCTCGCCGCGTAGGCGGCGGCCACCCGGTCCACCAGCTGAGGCGGCGGAGTGTCCGAGACGAATCGGCGCGCCAGCTTGGTGGCGACGAAGCGGGCCGTCGACGGATGCTGCGTGAGGACGTCGATCACGCGCTCGCCGTCGTCCTGCCCGCCGCCGGCCGCGATGCGGTGTCCGACCACGACCTTCTCGCCCTGGTCGTGCATCGACGCCCGGAAGAGAAAGCGCCCCTCGACCCGCGGGCGATCGATCGTCCAGCCGGTGAAGGCGCGTGCGACTTCGGTGACGTCGCGCTGCGTGTAGCCGCCATCGACGCCGAGCGTGTGCAGCTCCATCAGCTCGCGCGCGTAGTTCTCGTTGAGGCCCGTCTTCCGGCCGCGGTTGGGTCCCGCCGGAATGACGTAGTCGGCGCGGGCGCTGACCCAGTTGTCGAGGTAGAAGAGCATCGCCGGATGGCGCGCGGTGGCGCGCACCAGATCGGGGAACGTCCCGAGCGCATACGGCCGGATCGCCTCGCGCTCGTAGGCCGACACGTACCAGCGCACGTCGCCCTTGTTGGCGAACACGTTGAAGTGGTTGAACCAGAAGTCGACCATGATCTCTTCGAGCTGGCGCTCGCTGGTCACCGCGCGAACGACCTTGGCGGCCTGGAGATCGGCGGCGATGCGCCCGGGCCGCTTCTCGGCCGGATAGCGCTCTTGAATCTCGGCCCGCGTCATCGTCCCGCTGGCGAGCATCTCGCGCAGCCTCGGATCGGGCCGCGGATACTCCCGAAGGAGATCGGCGATGGGCATGCGGAGCGTCGTCAGCTCGGCGAGCAGCTGCTCGGTCGCCGAGTCGTCGATGGTCTGCGGCCGCAGCTGGCGCTCGATCCAGCCCGAGAGGCCGGCCGCCCGAACGCGCTCGAGGTCGCCGGGCCGTGCTCCGTAGGTGAGGCGGTTGAGCGCGCGAACGATCTCACGATCGGCGGCGAGCGACGCGCCATTCGGCGCCGCGCCGGTCATCACCGGCGGTGCGCTGGCGACCCCGCCGCCGGCAGCGCCGCTGCAGCCGGCCAGGGTGATCAGCGCCAGCAACGCGAGCGTCCGGGATCTCACGGCTGGCCCCTTCGCTGCTGGCGCTCCTGACGAAGCCGCTCGCGCTCCTCGGGAGGCATCTGGCGCCAGCGCTCGCGGATCTGCTCGCGCTCTTCCGGAGTCATCTGGCGCCAGCGTTCCTGGTTGCGCAGGACGCGCTCGCGCTCCTCCGGCGACATCGACTGCCACTGACCGAATCGCTGCTGGATGCGCTCGCGCCGCTCAGGCGGCAGCTGCTGGAACCGGTCGTAGGCCTTCTGCAGCTCCTGGCGCCGCGCCTCCGGCAGCTCGTTCCAGCGCTGGAAATCCTCGAGGATCTTCGCCTTCTGCTCGGGAGTGAGCTGACGGAACCGGCGGTAGTTCTGACGGGCCGCCTCGCGCTCCTCCGGAGTCATCGACTTCCAGCGGCGGTAATTCTCGAGCGCGCGGGCGCGCTCCTCGGGAGTGAGCCGCTGCCAGCGCTCGAGGTTCCGCTCGGCGAGCGCGCGCTCCTCGGGCGTGAGCTTGTCCAGTCCCTGGACCGGCGCCGTCGTCTGGGCCCACGCGATCTCGGTCGTCAGGACGACGGACAGCATCGCCAGCGCTGCCAGAAGCCCGCGGCGGCTCATCGGTCCTTCGCTCCGCTGGGCGCCGGGGCCTCGCGCGGCAGCGGCGCCTCGAGCACGGGCAGGGCCTCGAGCAGGCGCATCCGCTCGAGGATCTGCATGCGCGTCAGCAGCCCGCGGTCACGCGAGAGGTCGGCGTCCTTGAGGAGGTCCAGGTCGAGCAGCATCTGGGCATCCGGCAGCTCGGCAGATCCGTCGGCCGCGCGGCCCGCGCGCGGCGCCGAGAGGCCGATCGTTCCGAGGAGCCCCACCGCTACCCACACCGGCGTGCGCGGCATCGCTAGCTGGGACGCCCCGCGGCGAGCCCGTCGAGGTTGCCGATGACGTCGAGGTCCTCGAGAAGATCGAGCTGCTCGACCACCTGATACTCCTGCAGCAAGCCGAGCTCGCTTCCGAGCGACGCTTCTTCCGGTGTGAAAGGCTCCCCACCCGTCATCTGGTATCCGGTCCACACCGCGACGAGGAGCAAGACCCCGGCGACGCTCGCCGACAGCGCCATCGGCACGGGGCGCCACCACCACGCGCGCCGCGCGCGGCGAGCCTCGAGCTTCTCGCGGAGCTCCGCCCGATAGCGGGCCCAGCTCACCTCCGGCGGCCGTCCGAAGCGCGCGACGTGCTCGATGAGCTCGCGAAGCAGCTCGGTGTCCTGCCGGCAGTCGGGGCACTCCGAGAGATGGCGCTCGACGCGCTCCCGCTCGGCCGGTGGAAGCTCTCCGCGCAGGTACGGCACCAGATCGGTATCGGGATGCGTCGCCATCTCAGCGCTTCTCCATCGTCTTCTTCAGGGTCGCGAGCGCGCGGTGCAAGTGGACGCGCACGGTCGCCTCGGAGCACTTGAGCACCTGGGCGATGTCGTACGTCGCCATGTCCTCCTGCACCCTGAGCAGCACGGCGGCCCGCTGACGCGGGGCCAGTCGATCCACCGCGGCGCCCAGGTCCTTCATCGCTCTCTCGTCGGAGAGCTTGTCGACGGGGTCGGTGACGGGCGCCGGCTGCCGCTCGAGGATCGGCTCGCGCTCGTCGTCATCATCGCGCGCCCACAGCTTCCACCAGCGATTCTTCCGTTTGTGGTCGAGGCAAAGGTTGACCAGGATCCGATAGAACCAGGTGGAGAACTTTGACCGGCCGCCGAAGCTCCCGGCCGCCTCGTAAAGGCGGATGAAGGCCTCTTGCGAGACGTCGCGTGCGTCCTCGTTGTTGCGCAGGATGGACCAGGCGAGGCGGTACGCCCGCTCCTGGTAGCGAGACACCAGGAGGTCGAACGCCGCCTCGTCCCGCTTGGCCACGCGCTCGCAGAGCGCCTCGTCGGATGGCTCCACCCGGCTGTCGTCCTCTCGGCTCCCACCTTGTCACTCCCGGCTCTCGGGCCGCAAGCTTCCCTACTGTCGCACGTTGCGGGCAAGCTCGCGCTGATCCTGCCTCAGGTCGCGCAGGTCGTCGCGGCGGTCGCGAACGTCCTCGCGAAGCTCGCGCCGATCGCCGCGCAGCTCGGCGCGGTCCTGCTTGACCTCGTCGGTCCGTCCGGCTTGCCGTTCGCTGCGGAGCTCCCGCCGGTCCCCGGCCAGCGCGCGCCGGTCCTGCCGGATGTCGCGGTTGTCCTGGCCGAGCTCCCGCCGGTCCTGCCGGACGTCCTGCCGTTCTGTTTGATCTCCCGCCCGTTCTGGGCGCCTGCGACGCCAATGCTCAGGGCTACCGCCGTCGCCACCACCGCCGCCGTCAGAGGCTTCATCGGTCTCCTCCACATCGAGGTATAGACCGCTTCGCCACTGCTTGATTGGACGGAGGGCGTACTGGTTCGTTTACAGGCGGCTGGTTCGTGAGACCGGGATTCCGGAAGCCCGGACGGGGCCTCCGAGAGGCCTTATTAGAGGAGCTTCGTCAGATGGCGAGCAGCGTGCCGGTGATGTGCGCGGAGGCCTCGCGCGCGAGGACCGCGATCGCGTCGGCGACCGACTCGACGGGGACCCAGCCCGAGCGATCGGCGTTCAGCATCGCCGCGCGATTCGCCGGCGTGTCCATGGTGCTCGGCAGCACCGCGTTCACCGTCACCCCGTGCTCGCGTGTCTCCTGGGCCAGGGCCTGCGTGAACGCGATGACGCCCGCCTTCGCGACGGTGTAGGCGATGAAACCCCCGGCCGGCGGCACGACCGCGCGGGAGGCGACGATCACGATGCGGCCGTAGCGCGCGCCGACCATGGGCGGGAGCACCGCCTTTGCGGCGCTGAACGCCGTCGTCAGGTTGAGGTCGAGCATGCGCTTCCAGGTCTCCGCGTCGGTCTCGAGAAGCGAGCCGCCGGCGAAGCCACCCACACCGGCCACGAGCACGTCGATCTGGCCGCGGGCGGCGACGGTGCTGGTGGCGAAGGCGGTCATCGCGGCGAGATCGCCGACGTCCACGGGCCCCATGACGAGACGGTCGCGGTCGGCGGCAGCGACACGCTCGTAAAGGCGATCGCGCTCGGCCTGGACCGCGTACGGCACGGCGACGACCGCGCCGTCGGCGAGGAAGCGCAGCGTCACCGCCTGTCCGAGCGCGCCGGTCCCGCCGGTGATGACGGCGACGCGGCCCGCCAGCGGTCCCGGCACGGTCAGTCTCCCGCGGGCGCGCCCATGATCGAGGAGCGCTGGATGTCGTCGTAGCGGACCTTCGCCACGTCGAACTCCTCGAGGTTCTCGCGCAGCTTCTTGAAGGTCTGCTCGAAGGACGGCAGCGTCTTGCGCGCGCGGGTGAGCGGCGTGGTGCGCGCGAGCAGGTAGTTCTTCACGTACGGATGATTGATCCCACGCTTCTTGATCTTGGCGACGACCGTCGCCAGCGCCTGATCGGTCTCGCGGACCAGCTCGGCGCGCTCGGTGCGCGTCTCGAGGCCCTTGGGGAGCGTCTGCTTCAGGAACTTGTCGACGCGACGCAGGATCGGCGCGAACGCTCCGCCGGCGAACCGCTTGTTCTCCTCGTAGAGCAGACCCAGCGTGATGAAGTGCGCGGACTCGAACTGGAACGTCCACGCTTCCTCGTTGGTGTCCGACTCCTCCTTCGCCAGCGCGCGGTACATCCGGATGACCTCGAGCGACTTCTCCTTGAGGTTGTGCGCCTTCTCGACGTTGAGCGGGAGGAC
>DASRIY010000375.1:0-3247 GCA_035649755.1 Candidatus Methylomirabilota bacterium
GCCATGTCGAACGAGGCGAGCGCGTCGACGTGGCCGTTGAGCAGCGCGCGCATCCCGGCGTCGTGCGAGCCCGAGAAGACGACCTCGCGGAAGAACGTCTTGGGATCGCGGTTCTTCACGAGCCCGCGCTGGATCAGCAGCACCATCGGGTAGATGTAGCCCGAGGAGCTGGCCGGGTCGATGAACGCGATGGTCTTGCCGCGCAGGTCCTCCAGCGCCGCCACGCCCGAATTCCTGCGCACGTAGATGCGCGAGGTGAACGAGCTCTTGCCGTGCCAGA
Organism: Candidatus Methylomirabilota bacterium; assembly: GCA_035649755.1. Lineage (GTDB taxonomy): Bacteria > Methylomirabilota > Methylomirabilia > Rokubacteriales > CSP1-6 > AR31. The sequence continues at coordinate 281 of DASRIY010000375.1, forward strand.
GGTTCCTGGCCACGATCATCGCCTTGGCCTCGCGGCTAGCCAGGACGTAGCCCCCGGGGTGCACGAACGCGAGGTCCGCCGTCCGGTTGCGCAGGGCCTCGATGACCGCGGCGTAGTCGGAGGCGACCGTCACGCGCACCGGCATGCCGACGAGCCCGCCCAGCACCTTGCCGAACTCCTCCCCGGTGGCCAGGAGGTCGGTCGGCTTCTGTGAGGGCGTGAGGACCAGGTGTAGTCCCTCGGCGGCGGTGCCCGCGCGCGGGGGACCCAGGACCAGCGCGAGCGCCCACAGCGCGAGGAGTGTGCGGGCGATCATCGGCGGTGAGTGTACCATCCAGGTGAGGCCCATGAGCGCTCTCCGCCCCGCCTTCCTCTGGGCGTTGATCGTCGTCGCCGCGGCCGCCGGCGGCGTCTACCTCACAGACCAGCTCTTCATCGCGCCGGGCCGCGCGCTGCAGCGGCAGCTGGCGGAGCGCGACGCGCAGATCAAGGTCCTGACCGAGCAAAACCAGGCGCTGGAAGCGGCCATCAGGCTCCTCAGGTACACGGAGCGGCGCGCCCGGCTCGTGGTGCTCGATCAGGCGGTCGTCCCTGGCGGCCATCCGCGCACGCGCGTCAGATTCACCGAGCTCGATGGCCAGGGCGATCCGATCGGCGAGCCGCGCGAGCTCGTGCTCGAGGGCGACGAGGTCTACGTCGACGCGCTGGTCATCAAGTTCGAGGACACCTCCGTGATGGGCGGCGACGCGCTCAAGGGCAAGGCGCTCTTGCTCTTCCGGCGTATCTTCACCGATCGCCGGCGGCCCGCCGAGGGCGAGGTGCTGGATCGCGAGGGGCAGATGCCGCAGTCCTACGCCGCCGAGCGGGCGCCGACCGCGTTCGAGCGCGACCTGTGGGCGCGCTTCTGGGAGCTGGCCAACGACCCGGAGGAGGCGAAGAAGCGCGGCGTGCGGGCTCTGCACGGCGAGGCGGTCTCCACCCGGCTTCGCAAGGATCGCATCTACACCATCACCCTTCGTTCGACGGGCGAGCTGACGATCCAGCCGGTTCGGTAGAATCCCGTCTCGATGAGCTCCAACACCGCCGAGGTCGTCATCTGCGGCGCCGGCATTGCCGGCATCGCCGCCGCCTACCATCTGGCGGTGCGCCGGGGCGTGCGGGGCATCGTCCTGATCGACGAGCGCCCACCGCTCTCGCTCACCAGCGACAAGTCGACCGAGTGCTACCGGAACTGGTGGCCGGGCCCCGGCGACGACATGGTCGCGCTCATGAACCGCAGCATCGATCTCCTGGAAGAGCTGGCGCGCGAGAGCGGCAACGCGTTCAGGATGAACCGCCGAGGCTACCTTTTCGCGACCGCCGATCCGGCGCAGGTGCCCGTGTTTGTCGAGCGTGCCCGCGAGGCCGAGTCGCGTGGCGTCGGACCCGCGCGCGTGCATCGCGGCGGCTCGAGCGACTACCGCCCGGCGCCCGCCGACGGGTTCGAAGGCCAGCCGACCGGCGTGGACGTCATCACCGACCCCGCGCTGGCGCGCCGGCACTTTCCCTACCTGACGCCCGACACGCTCGCGGTGCTCCACGCGCGGCGGTGCGGATGGTTCAGCGGCCACGAGCTCGGCACGTACCTGCTCGAGCGCGCCCGCGAGGCCGGCGTCCGGCTCCTCGAGGGACGAGTGGAGCGGATCGACACGACCGGCGGCCGTGTCCGCGCCGTGCGCGTGAAGGCGAGCGGCGGCGACACGACGATCGGCACACCGCGGTTCGTCGACGCCGCCGGCCCGTTCTTCGCACCGGTGGCCCGGCTGCTCGGCGTCGAGGTGCCGGTGTTCTGCGAGCGCCACGCGAAGGTCGCGTTCAACGACACGCTCGGCGCCATCCCGCGCTCGGCGCCGATGACGATCTGGACCGACCCGGTCACGCTGCCGTGGTCGGACGAGGAGCGGCGCGAGCTGGCCGCGTCGGCCGAGCACAAGCGGCTCGTCGAGGAGTTCCCGGCGGGCGTGCACGGCCGGCCCGAGGGCGGCGGCGACAGTCCGGTCGTCCTCTTGATCTGGACGTACGACATCGAGCCGGTGCAGCCCGCGTTTCCGATCGCGTTCGAGGCCTCGTACGGCGAGATTTGCCTGCGCGGCATGTCGCGGATGGTGCCGGCGATGGCGGGATACCTGTCGCGGCTACCGCGCGTCGTCGTCGACGGCGGCTACTACACGAAGACCCGCGAGAACCGGTTCCTGGCGGGCCCGCTGCCGCTCGAGGGCGCCTACGCCTTGGGGGCCCTCTCAGGCTACGGGCTAATGGCCTCGAACGGCGCCGCCGACCTCCTGGCCGACCACATCAGCGGCCGGCCGCTCCCGGCGTACGCCCCGGCTTTCCTCTTGTCCCGGTATGACGACCCGGCGTACCGTGAGCGCCTCGAGCAGTGGGGCGACTCAGGGCAGCTGTGAGTGGATGTGCGCGCCGCAGGCCGTCGCGGGGCTGGGGCACCGCCGGCCGAGGCGCGCCTATGAATAGTCGTCAACGCACAAGGAGGAAAGTGAGATGGCGGCGAAGATCGAGAAGTACTGCGCGAACGGTGTCTACGACCCGCCCGGCTACAGCCAGGCCATCAAGGTGAGCGGCGCCCAGACGATCCTGTTCCTGGCCGGCCAGGTGTCCTACGAGAAGGACGGCACCGCGAAGCACCGGGGCGATTTTACCGCCCAGGCGCGCAACGTCCTGTCGTGCGTGAAGGCGCTGGTGGAAGCGGGCGGCGGCACCCTCGACAACGTGGTGAAGATCACGACCTTCGTGACGGACGTCCGCTACAGGCCGGAATTCCGCGCCGTGCGCGACGAGTTCTTTGGCCAGAAGGGCCCGGCCTCGACGATGATCGAGGTCAGCAAGCTCGCGCACCCCGATTATCTGATCGAGGTGGAGGCCGTCGCGGTCGTCTGATCAGCGCGCGATCACCGTCGCGCCGCCCTTGAT
>DASRIY010000376.1:0-2971 GCA_035649755.1 Candidatus Methylomirabilota bacterium
GTGCCCAGGAGATGACCGTGACAGACGCCATCCGGATTCGTTGTCTGGACACCATCGGCGAGCGCGAGATCCAGGGCCTGAGCGACGTGCTGATCGACTGCGTCGAGGGCGGCGCGTCGGTCAGCTTCATGCTGCCGATGACTCGCGCCAAGGCGGAGACCTTCTGGCGCAACGCGGCGGCCGGCGTCGCGCGCGGCGAGCGCGTTGTGCTGTCCGCCGAGGACGAGACGGGGATCGTCGGCACCGTCCAGATCATCCTGGCCCAGCCGGAAAATCAGCCGCATCGCGGAGATCTCGCGAAGATGCTCGTGCATCGCCGGGCGCGGCGCCGCGGCATCGGCGAGGCCCTGCTGGTCGCGGCGGAGCGCAGCGCGCTCGACGCGGGCAAGACCCTGCTGGTGCTCGACACCGCCTCCGACGACGCCGAGCGGCTCTACGCCCGGCAAGGCTGGCAGCGCTGCGGGATCATTCCCAACTACGCTCTGTTTCCCGACGGCCGGCCGTGCGCGACGACCTATTTCTTCAAGTCGCTGCGCGACTGAGACGGCCGTTCGCCGCGATCACCCCTGAGGCAGGTTCATCTGCGCCAGCACAGCGCGCCCCAGGAGCCCGTAGGGGCTGGCCAGCGTCTCGGGGATCTCGAAGTGGTTGTAGCCCTCGCCGACCAGGAGCTGCACGGGCTTGCCGGCCGCCTTCACCGCCGCGGCGAAGTCGCGCGATTGGCGCTGGAACTCCGGCGTCTCGAGCGTGCCGTAGGCAACGACGACGGGCGCGGTGAGCCGGTCGAGATGACGCTGCGGGCTTAGCGCCTGCTCGATCTCGTCCGTGAACTTGACGTACGCGCTGCGCGCCGAGAGCCGCGCCGGCTTCAGGTCGAACATGCCGCTGCAGCAGAGCCCGCCCTTCACCGTGTCGGCCGGAAGATTGAAGTCCTTCTTCCAGTCGGTGACCAGGACCACGCCGGCCAGATGGCCGCCCGACGAGTGGCCGGACACGTAGATGCGATTCGGATCGCCGCCGAAGCTCTGGGCGTTGCGATAGACCCACGCGACCGCCCGGCGCACCTGCTCGGCCATCGGCATGAGATTGCCGTTGGCCTCGACCACGTTGATGAAGTCGGGCACCACGTAGTGGGCCCCGGCGTGGACGAACAGCTCGGCCGGATACGCGGAGTCCCTGGCGAGTCCCGCACGCCAGGCGCCACCGTGAATGAAGACGTTGATCGGGGCGTTGGTGCGCTTCGTCGTGTAGACGTCGAGCGCTTCGATGGGCGTCGGGCCGTAGGCGTAGCGCCTGGGCGGGCCCAGACGGGCGCGTACGTCCTCGCTGTTGGTCGCGTAGCGCTTGACGATCTGTGGCAGATTCGGCGCGTACTTGGCCTGATCGTAGGCGGCGTCGAGCTCGGCTTGATCCATGTCGAGCCACACGGCAGGTCCCTTGACCCGCGGCGCCGGCTGAGCGGGCGCCGGCTGCTGGGCCAGCGCGGAGCCGGTGGCCAGAGCGACGGTGGCGAGCGCAGATCCCAGAAACGTCCGGCGAGTGACGAAAGCGACATCCGAACCGCGGCTCACACTCATGGTGATCGGAGCCTCCTTTTGGAGCTTCGTCGCTCGTGACGGGTCAGCGCCGCAGCATACCCATATCGACGTACCAGTCGAACATGCTGGCGAGGAACCGCGTGAAGGGTTTCTCCTCCGAATACCAGGCGTGAGGCGGCGTGTTGTTCCGCTGCCACACGGTTGGATCGTCCTGGTCGCAGTCGGCTCTTCGGAAGCCCCAGGAAACCACTGACTGGTTCTCGTCCATGAACAGGAGGTAGTCGTTCTCGACTACCAGCTCGGCCGGCGAATGGAGCCGATGGTGCAGTGCGTTCAGCGCGGCGCACCGGCCGGCCCGCTGATAGTAGTAGGCGAGACTTGCCGGTATCCGCACACCCAGGCGCCGCTGAGCTTCGTCGATGGCAGCCGTCCCAAGCCCATCTTCAGCCGTGAACCTTCGCCGCAGATAGCGCGGCGCGATTTCGTCGATGCTCAGGCTGTACGAGGCGGCCATGTGAATGCCGGGTCTCAGACGCGTCGCGCCACCATGAGCAGGTGCGCGCTCACGCCGAGAAGCGTCGGCTCGGCTTCGAGGGAGGCGAGCGCCGCGAGCAGCACGGCCCGGCGCCGCTCGTCGGCGAGCCGTACGTCCAGGTCGGGCAGGAGCCAGGCTGCCCCCTCCACGGCAAGCGTCGCCTCGTGCGTCAGGCCGGCGGCCGCGCATTCGGCCGCCAGGTCCTCGGGTCGATGTAAATAGGCGGTCGTGAAGTATGCCGGGTCGCCCGTCGGATTGCGGTGCCGGCCGTGTCGCAAATCGCCGGCGGCCACGGCTGCGAACGCGGGGTCCTCGAGATACCCTCCCCGCAGACCGTCCAGCGTCGAGGCGAAGCGTGAGATGGCTGCGGCAATGACCACGCCGCCGCGCCGGCACACACGGCGGGCTTCGGTGAGAGCCTGCAGTCGATCGGCGCGCTCCGGCAGGTGGTAGAGGGGCCCGAGTAGGAGCACCGCGTCGGCGCTCGCGTCGGGTAGCCGGAGTGCGCGTGCATCCCCGACCTCGGCGCCGGCGAGCGCCGCGCCGGGCCGACCGCCGGCCGCGGCGCGAGCCTGCTCGACGTGAAGCGGCACCGGATCGATCAGGTGAACGCGGTATCCGCACTCCGCCAGCCAGACGGCGTATCGCCCGGGACCGCCGCCGACGTCCGCGATCACCGCGGGCGGCGCCGGAAGATAGCGCTCGAGCAGCGCCTGGGTGCGGGTGAATTCGAGCGCGCCCTGGCCTTCGGCAAGCCGGTCGCGCTCGAGCCCTCGCGCGTAGTACGCGGCGATTTCGTCCGCGTCGCTGCGTGCGGCGTCGTTTCGTGACGTATCGCTCATTGACGCGACATTGGAATCTGTTAGGTCCCGCGGCTAGGCACTGCTTCGAATGGCGC
>DASRIY010000377.1:0-61573 GCA_035649755.1 Candidatus Methylomirabilota bacterium
AGCGACGACTCGAGCAGTGCGCGCGCGCCCCAGGTGCCGGCCATGAGGGTCGCGCCGACGACGAGACCAACGCGCGCGATCCGCCAGACGAACAGGCCGATCTGCTTGCGCGTGCCCGGCCGCACGTCCGGGCGGCGGAAGCGCCGATCGGCCGGCGCCGCGACGCCTGATGCCGCCGGCGGCAAACCGCGACGCGCGGAGGCGCGGCTCATTTCCGCACCTCCTCGGCGCCGAGCGCCCGAAGAATCCGCTCGGGCAACGTGCCGATCGAGCCCGCGCCCAGCGTGACGACCACGTCGCCCGGCCGCGAGAGCCGCCCAATGGCGGAAGCGGCCTGGTCGAAGTCGGCGACGACGTGCAGGCTCTTCACGTCGCGCCGCAACGCCGCGGCGAGCGTGTCGAGAGTAACGCCGGGAATCGGCGGCTCCCCGGCGGCGTAGATGTCGAGCAGCACGACCTCGTCGGCGAGCGCCAGCGCCGGGCCGAACTCGTCGAGCAGGTCACGCGTGCGGCTGAACCGGTGCGGTTGAAACACGGCGACGATCCGCGAGGGCCGGCCGTCGCGCGCCGCGTTGAGCACGGCGGCGATCTCGGTCGGATGGTGGCCGTAGTCGTCGACCACCGTCACGCCGCCGGCGCTCCCGAGAACCTGGAACCGGCGCTGGACGCCCGAGAACCCGGCCAGAGCCTTCTGGATGGCGGCGAACGGAATTTCGAGGTCGAGCCCCACGCCCACCACCGCCAGCGCGTTGAGCACGTTGTGGCGACCGGGAATCCGGAGCGTCAGCTCGCCCAGCAGGCTCAGACGGTGGAAGACCTCGAAGCGGCTCGTCATGCCCGTCAGGCGCACGCGCCGCGCCACGAGATCGGCGCCCGACTCGAGCCCGTACGTGACGATGCGCTTCTCGATACGCGGGATCAGCCGCTGGATGTTCGGCTCGTCCAGGCAGAGCACGGCCGACCCGTAGAAGGGCACCCGGTTCACGAACGCAACGAACGCGTCGCGGATGGCGTCGAGGTTTCCGTAGTGATCGAGGTGCTCGGCGTCGATCGTCGTCACCACCGCGATGGTCGGCGCCAGCTTCAGGAACGAGCCGTCCGACTCGTCGGCCTCGGCGACCAGGAACTCGCCCTGGCCGAGCCGGGCGTTCGAGCCGAGGCTCGTCACCCGCCCGCCCACGACGATCGTCGGGTCGTAACGACCCTCGGCGAGCACGGCGCCGACCATCGAGGTCGTCGTCGTCTTGCCGTGAGTGCCGGCGATCGCGATGCCGTACTTGAGCCGCATCAGCTCGGCCAGCATCTCGGCGCGCGGAATCGCCGGGATCTGCTGCTGGCGGGCGGCCTGGACCTCGACGTTCTCGCGCGAGACGGCCGACGAGTAGACCACGACGTGGGCGCCCTCGACGTTCGTCGCCGCGTGACCGATGAAGACCTTTGCGCCGAGCTCGGCCAGCCGCTCGACGGCGTCGTTCCGCTTCTGGTCGGAGCCGGTCACGCGATAGCCGAGGTTCAGGAGGATCTCGGCGATCCCGGACATGCCGCTGCCGCCGATCCCGACGAAGTGGATCTGCTGGTAGCGCTTAAACATGGGCGTGCTGGGAGATGTTCAGGAGCACTCCCGTCGAGAGCATCGTGACCAGCAAGGCCGAGCCGCCGAACGACAGGAAGGGCAAGGGCAGCCCCTTCGTCGGCAGGAGGCCCGTCACCACACCGAGGTTCATCACGACCTGGGTCGCGATCAGCACGGTGATCCCGAGCGCCAGGTAGCCGCCGAAGGCATCGGGCGCCCTGAGCCCGATCCGGAGCCCGCGCCAGATCAGCACGACGAATAGCGCGATGATGGCCATGGCGCCCACGAAGCCCAGCTCCTCGCCGAAGATGGCGAAGATGAAGTCGGTGTGCGACTCCGGCAGGTAGAAGAGCTTCTGGCGCGAGGCGCCGATGCCCTGGCCGAAGAGCCCGCCGTTGCCGAGCGCCAGCCACGACTGGATGATCTGGAAGCCGCTGCCACGCGGGTCCGACCAGGGGTCGATGAACGCCACGATGCGCCGCAGCCGATAGGGCGCGGCCCAGATGGCAATCACGAGGGGCGGCAGCGCCGCGGCCAGGATGAAGCCCAGGTGGCGCGCGCGGCCGCCAGCCAGGAACAGGAGCGCGAACGTCAGCGTGATCAGCGTCAGGCAGTTGCCGAGGTCCGGCTGCGCGAGGACCAGCGCGGCCAGCAGGCCGGCGATTGCGAGCGGCGGCAAAAGGCCGCGGCGCAGGTCCGCGATCTCCTCGCCCTTCTTCGCGAGGAAGGCGGCCAGATAGAGCACGAGCGCGAGCTTCGCGAGCTCGGCGGGCTGGAACGACACGGGGCCCAGCCGGATCCAGCGGCGCGTGCCGTTGATCGCCTGGCCGAGCGGCGAGACCAGCACGAGCACCAGCAGGACGCCTGCGAAGATCAAGAGCGGGACCACGAACCCTTCCAGCCGGCGATAGTCGAGCCGGATCGCCATCCACATGCAGCCGGCGCCCAGCAGCGCCCAGAAGACCTGCTTCTTGAGGAAGAAGTAGGGATCGTGAAAGCGATCGGTCGCGACGATCGCGCTGGCGGAGTAGACCATCACCACCCCCGCCGAGAGGAGCACGATCGCGACGCCGAACAGCCACACATCGGGCGCGAGCTTTCTGGGCATTTAGTCGAGGCGCTCCACGAGTTTCTTGAAGACTTCCCCGCGGTGCTCGAAGTTGTCGAACATGTCGAAGGAGGCGCACGCCGGCGACAGCAGCACGACGTCGCCCGGCAGGGCGAGCGCGCGCGCCCGGTCGACGGCCTCCTGGAGCGTCCGGCACTGCGTCGCCGGAATCGTCGCGGCGGCGAGCGCGGCGCCGATCTTCGGCGCGTCCTCGCCGATGAGGAGCGCGTGGGCCACGCGCCCGCGCGCGGCGTCGGCCAGGGGCTTCCATGCCTGGCCCTTGCCCTTGCCGCCCGCGATGAGCACGATCCGCTCCGAGAAGCTCTCGAGCGCCCGCAAGGTCGACGCCACGTTGGTGCCCTTCGAGTCGTTGTAGTACGGCACGCCCTTGACCTCGCGGACCCACTCGATCCGGTGCGCGACGCCCCGGAAGCGCGCGATGGCCGCGCGGATGGTCGCCGGCGCGAGGCCGGTCCAGAGCGCGCACGCCGTCGCGGCCAGGACGTTCTCGACGTTGTGCTGGCCGCGCAGGAAGATCTCCGACAGGGGACAGATCTCCTCCACGTGGCCGTTGAGCCGCGCGACGATCCAGCCCCCGCGCACGAAGACGCCGTGAGACAGCTCGCGCTGCCGGCTGAACCACACGACCGGCGCCTGTGCCCGCGGGCCGAGGGCGCGAGTGGCCTCGTCGTCGGCGTTCAGCACGGCGCAGTCGGATGGCCCCTGGTTCGCAAAGATGCGGGCCTTCGCGTCGACGTAGGCGGCGAACGTTCCGTGCCGGTCGAGATGATCGGGCGTGATGTTGAGCACCACGGCGACGCGCGGCTGGAAGGTCTCGGCGGCCTCGAGCTGGAAGCTCGACACCTCGCAGACGACGAGCCCGTCCGCCGGGAACGACAAGGCGTTCACGCAGAGCGGCGTCCCGATGTTGCCGGCGACCAGCACCGGTCGCGGCTGCTGCGCCAGCACGGCGCCGATCAGCGCGGTGGTGGTCGTCTTGCCGTTGGTCCCGGTGATCGCGGTCGTGTCCGCCTCCATCGCCCGCCAGCCGAGCTCGAGCTCGCCGATGATCGGCACCCGGCGCGCGCGAGCCGGCGCGAGCTGGGCGCCGTCGAGCGGCACACCCGGGCTCACCACGACCAGGTCGGCGCCGGCGAAGGCCGAGGCCACATCGTCGCCGCCGCCGATCAGACGCACACCCAGGTCGGCGAGGCCGGTCGCCTCGCGGCCGAGCCCGGCGACGGGCTTGGCGTCGAGCCCGGTGACGTCGGCGCCCGCGGTGCGCAAGAGCCGCGCCGCCGCGACCCCGCTCTTGGCGAGCCCGACCACGGTGACGCGCCGGCCGGCGAGCGAATTCAGATAGGCCTGGCCCCGGGTCACCGTCTCCACCTCCTCGAGCGAGCTCATGCGCGCCTCATCGGAGCTTGAGGGTCGTGAGCGCCAGAAGGGCGAGGGCGAACGACACGATCCAGAAGCGGACGACGATCTTCGGCTCGGACCAGCCCGAGAGCTCGTAGTGATGGTGTAACGGCGCCATCCTGAACACCCGGCGCCCGGTGAGCTTGAAGCTCGCGACCTGGATGATCACCGAGAGGGCCTCGACCACGTAGAGACCGCCGATCAGCGGCAGCAGCAACTCGGCCTTCGTGAGCACCGCCAGCGTGCCGATCGCCCCGCCGAGGGCCAGCGAGCCCGCGTCGCCCATGAAGATCTCGGCCGGATGGCAGTTGAACCATAGAAACCCGATCGCCGCGCCGATCAGCGCCCCGCAGAAAACCGTCAGCTCGCCCGCGCCCCGCACGTTGAGGATCTTGAGATAGTCGGCGGCGCGGAAGTTGCCCGTGAGGTACGCGATCACCCCGAACGCGGCGCCCGCCATGATGACCGGACCGATCGCCAGCCCGTCGAGCCCGTCGGTCAGGTTCACCGCGTTCGAGGCCCCGACGATGACCAGCAGCGCGAACGGAATCCAGAGCCAGCCCAGGTTGAAGAGCCAGCCCTTGAAGAAGGGGATCGCCAGTACCGGGAGCCAGGCGCTGGGCGGCTGCCAGTAGACGAGCTGGAGCACGGCGAGGGCCACCACCACCTGCGCCCCGAACTTCACGCGGCTCGGAAGCCCCTTGCGGGTGCGCAGCTTGGTCATGTCGTCCCAGACGCCGATGAGCCCGAAGCCGGCGGTCGCCAGGATCACCACCCACACGTAGCGGTTCGAGAGATTCGCCCAGAGGAGCGTCGTGGCGAGGATGGCCATCAGGATGACGATCCCGCCCATCGTGGGCGTGCCCTTCTTGGTGCGATGCCGCTCGGGCGTGTCCTCGCGGATCGTCTCGCCGCCGTGTTGGGCCACCCGCAGGCGCCGGATCAGCCAGGGGCCGACCAGCAGCGAGATGATGAACGCCGAGATCAGCGCCATGAAGGACCGGAACGTCAGGTAGCGAAAGACGTTGAAGATGATGTGGTCCTTCGCCAGCGGGACGAGGAGGTAATAGAGCATCCGCCTCCCTCATCGGGCCAGGCGCGCCACCAGCGCGTCCACGACCCGCTCCATGCGCATGCCCCGCGAGCCCTTCACCAGCACGACGTCTCCGGGGGCCAATCCCTTGAGCAGGTGGGCTACGGTGTCCTCGAACGTGGTGGAATGGTGGGACGCCGTCATGCCCGCGGCGCGGGCGGCGTCGACCGCCAGCCGGGCCAGCCGCCCCACGCCGACGAACTCGTCGGCGCCGGCCGCCACCACCGCCCGGCCCATCTCCTGGTGCGCCCCCTCGGCGATCCCGCCGAGCTCCAACATATCTCCCAGGACTACCACGAGACGGCCCGACCGTGCTGCGGCCCGCCTGGCCGCCGCCGTCTCGAGCGCGGACCGGACCGACACGGGGTTGGCGTTGTACGTGTCGTCGAGAACCCGCACGCCGCCGGCGTCCCGCCAGATGCAGCGCCCCGCGACCGGCCGCGCCTCGGCGAGACCGCGGGCGATCTCGTCGAGCGACCACCCCAGGACCACGCCCACGCTCGCGGCAGCGAGGCCGTTCGTCACATTGTGACGCCCGGCGAAGGCCAGCTTCACCGGTACGCGCGTGCCGCCGCTCTCGATCGTGAAGGCGAGCGAGTCGCCGTCCTCCACGATGTCGCCGATCGCGCGCACGTCGGCGCCGGCCGCGCGGCCGTACGTGATGACGGGCGCCCGGCTGTCGCGCGCCATGCCCACCACGCGCGGATCGTCGGCGTTGAGCACCGCGCGGCCGTCCGGCGCGAGGGCGCGCACCAGCGACGCCTTCTCGGCGCGCACGCCGTCGAGCGAGCCGAGGAACTCGGTGTGCGCGTGCGCGACCGTCGTGACGACTGCGATGGTGGGCCGCGCGAGCGCGGCCAGCGAGGCGATCTCGCCCGGATGCGAGCTGCCGAGCTCGAGAACGATCGCCTGGTGTTCGGGCGTGAGACGCAGGAGCGTCAGCGGAAGCCCCCACTGGTTATTGAAGCTGCCGCCGGGCTTCAGCACGTTCCAGCGCACGCCCAGCACGCCTGCGATGAGCTCTTTGGTCGTGGTCTTACCATTGGAGCCGGTCACCGCGACGACCGGAATGGAGAACCGCGCGCGGTGGAACGCCGCCAGCATGCCGAGGGCCCGCGTGGTGTCCTCGACGAGGACGAGCGGTACGTTGGCCGGCACGTCGTCGTGGAGCGTGTCCACCACCAGGCACGCGGCGCCGCGCGACGCGGCCTCGGCGAGGAACGCGTGGCCGTCGAGCCGGTTACCGCGGATAGCGAAGAAGGCCTCGCCGACGCCGAGCGAGCGAGAGTCGACCGACACCCCGCTGATGGGAACGCCGAGGTCGCCGGCGACCAGGGCGCCCTGGCTCGCGCGAACGATGTCCTGCACGGTGAATGGCGGCACGTGCGCTCCTAGCTCCTGGCCCTCGACAAGATCTCTCGCGCGACCTCGCGGTCGTCGAACGGCAGCACCTCGGCGCCGACGATCTGATAGGTCTCGTGACCCTTCCCGGCGATGACGACCGTGTCGCCGGCCTCGGCCCACCCGAGCGCCCCGCGGATCGCCGCGCCCCGGTCGGCCTCGGCCACGTAGCGGCTCGCCGCCGCGCCGGTCCGGCGGATGCCGGCCACCACCTCGTCGATGATCGCCTCCGGGCGCTCGGAGCGCGGATTGTCGGAGGTCACCCACACGCGGTCGCCGAGCCGCGCGGCGATCTCGCCCATGATCGGCCGCTTGGTCCGGTCGCGATCGCCGCCGCAGCCGAAGACGACGCCGAGCCGGCCGCACGTGAGCTTGCGCGCGGTCGTCAGGACTCGCTCGAGGGCATCGGGCGTGTGCGCGTAGTCGACGACCACCAGGAACGGCTGGCCGGTCCGCACCTGCTCGAAGCGGCCCGGCACCGTGCCGACCGCCGCGAGAGCCTCGGCGATGGCGGGCGGCTCGAGTCCCAGCGCGAGCCCGGTCGCCACGGCCCCGAGCAGGTTCATCACGTTGTGCTCACCGATGAGCGGCGACGTGAGCCCCACGCGCCCGCGCGGCGTCTCGACCGTCATCCGGATCCCGTCGATCGACGAGACGTGCTCGACGGCCCGCACCCGCGCCGCCGGCCCGAGGCCGAAGGGCAGGACGGCCACGTCGAGCCCTTGCGCCATGGTCGCGCCGGCTGGATCGTCGGCGTTCACGACCGCTGTGCGAACGGGCTTGGGCGATTCGGCCAGGAGCTCGAACAGCCGGCGCTTGGCGAGCCGGTAGTTCTCGAGCGTGCGGTGAAAGTCGAGGTGATCCTGCGTGAGGTTCGTGAACACCGCCACGTCGAACGCGAGGCCGTCGGCGCGGGCCAGCGAGAGCGCGTGCGACGAGACTTCCATGGCGACCCCGCGCACGCCGCCGTCGCGCATCTGCGCGAGCATCGACTGGAGATCCAGGGCCTCGGGCGTCGTCTGGCTGGCCGGCCGCGTCTCGTTGCCGAGCACGTACTGGATGGTGCCGATCACGCCGGTGGCGAGGCCTCGCGCGCGCAGCAGGGCCTCGACCAGATAGGACGTCGTCGTCTTGCCGTTGGTGCCGGTGATGCCGACGAGCGTGAGCTGGCGTGAGGGGTGGGCGTAGAACGCGCCCGCGAGCCGCGCGAGCGACACGCGGACCGACGGCACCAGCACCTGGGCCACCGACAGCCCGGCGACCGGCTCGCCCTCTGTCACGACGACCGTCGCGCCCCGCCGCACCGCTTCAGGGATGAAGCGCCGCCCATCCTGCTTGAATCCGGGGACCGCGACGAAACAGCCGCCCGGCTCGACACGGCGCGAGTCGCCGGAGATGGACGAGACGGATCGCGGCAGGTCGCCGAGAACTCGCTTCTCGGGAAGCGCCGCGAGCAATTCGCTCATGGCCGTGCCCTGCCCTGCCATCTCACCGCTCACCTCGATTACACGATGCCTCGGCGCGGGCGCTCTCGCCATGCCGATCGGCGCGTCGGGCCTCGCACGGCGAGCCGGCCCCGGCCAGCGGCGCCAAAGTCAGGTGGGCGACGGCGCCCGGCTCGACGGGCTCCCCGGCCGCCGGACTCTGCCGGACGATGCGTCCCTGCCCCGCCAGCCGGACCTCGACCCCGAGAGGCTCGAGGGCTCCGAGCGCCTGGCGCAACGTCTTGCCGTTGAGGTCCGGCATGCGCTTCGTGCCGTCGGCATCCGCCGGCTCCGCCGCCGTGCTCACCAGCCTCACGCGGGCGGCGACCATCTCGGGACCGGTCACGAACTGCAAGGGCTGGGCGTCGCGCGGCGCCACCTCGAGATAGCGCAGGATCTCGCGCCCGATCGCATTGAAGACGGGCGCGGCCGCCTCGCTGCCCCATTTTTCGTTCTTGGGCTCGTCGAGCATGACGAGCATGGTGAAGCGGGGATCATCGGCCGGCGCGAAGCCCACGAACGACAGCACGCCCGGCGCGCGCGAGTAGCGTCCGGTCGCCGGATCGAGCTTCTGCGCCGTGCCGGTCTTGCCTCCCACCGCGTATCCAGGGATCGCCGCGAAGTGCCCGGTGCCCGACTCCACGACCCGCACCAACAGGCCCGTGAGAGTCCGCGCGGTCTCCGGCGAGATGACCTGGCGCACGGCCCGGGGCTCGAACCGGCGCGCCTCGCGCCCATCCGGGGCGATCGTGGAGCGCACCAGACGGGGCTGCATCAGCGTGCCGTCGTTGGCGATGGCGCCGAAGGCCGCGACGAGCTGGAGCGCCGTGACCGAGATCTCCTGGCCGATCGACATCGTCGGCAGCGACAGGAGCGACCAGCGCTGCGGATCGCGCAGCAACCCGCGGCTCTCGCCGGCCAGCCCCACGCCGGTCGTCGTCCCGAAGCCGAAGGCCTTCATGTAGCGGTGATAGCGCTCGCGGCCGAGCGAGAGCCCCACCTTGATCGAGCCGACGTTCGACGAGTTCTGGAGCACCTCGGCGAACGTGAGCCAGCCGTACTTTTTCCAGTCGTGGATCGTCGCGCCGGCGAGGGTGATCGCGCCGTTCTCGCCGTAGATACGGTCGTCGGGCTTGACGACGCCTTCCTCGAGCGCCGCGGCCGCCATGATCGCCTTGAAGGTCGAGCCGGGCTCGAAGGGATCGGTCACGGCGCGGTTACGCCAGTAGTCGGAGGACGGCACGTCGAGGAACGTGTTCGGGTTGAACGTCGGGCGGATCGCCATCGCGAGGATGTCGCCCGTGCGCGGCTCGAGCACGACTGCCATCGCGGCCTTGGCGTGGGTCCGCCGGTAGGCGGCGTCGATCTCGCGCTCGGCGATGTACTGGATCGCGCTGTCGATCGTCAGCGCCACGCCGTGCCCGGGCTTGGGCACCTGGAGCAAGTGCGGGGCGGCCACCTCGCGGCCGAGCGCGTCCCGTCCGGCGATCGCCTTGCCGGGCACCCCGGCCAGCTCCGTGTTGAACGCCCGCTCGACGCCTTCGAGACCACCCTCGGCGCCCTCGAAGCCGACGACGTGCGCGGCCAGCTCGCGGTTCGGATAGAGCCGGAGGGACTCCGGCAGGAAGCCGAGCCCGGGCTCGCGAAGGGCCCTCACCTGGTCCGCCATCGTGGGCGGGAGCTTGCGGCGCAGCCACACGAAGGGCCGGGCGCTCGTCAAGGCGGCGTGCACCTCCCGCTCGGGCTGGCCGAGGATGGGCGCCAGGCGGGCGGCGACGCGCACCGGATCGCCGACGCTCCTGGGCTGGACGAACAGCGACTCGGTCGCGGTCGAGGTGGCGAGCGGGGCGCCGCGGCGATCGAGGATGGGTCCGCGCAGGGCCGGAAGCACGACCGTGCGGGAGTACTGGCGCTCGGCGAGCGCCGTCAGCTCTCCGTGCTTCACGATCATCAGCCAGCCAAGCCGAGCCGTGAGGCCGCCGAACGCGAGGGCGAGGACCGCCGCCAGCAGCAGCACCCGCGTGCGGACGGCCGCGTCCCTCACTGGGCGGGCGGCCTCGTCACCGGCAGCGAGGCAGCGCGACGGCCGGCCGCGGCCAGGCCCGTCCCGCCGGCCACGTACTCCTTCGCCAGGCGGATCTGATCGCGCGCGGCCACCACCAGGCCGATCTGACGCGCCTTGGCCTCGATGCGACTGGGCGACCGGAGCGTGGCCACTTCGATCTCGAGCTGGCGGATCCGGTCCTGCGCGCGCGCGCGCTCGCTCCGGAGCGCGTCGAGCCGATACGCCAGATGAACCTGCTCGAGGCGCACGCCGACGACGGTGAGGGCGGCGGCCGCCAGCAGCGCCGCGGTGGCCAGGGCCACCACCAGAGAGCGGCGCACACGCCGGTCGGGTTCGCGATGAAGCCGCTGGTCCTTCTTCATGAGAGGCGCTCCAGCACGCGCAGCTTCGCGCTCCTGGCGCGAGGGTTGTCTCGCACCTCGTCGTCCGCGGGCTGTCGGGGCGACGGCTCAAGCTCGGCGAATCCCGCCGGCTCAAGAGCTCGGAACGTTTGCTTCACGATGCGATCTTCGCCCGAATGAAACGCGATGACTCCCAACCGACCACCGGCCGCCAGGAGCTGGGGCGCCTGAGCCAGGGCCTGGCGGAGAGCCCCGGGCTCGTCGTTGACCGCCATCCGGATGGCCTGGAACGTCTTCGTGGCGACGTGCAGGCGCCGCGGCCAGGCCGCGCGAGGCACCGCGGCGCGCACCGCCGCGACGAGGTCGCCCGTCCGCTGGAGCGGACGCCGGCGAACGATCACCCGCGCGATCCGGCGCGCGTGGGGCTCCTCGCCGTATTCGAAGATGAGCCGCGCCAGCTCGGTCTCGGGGAGCCGGTTCAGCAGGACGGCAGCCGGCTCGCCGACCGAGGGGTCCAGGCGCATGTCGAGGGGCTCATCACCCTGGAACGAGAAGCCCCGGCCGGACTCCTCGAGCTGCCAGGACGACACGCCGAGGTCCAGGAGAATCGAGCGGGCGCTGTCGATGCCCTCGGCCGCGGCGGCCTCTCGAAGGTCGCGGAAGCTCGAGTGCCCCAGGCGCACCCGATCGCCGAACGGCGCCAAGCGGGCGCGGGCCCGCGCGAGGGCCTCGCGGTCGACGTCCAGGCCGAGCAGGCGTACCGAGGGCGCGCTGAGGCTCAGGATCGCCTCCGCATGACCGCCCATTCCCACTGTCCCATCGATCACCCATCCCTCGCCGCGCGGCCGCAGAAGAAACGCGACCTCGTCGACGAGCACCGGAACGTGAACCGTTACACTCCCAGGCTCGACAGCCCCTCGAACAGCGACGGGAGCTTCTCCTGCCCCGTCCGCTCGTACTCCTCGAACCGGGCGCGGTCCCACACCTCGAATCGCGCCAGCCCGCCGCCCACGAGCGTGACTTCCTTCCTGGCAAGCCCGGCCTGCTCTCGCGTATCCGGAGGGATCAGGATCCGCCCCGCGGCGTCCAGCGCGACGTCCTTCGCCCGCGAGATGTAGAGCCGGCTCAGCGCCTGCACGTCGGCGCGGAAGACCGACTGCTCGCGCACCCTCGCCTCGATGCGCTGCCACTCCTCGAGCGGGTGGACCTCGAGGCAGTGCTCGTTGGGGACGACGACCAGGGCGCCGTCGAACTGGGCGAGGGCGTCCCGGAACTTGGCCGGCACGCTCAGGCGCCCCTTCGGGTCGATCGTGTGCTGATAGCGCCCCCTAAACATGGGCTCGCTCGACGAGAGCCATCCTCCACTTCATCCCACTTTGCCCCACTTGAGAGATGACATTAGCGTTATCCGGAATAGCGTGTCAAGGGTAAAACTGACGATTTTTCAGGGAGATTAGCCCCAGGGGGCCAGCGGGCGACGGGTGGTGGGATCTATCCCACTTTGCCCCCCCGGATGGTGGATTCCGGGGGTAGCAGAGGGCGACGACGGGGTTGTCTAGCGGATCCCGCCCGGGCGGGCGGGACTCCCCGCCGCTGGCCGTCGAGCCTCGCAAGTCGGCGCCGAGCTGATACCACTCATAGGTATCAAAATGACGATCGACGAGCGCTGGCGATCAGCGATTGCGCAGACGCACACGCGTCGAGAAGACCGTCACCGGCGCCCGCGGCACGTCGAAGACACTCTCGGTCACAAGCGTGATGACGACACTGCGAACCTCGTGCGGTGTCGTGACGGGCCGGTCGAGCGCGTCGAGATACTCGAGCGCGAAGCTTCGCACGCCGTCGATGATCGGCTGGGCGCCGCCGCCCGCGTCGCGGCGCAGCGTCTTGCCGGCGAGATGCCACGTGATGGTCTCGCCGGCGCCGGTGACGACACCGTCTCCGTCGAGATCCGAGTGCAGAACGACGCGCGTCGGCTCGGCGAGGGAGATCGCCGCGAACGTCGCGGGGTGCCGGCCGAGCCCGGCGGCTCTGATCTCGCCGGCGAGACGCTCGAGCGCGACGCGCCCACTCTGCTGCGACTCGGCGCGCGAGGCGCCGATCGTGTAGCCCTGGAGCCCTTCCTGGAGCACGGTGAGCACGGCGGCCGAGACGACACCGAAGACCGCCGCGGCGACGAGCAGATCGGCGAGATGCATGCGAGCAGCGTCGCGGGCGATCGCACGCGCGTCAATGTCCAGCGTGCGATACGCCGCCGCGCGCGGCTCGCCCGGCTACGGCAGGCGCACCACCGTCCAGCCGCGAACCTCGATCTCGCTGTCTTCCGCCGGACGGCCGCGACGACCGAAGCGCCGGCGCTCCATCGCCGGCGGCGCCTCGTGCCGGCGGCGGCGCTTCACGACGCGCCGGTCGAGGATCACCTCGACGTTGCGCTCTTGTCCCAGCAGCACGCGCAGCGAGTCGTAGAGCTCTCGACGCCCTTGCGACACGATGAACAGGAGCCGCTCCACGGTTCCTCCCGTCAGTCCAGCGTCGGACGATGTTGGGCCCACGGCCGGGCGCGCTCGAAGGCCGCGGAGGCCCTGAGCACTGTGACGTCATCGAAGCGACGGCCGACGATCTGCAAACCGATCGGCAGTCCGTCCTTCGTGAAGCCGCACGGCACCGACGCGGCCGGCTGGCCCGTCATGTTGAACGGGTATGTGAACGGAATCCAGGCGTATGGCTCGACCAGCTTGCCGGCGATCTCCGTCGGGTTATCGAGCCCCACCGGAAACGGCGGGCACGCGATCGTCGGCGTCAGCAGCAGATCGTACGTCTCGAAGAGTGTCTTCGGGTGCGACCACCACGCGAGCCGATCGAACCACGCCTGCACGTACTTCGTCGGCGGGTTCTTGAGCGTCTGCTCGATCAGCCGGTAGAGCCCGGGCTCGATGTCGCCGCGGCGGTCGAGGTACGGCGCCATGCGCGTCGCGATGCCGCCGCAGAAGAGCTCGCCCCACGCCTCGCGCGGCGAGGGCCAGCGGGGCGACACCTCCTCGAGGCGGCAGCCGAGCTCACGGAAGGCGCGCGACGCCTTCGCGCACGCCGCGCGCACCTCCGGGTCCACTGCGTCGGCGAACCCGAGATCGTCGGCGTACGCGACGCGCAGCCCTTTGAGGCTCCCGCGCAGCGCCTTCACGTAATCCACGGGCGGGCCGGGCAGCGAGTACTGATCGCGCTCGTCGGGGCCGGCGCACACCGTCATCATCAGCGCGGCATCCGCCACCGTTCGGGTGAGCGGGCCAATGTGCGAGAGGCTCCACGCGCCGCTCGTCGGGTACGTCGGGATGCGCCCGTAGGACGGCTTGTGGCCGAAGATCCCGGTGCACGAGGCCGGGATGCGGATCGAGCCGCCGCCGTCGGTGCCGATGTGGAGCGGCCCCAGGCCCGCCGCCGCGGCCGCCGACGCGCCGCCGCTGGAGCCGCCCGGCGTGCGCTCGAGGTTCCAGGGATTGCGCGTGATCCCGAAGACCAGGTTGTGAGTCGCGCCGATCCAGCCGAAGGTCGGTGTGTTGGTCTTGCCGAGCATGATGGCGCCGGCCGCCTTCATGCGCTCGACCATCGGCGCGTCCTCGGTGGGAACGTTGTCGCGGTAGAACGGCGTGCCGAAGGTCGTCCGCACGCCGCGGGTGATGACGAGGTCCTTCACCGAGAACGGAACACCGTGGAGCGGCCCGAGCCGCGCGCTGCGCCGCGTGAGCGCGCGCTCGGCGGCCTTCGCCTCGCGCCGCGCTTGCTCGTTGGTCAGCGTCACGAAGGCGTTCAGCTTTGGATTGACGTCCTCGATGCGCGCCAGCACCGCGCCGATCACGTCCACCGGCGAGACCTTCTTCTTCCGGATCAGCCCGGCCAGCTCGGTCGCGGACAGCCAGGCGAGTCGCGTGTCAGGCATCGGCCATCCTCCGGGGCCTACGGATTCTCATCGGCGGCGGCGCTCGGCGTGGCTCAGGTTCCCCGAAGCCGCGGATCGAGCGTGTCGCGCAGCGCGTCGCCCAGGAGGTTCGAGGCGAAGACCGCGAGGCTGATGGCGACGCCGGGGAAGAGCACGAGGTGCGGCGCCTTCTGGGCGTACTCGGCGGCCGAGACCGACAGCATGCGGCCCCACGACGGGTACGGCTCGGGCACGCCGAGCCCGAGGTACGACAGGGTCGCCTCGACCAGGATCGCACTGCCGAGCTGGGCTGTGCACAGCACGATGAACGGCCCGATCGTGTTCGGCAGGATGTGGCGGAACGCGATGCGCAGGTGGCTGATGCCGAGCGAGCGCGCCGCCTCCACGTACTGCATCTCGCGGATCGACAGGACGCTGGAGCGGATCACCCGGGCCGCCCGCGGAATGATCGGGATCGAGATGGCGATGACGACGTTGTGGAGCGCCGGGCCCAGCGCGGCCGACATGACGAGCGCCAGCACCAGGAGCGGCAGCCCCTGCAGAATGTCCAGGATCCGCTGGGTCACCAGATCGGTCTTGCCGCCGACGTAGCCGGACAGCAGACCGATGATGCCGCCGAGCACGGAGCCCAGGAGCGTCGAGGCGACGCCGACCACCAGCGACACACGCGCGCCGTGAACGATCCGCGAGTAGATGTCGCGCCCGAGATGATCGGTGCCGAGCCAGTGCTCGACGCTCGGCGCGCCGAGCGTGTAGGCCGCGTCGGTCGCGATCGGATCGTGGGTCTGTAAGACGTCCGCGAAGACCGCCGTCAGCAGCATCACGAGCATCAGGGCGCCGCCGGCGGCGCCGAGCGGCTTCTTCCTGACGAAGCGCCAGATCGCCGTGCCGGCGCCGCCGCGCGCGCGGGGGCGCGCCGGGATGGCGATCTCGGCCGGCCTAACGGCCATAGCGCACCCGGGGATCGAGAACCCCGTACAGCATGTCCACCGCCAGGTTGGACAGGATCACGACGATGGCGATGAACATGACGAGGTTCTGGACGACCGGATAGTCGCGCCAGAGGATCGCCTGGACCAGGAAGCGGGCGACGCCGGGCAGGTTGAAGACGGTCTCGGTGACGACCAGCCCCCCGATCAGGAACGCGAACTCGATGCCGATGACGGTGACCACCGGGAGCATCGCGTTCTTGAGCGCGTGACGCCAGATGACGATGCGGCCGCGCTGGCCCTTGGCCCACGCGGTGCGGATGTAGTCCTCGCGCATCACCTCCAGGAGCGACGAGCGCGTGATGCGCATGATCAAGGCCGACGAGCGGTAGCCGACGGCAAGCGCCGGCAGCAAGAACTGCACGGCGTGGAGCTTGAAGTTCTCGCCCACCGGCACGTACGTGAGCGGCGGGATCCACGCGAACCACGTGACCAGCCCGAGGATGATCACCATGCCGAGCCAGAACGACGGCATCGCGAGCCCGGCGAGGCTGAACACGCGCAGGAGGTAGTCGAGCGCCGTGTCCTGGCGGACCGCGCTGACCACGCCGGTCGGCACGCCGATGACCACCGCGAACAGGATCGAGAGCGCCGCCAGCTCCAGTGTCACCGGCACCAGCGGCCGGATGATCTCCCAGGCCGGCTGGTCGTACCGGTAGGACTTGCCGAGATCGCCGGTGACGATCTGATGGAGCCAGTCCAGGTACTGCACCCAGTAGGGCCGGTCGATGCCGAGCTCCTTCATGATCGCCTGCTTCTCGGACGGGCTCACGTACCCCGCAGTCGAGAACAGGATGTCGACGATGTCGCCCGGCGCCAGGCGCAGGAGCGTGAAGATCACCACCGACATGCCGAGGAGCGTGAGGAGGGCGATGACGAGGCGCTGGACGACGTAGGTCTTCACGCGCTCGTCACCGGGCCCGAAGCTACTTGTCCGTCCACACTTCCTGCATCCGGCCGAAGTTGTAGATGGACTGGTGCGGAATCATGTTCTTCACGTGCGGCCACACGGTGAAGTAGTCGATCTTCCAGTCCAGGATCGGCCGCGCCGCGTCCGCCTCGAGCTTCCGCTGGATCGCGACGTTGAGGGCCAGCCGCTTCTTGGGATCGAGCTCCTGCGACTGGGCGTCGAACATCTTCATGATTTCTTCGTTGCAGTACTGGCTGTAGTTGCGCGGCGAGCCGCAGGCGTAGTTCTCGTAGTAGTTCGCATCGGGGTCGTCCGGGCCGATCCCGGTCAGGTTGGCCCCGATCTGGTAGTCGCCGCGGGTGGCCATGGCGTGCCACTGCGCGGTCTCGATCTGCTTGAGGGTGGTGTCGATGCCGATCTGCTTGAGCTCGTTGATGACGAACGAGGCCATGTCGACGTAGACCGGGATGGCGCGGGTCACGATCTCGACCTTCAGGGGCTTCTCGACGGCGAAGCCTGCCTCGGCCATGAGCTTGCGCGCGAGGGCTTTCTCGTCGGCCGGCTTGGCGCCATAGCCCGGCAGCCCGGCCAGGTCCTTCTCGGCAACGCCCCAGAAGCCCCACGGCTTGGGCGGCAGCGCCGCGCCGACCACCGCACCGCCCTGGTGAACGGCCGCGATCAGTGCCCGCCGGTCGATCGCGTGGCTCACTGCGAGCCGCACCTTGAGGTTGTCGAAGGGCGGCTTCTTGACGTTCATGATGATGTTGTCGCTCACGTTCTGGCTGTAGGGCGTGATCACGAGCTGCGGCACCGCCTTCTTGAGCTGCTCGGCGGCCGTCTTGGTGGTCTCGCCCGGGAACGACACGTCGAGCTTGCCGGCCTGAAGGGCCGCCTGGCGCGTGCCGCGCTCGACGATGACGAAGTACTTGAGACCGTCGAGGTACGGGCGGCCTTTGACGAAGTAGTCCGGGTTCTTCACGTACTCCACGAACTCGCCCTTGCGCCACTCCTTCACCTTGAAGGGTCCGGTGCCGACGCACGTCGTCCGGTAGTTGGCCGGCGGGACGTGGGCCGCGTAGACCGGCGTGTAGCCGGAAGCCAGCATGAGCAGCAGCGAGGGCTGCGGCTTCTTAAGCCGGAAGACCGCGGTGAAGGCGTCGGGCGTCTCCACCGCTTCGATGTTCGCGTACCAGTCCTTGCGCGGGTTGATGCGGAGCTTCGCCGGGGCGTCCGGCGCCTCGCGCAGCATGTCGAACGTGAACTTCACGTCCTTGGATGTGAACGGCTGGCCGTCGTGCCACTTGACGTTCTTGCGCAGGAAGAAGACGAGATTCCGGTAATTGTCCTGCCACGACCACTTCTCGGCCAGCTCGCCGATGACTGTGTCAACGCTCTCGGTTTTCTTCAGCGGGTCGAACAGCACGAGGTTGTTCAGGCACGGCATGGCCGGCCACACGGTCGAGATCGTGGACGTTTCGTGGATGGAGAAGCCCTGCGAGAGGTCTTCTCGCAGCATCATGTTGAGGACGCCACCCGATTTCGGCGCCGGAGTAGTCTGACTCGAGACCGGCGCGATCAGCGCGACGGTGACGACAGCGGAAACGAGTGCCAGGCACAGCAAGAAGCGAGAACGCGACATGGACACCTCCCGAACGATATGTGCGAAAGAAAGTTTACGTGAAAACGCGAGAAGGGACAAACACGCCCGGTTCCGCCGTCAGACGAGTCCCACCGCGAGTCGGATCGCGTGGAGAAGTCCGCCGGCCAGCCCGCCTACGACCGTGCCGTTCACCCGGATGTACTGCAGATCGTCGCCGGCGTGCTCCTCGATGAGCCGCACCGCGCCGTCGGGCCCGAGCGCCCGCACGCCGTTCTCGATGAACCCGGCGATCCGCTCGTGGTAGCGCTCGACCGCTTCCAGCACGCGTGCCTTCGCCCAGCGGTCGAGATCGCCCCGGAGCTGATCGTCGGCAGCCAGGGCGCGCCGGGCGCGGTCAAGACGCTCCACAATCCAGTCGCGCACCTCCGAGCGCGGCCGCTCGATGTCCGTGAGCACCGTCCGGTGGAGCGCAGCCGCCGCGTCCTCCAGCACGCCAGTCGCCATCGGCGTGGCCAGGAGATCGCGTTTGGCCGCCTCGACACGCTCGGCCAGTCGCTTGTCGCCGCGAAGCCGCGCCGGCAGCTCGCTGATCGCGTCGGTGAGCCGCTGGCGCACCGGATGATCGGGCTCCCCGACGATCTGCCGAAGCCCGGCCTGGAGCGCGGTCAGGAAGCGCTCGCGGTCGATCAATCCGAGCAGGCGCGCCACGCCGATCCAGAGGCGCGGGGCGAGACTCATCCCCTCGCGATAGCGCGCGAGGAGCTCGTCGACGACGTCCCCGGCGGTCGCACGAAACGCGGGCCGGTCGAGCGCCTCCGCGAGCGAGCCCGCCGCGGCCGTCACGAGCCGCCGATCCCACTCGTTGCGGTGCACGAGCTCCAGCATTCCGGCCAGGAGCGGCGCGAGCGGGCGGTCGATCAGGAGATCGCGCAGTCGCGTGATCAGATCGCTCGCGACCTTGGGTGACAGCTCGCTCGCCAGCCAGCGGGCCAGCTCCCGGGTGGCCATCTCGAGGTCGCGCGACGAGATCGACGTGGCCGCGCGCGCGATCAGCGCCGCGATGTCGATCCGCGCGATCTCCTGCGCGACGTACTCCTTGGTGAGCACGCGGCTGCCGACCATCGTGCCGACCCGCGCCGCCATCAGCTCCCAGTTGGCGGGGATGAGCGCGGTGTGCGGGATCGGCAGGCCGAGCGGGCGCCGGAAGATCGCGGTCACCGCGAACCAGTCGGCGAGCCCGCCGACCACCCCGGCCTCGGCGATCGCCAGGATCCATCCGCCCCACCAGGTGGCGCGAAATGGAATCATCGCGACGGTCAGCGCGGCGGCCGCGAGCAGCACGCCCAGCGCGAGTCGTCGCGGCTGTCGGCGGCCGGCGTGCGTCATCCGGCGGCCCTATCGCGCACCGGCCCGCCGGCGCGCCGGCAGGAGGATCTGGCTGCGCTTGACGTCCCAGACACCGCGCGGCGAGAGACGTGCGACCGGGAGGAAATCGGCCGCCAGGAAGAAGAGCGTGTAGAGCGGCTCGTGGTGCGGATAGCCGCGCTCGACCAGCAGGCGGCGCAGCTCGTCCTCGCGGGCGGCGACGTCCTCGAGAGAGCCGGCGGTCATGATGCCGCCGATCGGCAGCGGCAATTCCCACACGACGCGCTCGCCGTCGACCAGGACGATTCCGCCGTGCAGGTCGAGAAGGCGGTTGACCGCCCGCGCCATCGCCTCGGGACGGCGACCGAGCGCCAGGATGTTGAAGTCGGTGCTGATGGTGGACGCGAAGCCGTCGAGCCGCTCGGCGAAGCGCGCGACGACGCCGGGCGCGACCCACCGTCCGCGCCGGTCGATCAGGGCGGCGTGGAGATCGCCGGGCGTCAGCGCGCGCTCCTCGAGCCGGGTGATCACCGCGCTCGACAGGCTGATGACGGGATAGCGCGGGCGCGCGGGAAGCTCGAAGTCGACGGGACGCACCCGCCAGCCCGCGGTCAGCCGCGCGGCGGGCGACGTGAAGATGCGCCGCCAGGGCGGCTCGGGCACGCGCCCCGAGAGCCGGCCGCCGGCCGCGATCACCTTGCCGCGCGCGATCACGCTGAGCGGCCGCGGCGCGGAGAGATCTTCGAGCAGGCAGATGTCGGCGTAGCGGCCGGGCGCCACGCCGCCGAGGTCGGCGTCGAGCCCGTAGTAGGTCGCCGGGTTCAGCGTGGCCATGCGATAGGCGTCGACCGGCGGCACGCCACGCTCGAGCGCCACGCGAATCAGATGGTCGACGAACCCGTGGGTCCGGACGAAGGCGGGCATCGAGCCGTCGCAGGTCAGCATCAAGCGCGAGGCCAGCGCGGGCGCCGTCTTGAGCGCGTCGAGCAGCCCCGAGAGATCCGGACGCAGGGACGACTCGCGCAACATCACCGCGATGCCCTGGCGCGCGCGGTCCAGCACCTCCGGCGCGGTGATCGGCTCGTGATCCGAGGTGAAGCCGGCGGCGGCGATCGCGGCGATCTTGTCGGCCGAGGCGCCGGCCGTGTGGCCTTCGACCCGCTTGCCGCGCGCGAGGGCGAGGCGTCGCAGGAGCTCGGGATCGCCGCGCCAGGCGTCGGGCCAGCGCGTCACCTCACCGATCGCGAGCGCCCGCGGATGCGCCAGCGCGCGCGCGAGGGTCCGCGGCTCGAAACGCCGCCACTCTCCGGGCGCGCGGCTCTGGGCGTGCGGGCGCAGCATCCAGTAGAACCGGAGCGGCGACGCGAGCAACGCGTCGGCCGTCGCCCGGAACGCGGCGAGGCCGCCGAGCTCCCAGAACTGCAGCGTGTCGGCGACGACCGTCGTGGTGCCGAGCGGCAGGATGAACCGCGCCAGCGCCGCCGGTGTGCAGAGCGTCGCCGGATGCACGTGCGGGTCGATGTAGCCGGGCACCAGCACCTGCCCCGCCGCGTCGATGACGCGCGTGCGCGGCCCCACCATGTCGTCGCGCGGGCCCACGTAGGCGATCCGCTCGCCCTTGATGG
Organism: Candidatus Methylomirabilota bacterium; assembly: GCA_035649755.1. Lineage (GTDB taxonomy): Bacteria > Methylomirabilota > Methylomirabilia > Rokubacteriales > CSP1-6 > AR31. The sequence goes on from DASRIY010000377.1 coordinate 20,908, forward strand.
CGACGGCGGCCGGGTAGATCTCCCCGGTGTAGACGTTGAGCAGCGATGCGCCGCGCACGTAGAGGTCGGCCGGGGAGGCGCCGCGAGCGACATCGGTGAGGCGCCGGCGCTCAGCGATGGTCACAACTGAAGATTACCCCACGCGTGTGAAAATGGCTCGATGAGCCGCGCCATCAGCATCACCAGCACCGTGCGTGTGCCCGATTCGGCGATCCAGGTTCGGGCCGTGCGCGCCTCCGGCCCGGGCGGGCAGAACGTGAACAAGGTCGCGACCAAGGTCGACCTGCGCGTCGATCTCGACGCCGTCGAGGGTCTGTCGGCGGCCGCGCGGGCGCGGCTCCTGGCGCTCTGTCGTCACCGGCTCGACGCCGACGGCCGCCTGATGGTCTCGAGCCAGGTGACGCGCAATCAGGCGCGCAATCTCGAGGACGCGCGCGAGCGCGTGCGGGCGCTCGTCACGGCGGCCTTGCGCGAGCCCAGGACGCGCACGCCGTCCGCGCCTTCAGCGGGCGCGCGGGAACGGAGAATCGAGGCGAAGAAGCGCCGCGCCGCGCTCAAGCGCGACCGCCGGACGCTCGACTAGCGTTGGCGCGGCCTAGCGCTTCGGAGCGCGGCTGGCGCGGTAGGCGGCGGCGCCGGCGCGGACGCCGACCCTGAAGCTGCGGCTCAGGAGCGTCGCCTGGGCCACCGCCTCGCGCACCCGCGGCTCGGCGCGGCGCATCGCGCGCTCGAGCTGGACGCGCGTGCGCCGCTCGAGCCGCTTCATGCGACGGCGCGCTTGCCCCTGAGCCCGGTTGGCCTGGGCCTTCAAGGTCTTCAGATGCTTCTGGATCGCGGCCAGCTGCTGCTCGATCGTCATCGCGGCCCCCTTCCCGTCACGCGATTGCGGGCTCAGAAGCCGAGCGCGCGCACCTCGTCGCGGAAGCGCTGCACGTTCTCGAGCTTGATGTCCTCGTAGCCGCGGATGACGTCCGGCAAGCTCGCCAGCTTCACGGCGCGCTCGTAGCTTTCGGGCGACAGACCGACGAGCGCCTTGTCCACGAGGCCGCGATACTCACCGGGAAGCTGCCGCTCCACGCGCCGGACCGCGGCGAATCCGAACGGGTCGATCCAGGTCCCGCGCAGCGTCTTCATGGCCGCGAGCGTGCGGAAGCACCGCTCGAACCACGTGCCGAGCTTGATCTTCCGCTTGAGGCCGAGGGCTCGGAAGATGGGCGGGTGCAGGTTGTACTGGAGGGTGACGCCGCCGGGGAACTCGGCCTCGAGCGCCCGCGCGATGTCCGTCTTGAGATGCAGGCGGGCCACCTCGTACTCGTCCTTGAACGCCATCAGCTTGAAGAGATAGCGCGCGACCGCCTCCGACAGGCGCGTTTCGCCGGGCACCGCCGCCGCCTCCGCCTCGCGCACGCGCCGGACGAAGCCGACGTACTCACTGGCGTACGCGGCGCTCTGATAGGCGATCAGCTCGGGCACGCGAATCTCCAGGAGCCGCCTGAGCTCTTCCGTGGCGTCCACGCGATCGACCAGCGCGCGCGCCTCCTTCGACAGCTCCGGCGTGCTCGCCACGGCGCCGAGACGCTGCCGGGTGACCGTCTGGACCCAGGCCGGGTCGGCGACGAGGAGCCGGCCCGCGCGGAACGCGTGCGTGTTCATTTGCACCGAGACGCCGTTGAGCTTGATCGCGTCCTCGATCGCGTCGGCGCTCACCGGGATGGCGCCGGCCTGCCAGGCGGCGCCCAGCACGATCATGTTGGCCGCCATGTGGTCGTCGAAGAGCGTCTCGGCCAATCCCAGCGCGTCGAGATAGACGTTCTCGTCTTTCCGGGTCACGCGGTCGATCGACGTGATGAGCCCGTTCGCCTCGGGAAACTCGACGGTCGTCGACGTCACCATGGCGCCGGTCGGCACCTGGCTGGTCGAGACGACCGCGATCGTCCGGTCCGGGCGCGCGTGGTCGAGATTCTGCGGCGTGGTGGCGACGAGCACGTCGAATCCGATGTAGCAGTCGGCCGAGCCTGCCGAGACCTTGTTGGAGGACTCGGTGGCGTGCTCGAAGATCTTCAGGTGCGAGACGACCGGTCCGCCCTTCTGGCTGAGACCGGTCTGATCGAGGCCGCGGACGTGCTTGCCGTCGAGGAGCGCCGCGGTGCCCAGGATCTGGTTCACCGTGACCACGCCGGTGCCGCCGATGCCCATCATGAAGATGTTGGCGTCCTCGGGCACGTTGAACGGGGGCGCCGGCAACGTCTGGTCGACGATGAAGACGCGGCGCTCCTTCTTCTTGGTCATTCGTGGCACGACCGTCAGGAACGACGGGCAGTCGCCTTTCAGGCACGAGTAGTCCTTGTTGCACGATGACTGATGGATCTGGGTCTTGCGCCCGAACTCCGTCTCGACCGGGTGCACCGACAGGCAATTGCTCTTCACGCCGCAGTCGCCGCAGCCCTCGCAGACGGCCTCGTTGATGACCACGCGCATCGCGGGATCGGGCAGCTTGCCGCGCTTGCGCAGCCGCCGCTTCTCCGCGGCGCACCGCTGGTCGTAGACGAGCGCCGTGACACCCGGGATGTCGCGGAGCACCCGCTGCGCCTCGTCGAGCCGGTCGCGATGCCACACCTCGACGCCGGGCGCCCACATGGTCGACTTCGGGTACTTGTCGGGCTCGTCGGTCATCACGATGATGCGCTTGACGCCCTCGGCCGCGATCGACCGCGTCAGCTCGGGCACCGGCATGGCGCCGGCGGCGTCCTGCCCGCCCGTCATGGCGACCGCCGAGTTGTAGAGGATCTTGTAGGTGATGTTGGCGCTCGACGCGACGGCCTGCCGGATGGCCAGCGAGCCCGAGTGGAAGAACGTGCCGTCACCCAGGTTCTGGAAGAGGTGCTTGGTCTCGGTGAACGGCGCCATGCCCACCCACTGCGCGCCCTCGCCGCCCATGTGGGTGAGACCCATCGTCTTCCTGTCCATCAGCAGCGCCATCCCGTGGCAGCCGATTCCGGCGCTGGCCATGGAGCCCTCAGGCAGCACGGTCGAGCGGTTGTGCGGACAGCCCGAGCAGAAGTACGGCTGGCGCGACAAGGTCAGCGGCGCGGGCCGCTGGCGCAGCGCCTCCAGGAGCGCCACGCGCGCCGTGATCGAGTCGAGGTGCACGCGGCGCTCGAGACGCGCGGCCACGATGTGGGCGATCCGGTCGGCGTCGAGCTCGCTGTCGGCCGGCACGAGCGGACGGCCGTTCTCGTCGGACTTGCCGACGACGCGCGGGCGCTCGGCCTGGTTATAGAGGATGTCGCGGATGAACATCTCGCAGAACGCGCGCTTCTCCTCGACGACCAGGATCTCCTCGAGACCGCGGGCGAACTCACGAACGGTGCCCGGCTCCATCGGGAACAGCATCTCGAGCTTGAGCAAGCGGATGCCGTACTGGCGGAGCGCCGCGTTGTCGAGACCGAGCTCGGTGAGCGCCTCGCGCAGGTCGTAGTACGTCTTGCCGGGTGCGACGATGCCGAGCCAGGCGTCGGGCGTGGGAATCGTGATGCGGTTGAGCCGGTTGGCGGCCGCGAACATCTTCGCGGCCTCGAGCCGGCCGTAGTGGATCTCGCGCTCGGCTTCAAGACCCCAGGGCGGCATCAGCATCGGCGTCTGTCGCGCCTGCCAGGGTCGGCCCTCGTAGACGAAGCCCGGATCGGCGATCACGATGCGATCGGGCGCCACCTCGGCAATGGCGATCTCGTCGGCGACATTCGTCACGATCTTGAAGCCCACCCAGAGCCCCGAATAGCGCGACAGCTCGAAGCCGAGTCGGCCGAGGTCGAGGATTTCCTGCGTGTTGCCCGGAAAGAGCACGGGGAACAGCGCGTCGTAGAATGCCACCTCTGAGTGCGACGGGATCGTGGACGACTTCGAGAGCGGGTCGTCGCCGCCGAGCGCCAGCACGCCTCCGTGACGGCCGACGCCGGCGAAATTGGCGTGCTTGAAGATGTCGCCAGTCCGGTCCACGCCGGGGCCCTTGCCGTACCACATGCCGAGAACGCCGTCGTATTTCGGCTGCGGGAACAGGTTGGCGAGCTGGCTGCCGTAGACCGCCGTCGCGCCGAGATCTTCGTTCACCCCCGAGAGGAACACGACGTTGTGCTCACGCAGCAGGCCGGGATTGCGCTCGAGCGTCAGGTCGAGGCCGCCGAGCGGCGAGCCGCGATAGCCGGAGATGAGCGTGGCGGTGTTGAGCCCGCGGCGCTTGTCGGCCCGGTGCTGATCGAGAGGCAAGCGCACCAGCGCCTGAACGCCCGAAAGGAGGATCTGTCCTTCTTCCTGGCGATACTTGGCGTCCAGGGTGAATTCGCGCGGCGTCGCCATGCGGTCTCCTCTCGAGAGTGAACGCTCGAAGGCGCTGGACGTATGATACGGGCGCCCCCGGTGGGGCGCAAATCAGGGCGTCGGACTCGACGCCGCCCAGAGGCCGCGGCCGGCGGCGCGCGCCTCGCGCTGCAGCTTCACGAAGAGAGCCTGGTGCCGGACGTTCGGCGGCACGGTCATGACCTGCGCATAGCCGAGGCGCACGAGCTCGGCGTTCACCATCAGATCGCCGACCCAGACGTACGCCAGAAGCCGCCCGTACTGGTCCCGCGCTCGCACGTCCAGCTCGAGCCGCACGTGTCGGCCGCCCACGAGGCGCCGGTTCAGCGCGGTCGCCTCGCGACCTCCCGGCTCTTCACCCCAGAACGGGTGATGGATCTCGGGCGCATCGATGCCGATGTAGCGAACCTTCTCGACACGCGCGCCGCACTGAACGTGAATGGTGTCGCCGTCGACCACGTGTGTGGCGGCGCAGTGGTCCGTCTGCGCCGGCGCCGCCGACGCCAGGACGAGCAAGAGAAGGAGGAGCGGGAGCCACCAGCGGCGAGGCACCACGCCGTCACGGTGTCACTCCGGGCGGACGGGTGTCAACAATTGGGTACAGCAGAACGTGCGGAGAGCGCTGGAGTGCGAGCTACTCGACGCGGAACATCGCGTAGCCGAGCGACCGGAGCTGCGTGTCGACGAAGGGCTGATGACGCCGCTCGGCGCCACGCCGCTCGACCTCGCTCTGACCGTTCGCTACGCGGCGATCACGACCCGATCGGCGATCCAGGAACACCTCGACATTTTCCTCGGCCGCGAACTGCCGCTCCAGGTATTCGCACAGGCTTGCCTGGTCGCGCGCGACGATGAAATAGTGCCGAGTGATGACCGCCACACGACTATATTCCACGATCCCCCGCGCAGGTCAAGGTCGGCGGAGCCGTCCGAGCGCTCGTTTTTCCCGCCTGGCTTTCTTGGAAAGCCGGCGGGGGTTCCCCCGCTTCTCCCGGGGGTTTTCCGGAAGGTCAAGATCCCGGTCCTTGGTCCAAATCTCAGCCGGATCGGACGGGTTGTCCGCGGGGCCAGAGCCACGCCGCTCCTTGCTCAGGCCACCCTCGGACCAAACCGGCCTCGAGGACCCCGCTACAACATCCAGAAACTGCTCAGCGGTGAGAGCCGCCGCCCCGGCTCGGCGGGCGGCGTCCTGGATCCGGCGGTCGGAGCTGACGACGACCGCCCCGCTCTGCCACTGGCGCGCCAGGCGAATGAGCTCGTCGTCGGCCGTGTGGGGCGGGCGGGAGAAGATCGTCCGGATCCGCCCATGCGACGGGCCGCCGCCGGCCACCCGCGCCCCGTCGAAGACCACCGTGAACTCGTCGCGCGGGTCGCGGTGAGCGCGCGCCAGCAGGTGAAGGAGCGCCCGCCGTCCGGCCTCGAGGCTTTCGGCCTCGCGGGCCCGAAGATCCGGCTCGCGCCGGATGACGTTGTAGCCGTCGATGAGCCAGCGCACGGCCTCAGTATCCCCCGCCCCACCGGCCGGAAAGGCGATTCGTGGACGAACCGGCGCTGACCCTCATCGGGGGCCAGCCGCTCACGGCGGACGTCGCGCGGCGGCTCCCCCAGGGTGTGGTGGTCAGGTTGATGGTCGACCAGCCGGCCGTCCGGCCCGTCGACGTCGGCGACGTCGTCGAGGTCCTCCCCGGCGACGGCGCCCGCCGCGGCGACACCGTGCTCTTCGCCCACGACGGCCGGTGCGAGCTCGCACGCCTCATCCGGCGCGCCGGCTCCAGCGTCGACATCGCGGTGGGCCCCGAGGGGCGGCGCATCTCGCTTTCGGCCGGCGCCGTGCTCGGCGTCGCGAGCGCGCTCGAGCAGGGCGATCTGCTCTTCGATCTCTCGCGCGGGCGCTGGCGCGCGGCCGGCCGGATGGCGGCGGCCTTCCCGGCCGGGATGGGCCCGCTGCTGGGATTTATGGCGCGGCTCGAGCGACTGCGCCGGCCGTTCTTTCCTCCGCTCTTCATGGGCGGCGAGCAGCAGATTCTAGATCGGCTGACGGAGGCCTACGACGTGGAGGCGGAGATCATCGGCCGTGAGACCGCGCTCCTGCCGGAGGAGCAAGCCCTGCTTGAGCGTTACCTGAGGCGCGGCAGCCGACTCCTCGATGTGGGCTGCGGCGCGGGCCGCGAGGCGGTGGGGTTCACGCGGGCCGGGCTCTCCGTAGTGGGGATCGACGTGGCGCCGGCCATGATCGACCGGGCCCGCGAGCGGGCGCAAGCCGCGGGGCTCGCGATCGAATTCGTGGTCGGTGAGCCCCTGACCTGGCCGGCGCCCGGCGCGCCGTTCGACGCGATCTACTTCAGTCCCGGGATCTATTCGCACATCCCCGGTCGTGCCCGACGCGTGCGAACGCTGGCTCGGCTGCGCGGCCTTCTGGCCCGCGGCGGGCTGATCGTCCTCGGGCCGATCCTGTCGCCGCCGCTCCCGCGCCTCTCGCGCACCCGGCTGGTCGATGCGCTGCGCCGCGTCGGCCGGGCCGTCGGCGTCCGGCGGCTCGCCGAGCCGGGCGACCATTACTATCGCGGCCACGCGCTCGAGCGCACACCTGTGTCGTATCGCTACGTCCACCGTTTCCGTGACGGCGCTGAAGCCGAGGCCGAGCTGGCCGACGCGGGCCTGCGGGTGACCGATCGCCTCGACGAGACCTGCTGGATCGCGCGCCCGGCTATCTGAGCTGTCGCACCATTCGCCAGCAGACGCGGACCGGATGCAATGCGCGATAGACGGGAACCTGCCACGGCGCATCGATCGAATAGTGAAGCCTGAGCCAGGTGGCCGACGGAAAGAAGGTCCACGCAAGCACGCGCAGCACGTCGACGCCGCGGTCCATCAGGAGCGTCTGCGCCGGATAGATGCGCGCCTCGCTGAGCGAGGCGCCGAGGCTCGGCGGCCATGACGAGTCGATGCAGGCAACGACGGCCGCCCGGCGCAGCCGGCCCAGCGTGATGCGGTCGGCGAGGCCGGCTGGCAGCGGGGTTCCGAACGAGGCGCTGACGACGCCGAGCGTCCAGTCGAGGAGAGCGCCGATGCGCCAGCGCCGGGCTTCATCCACGATGCGGCTCCAGTCGAGCTCGCGAGCGTGCCCGCGAATCAGCGCGTCGATGTCCGCATACCAGAGGACACGGGCGAAGTCGGAGCCGAGCGTGAGGTGCAAGACCAGGTGCAGCAGCGTGTCCTCGGGGCAGAGCGCCAGGCTGCGCCCCTCGGCCAGAGCGAGCGGGCGCGCCCGGCTCCAGAGCCCCTCGTGGTCGACGCGCACGACGCCGTCGAAGCGGAGATAGCGCGCGATGTCCCAGTGAAGATCGAGGAGAACTCCGTCGCGGACCAGCTCGGCGAAGCACCGCGATTCCCCGAGGCGCTCGGCCTCAGGCCCAGGCGTCCGATAGCCGAGCCGGGCGAGCACCGCGATCGCGCGAAGTCGATCAGCGGGTCGCACCAGCAGGTCGATGTCGGCCATCGGCCGCAATCCCGGCTCGGGATAGACGGTGTGCGCGAGCACGATGCCCTTGAGGGTGATGGTCTCGATCCCGGCCTCACGCAAGGCACTCGTGGCCTCACCCCAGCGCGCGGCGAGCGCGGCGCCGCGCGCCCAGAGGCTTTGCGCGCCGGCCGTCAGTCGTCGCTGCGCTTGGGATGGCAGATGGCGAAGCAGATCGAGCCGGCGGAGGTTCCAGTGAACGAGAGGGACAACGCCCTCGCCATGAGCGCGGTCGACGAGGAGGCTCCAGTCGACGGGACCGGCGGCGATCTCGGCAAGCCGGCGATCGGCGCTCGTGTCGGGCGCGGCCCGAGCGCCCAGGAGGAGCACGCAGGCCTCCTGATCGGGCGCCAGCGGCGTCGACGGGTCTAGGAGGTCGAGCTGGTTCGCGACCCTTTCCCCATCGAGGTACGCTGGGCGGCGCTGCAGGTGCCGGTGGTCGCGCGGCAGCAGGTGGTCGTGTCGGCCCCGAAGATGCTGCTGGGCTCCAGCGTCGGTTTCTCGTACGGGCGCTTCTCCTGGGTGGCCACCCTCAACTCCTTTCGGCGGTGCGAATCTGGTAGAGGCGTCGATTGGCGCCGGCGACGGTCCTCGCCCGCTCGTGGCAGCGCTTCCAGTCGCCGTCGGCGCGGTCGAGCAGGTTGTCGCCATGACAGCGGTTGCAGAAGCCGACCAGCTCGCACGACGCGCATTCCGGCAGATCGGCGTAGCGCTGGACCGAGAGCAAATCGCGAATCGCGGGCGGCGGCGAGGTCCAGAGCTCGCGGAACGGTGTCTGGCGGACGTTGCCGATCGGCACCCGGAACGCGATGCACGGGTAGACGTTGCCGTACGGGTCGATGCAGCAGCCGTTGGTCGCCGGGCCGCAGGTCCCGCGCTGGAGGGCGACGTCCTCGGGCCGGCCTTCCTGCGGATCGAGCTGCTCGCTCCATCGGGAATCGCGCATGTACTGGAACAGCTCGTCGGCGTCGAGCTGGTACTCCTGGGGTACGTGGCCGTCGCGGGGCACGGTACCGTCGATTCGCGGGCTCACCTCGCAGCTGTAGGTGTGGGTGAAGACGCCGAGGTCCTTGCCCAGCCGGTCGAGCGCGGCGAGCCCGGCGAGGTTCGGCTTCATCACGACCGTCTTGAGGTAGACCCGCACGCCGTGGCGCTGCAGGCGCTCGATCGCCGCCATGAGACGCCGGAAGGATCCCGGCACCCGCGTGATCGCGTCGTGCACCTCCGGGTCCGCCGAGAAGATCGAGAGCTCCACCGTCAACGGCTCGAGCGCGGCCAGGCGCTCCACCTTCGCCTCGGTGAGGCCGATGCCGTTGGTGAAGACGCGGTAGGCAAAGCCGCGGCGACGCGCGTGCTCGGCGATGTCGAAGAAATCGGGCCGCACCATGACCTCGCCGCCCGACAGCGTCAGGTAGAGCCCGCCCATGTCGGCCAGCTCGTCGAGCACATGACGGATCTCGTCGAGCGTCAGCTCGCGGCGGCGCACCTCCCGCTCGCGCCCGTGCTCGACGACGCAGTAGCAGTGCACGCACTGCTCGTTGCAGCGATAGGTCAGCTCGAGGTGGACGTTGAGCGGCGTGCGGTTGCGGTCCGCCTTGGCGCTGATGAGCGCCAGGAGCGACTGGTCGCCGAGGCCGGCGTTCTGGGCGCAGCCTTCGAAGATCATCGGCTCTCTCCCTTGCGCCGGCGCTCGACGGAGACCAGCTTCGCGTCGGCGAGCCGCTCGATGAACTCCACCGTATCGGCGCGGATGGTCGCCTCGGGCGCCGCGAACTCGCCCGCCACCACGCCCACGATGTCGTCTACGCTGCGCGCGCCGTCGCACAGCTCCCAGATCCGCGCGCCGACGCTGTTGAGAGGATAGAGCAATCCGCTCTTGACGTCCACGACGAGCGCCTCCGTGTCGAGCGTCCGCCACGGCATCGACCGGCGACGCGGAAACGCCTCAGCCCAGTCCATCTCAGTCCAGTCCATCGAGGTACTCCCAGAGCTCGGCGCGCGGGGCGAAGGCCAGCTCGTACGCCGGCGTCCGCTCGGCCAGCGCCGCGAGCGCGCCCAGGAGCTCTGCGGCGACGCGCGGGTCGCGCTTGGGCAGCATGACCTCCGGGAAGGCGCGGGCGACCGTCTCGGCCGGCGAGAGACGCCGATGCGAGAAGCGCTCGGCCTTGCGGAGAAAGCAGAGACCTCCCAGCGGCGCGCGCCGGTTGGCGCGGGCCATCCCGGGTCCGCCCGAGCCGTAGAACGGCGTGGCGTGCGCACTGTAGGCGCGCGGCCCCGGCCGCAGCGCGATCGTCTCGTCGTTGAGGACCGGGCGAATGCCGGCCAGCTGCGCGATGGTGGTTTTGCCGCTCCCGGACGGTCCCGAGAACACCCAGGCGCGCCCGCGCACCACAACGGCCGAGGCGTGGAGCAGGACTCCGCCGGCCCGCGCGAGGAGGAACCCGCACAGCATGCGAAACAGGTCGGGGTTGAGCGCCGGGCCCGGGCCCACCCTGAAGCGCACGCGGCGGCCGGCCAGGTCGCCGGTGGCGCGCGAGGGATGGCTGGCGAGCGAGAAGTGGCCGTTACACCACGTCGCGAGCGGACGGGCCACGCGTCCCCGGCGGTAGCGCTCGGTTGCGGCCACCGCGACGGTGACCGTCGGCACCCGCCGCGAGACGAACGGCGCGAAGCGCTCGGCGACCCACGCCCGATCGGGCGCGGCGAGGCCCGTCACGCGAAAGACGAATCCGGCGACCTCGATGCAAGGCGCGCCCTCAGCCAACGACCGTAATCCATAGGCGCGGCTCGGCCGGCGGGGCCCCAGCCCCGCGACGGCCTGCAGCGCGCACATCCGCAGCTCTAGCCGCTCGCCGTGCTGAGCGCCGCGGCCGGCCTGCGGGCGCCGAGACGATCAGGCTTGCCAGCTCCAGGGTGCGTACGACCGCTTCGCGGCGGCGGTCGGCCTGCCACACGGCCGGAAGCATGGTGGCGAGGGCACGCGCGCCCCCGGCCGCCGTCTTGAACGAGACGTCGCCGGAAGCGATCAGGGCGCTGCGAGCCCGGCCCCGAGCGGGCAACGGCGTAGCGGGATCGACGAACGGCGTGAGACGCATGGTCGTCCCGTCTGATCGCGGCGTGGCCGCGACGTAACCCGCTGGAGCGCGAAGCAACAGCGTGTCGCGCTCCAGAAGCCACAGCGCCGAGAGCGTGCGCATCATGTTGGCCACGCCGAAGCCGCCGGCAATCCGCACCGCCGCACGGCCGCGACGCACGTCGACCGTCGCGCGGTAGTAGCCGGTCGTCACCAGGAGGCTCCGGCCGTGTCGGCGCACGCGCGGGGTATCGTCGACGGTCTCCTCGTCCGCCGGCGCGCCGGCGCGACGCCGGAAATTGTCGTCGTAGGTGATCGAGACCGTCACGTCAGGACGCCGAGTGGTCAGGAATTCGGGGCGATCTCGGGCCCAGAACCCGGGCTTGGGATTACGGGACACGAGGCGGAACGCGATGCCTGCGATGTCGACGGTGTCGGCGTAGGAGCTCAGGCGCGCCGCCATGCGCGCCGGCGTGCCGATGCCAGCGCCGCGCCCCCGAGCGAAAGCGCCGCCTTGACGGCGGCCTGGGCGCGACGCGCCGGTCCCGTCAGGTCGACCACCGCGCCATCGCGCTCGAGGGCCGTCACGACCCCGAGGACCTGAGCGGGCCGCACGTGCTCCGGCCCCGCGCCGCGGTGATCGGCTCGGGTCATCAGGAGGGCGCCCCGGCGGCCGATCATGCGATGACAGACGACAGTCCCCTCGCACTCGTACGCGAGCAGGTCGCCGAAGCGGACGCGAGCGGCAGGGGCCACGAGGATCCGCGAGCCGCTCGCCAGCAGCGGCCGCATGCTCCTGCCGCGCACCGGAAGCCAGGTCGGCTCGCCGGAGTCGATCCGCTCGCGGACGACCTCGGTGACCAGCGGGCGCCACACGGCAGAGACGAGCGCCATCAGCGTCATCCTACTATCTATAGCTACGCATCCGCTATGATCGCCCGCATGACTGTCCCCACCCGCTGGGCGGAGTGCCGGGCCAGCGGCGGACTCGTCGCCGCGCCGCACGCGCTGGCCGCCGAGGCCGGCGCGGCGATCCTCAGGCGCGGCGGCAATGCTGTCGATGCCGCGATCGCCGCCGGTGCCACGATCGCGGTCGTCTACCCGCACATGAACGGCGTGGGCGGCGACAGCTTCTGGCTGATCTACGACGGCCCGAACCGGGCCCTCCGCGGGCTGAACGCGGCGGGCCGCGCGGCGGCGACGGTCGACCTGGAGACCTATCGGGCGCGCTTCGGCACCGCCATCCCGCCGCGCGGCGGCGCGGCCGCGCTGACCGTCCCCGGCGTCGTCTCCGGCTGGTGGGAAGCTCATGCCCTGAGCCGCGACACCCTGGGCTCGCGGATCGGCTGGAGCGCGCTTCTCGAGGACGCGATCACCCGCGCCCGTGACGGCTTTCCACCCTCGCCCGGGCAGCGCCGCGAGACAGCCGACGCCGACGATCTCTTCGGCGCCACCGCGCCGGCCGATCTGCGCCCGGCGCTCTGGCGCATCTTCGATCCCGCGCTGCTGGCGCGCGAGCGTTTCGTGCAGGCCGACCTCGGCGCGACGCTCGAGGAAATCGCGCGGGGCGGCGTCGAGTCGTTCTACCGCGGCGCGCTCGGCAGGCGAATCGCGGTGGCCGCCGCCGCCGCCGGCAGCCCGCTGACTTTCGAGGATCTGGCCGCGCACCGGGCGGAATGGGTGGAGCCCTTGCGCGTTCGCTACCGGAACGGGGAGGCGGCGAGCCTGCCCCCGCCGACGCAGGGCTTCGCCGCCCTGGCGATCCTGTCACTGCTCGAGGGCTTCGACATCGGCGCGCTTCCCGAGGCTGACTACGTTCATCTGGTGGTCGAGGCGACGAAGGTTGCCTTCGAGGACCGCGACCGCTATCTGACCGACCCGACGTTCGAGCGGGTCCCGGTCGAGCATTGCCTGGACCCGGCTCATCTGGCCGAGGGCCGCCGCCGCATCTCTCGGCGCGCGGCGCAGCAAGCGCGCGGCGCGGCGCTCGAGGGCGACACGATCGCCATCGTGGCGGCGGACGCGGCCGGCAACGCGGTGTCGGTCATCCAGAGCCTCTACTGGGAATTCGGTTCCGGCGTGATCGCCGGCGACACCGGGATCCTCCTGCAGAATCGCGGCGCGTTCTTCTCGCTCGATCCGGCGCATCCCAACCGGCTGGCACCGCGCAAGCAGACCGCGCACACGCTGATCCCGTCGATGTACCTGGTGAACGGCTGCCCGCATCTGGTTTACGGCACGATGGGCGGCGAGGGTCAGCCGCAGACGCAGGCGACGCTGGTCACGCGCAGCCTCGACCGCGGGCTCGGGCCACAGGCGGCCGTCGAGGCGCCGCGCTGGCTCTACGGGCGCACCTGGGGCGATGAGACGCGGGCGCTCAGGCTCGAGTCGCGCTTCGACAGCGACGTGCGCGAGTCGCTCCGCGCGCGCGGCCACGACGTCGAGATCGTCGAGGACTGGAGCGATCTCATGGGCCACGCCCAGCTCATCCGCATCGATCCGGACGGCCTCCGCGGCGGCTCCGACCCGCGGGCCGACGGAGCCGCGCTCGGCTCTTGACGCCGGGCGCCCCGCGATGACCGGCGAAAGGTTCTCCGCGCGTTCCGTGCGCTTTCCAGCCGCCTACGGTGCGCCGGGAGGACCGGAGAGCCTCCTTCCGTGGAGCCACGTCGAGGAGCGCATGCGGCGGGCGTCGAACTACTGGCTCGTGACCGTCGGCCCGAACGCGCGACCGCACGCGCGTCCTGTCGACGGCGTCTGGGTCGACGGCGCACTCTGCTTCGGCGGCTCACCGGAGACGCGCTGGGTCCGCAACGTGATGGCGAACCCGTCGATCTCCGTGCACCTGTCGAGCGAGACCGAGGCGATCATCCTCGAGGGCACGGCCGAATTCGTCGGCGACCCGGCACACCCGCTCGCCGCACCGGCCATGGCGGCCTCCAGGGCGAAATATCCTCAGTACTATTCCGGCCCCGACGCTTCGTTTCGCCCGTTCTGGGCGCTCCGCCCCGCGACGGCGTTCGCGTGGACCCTGGAAGGCTTCCCGCGAGGCGCCACGCGCTGGCGCTTCCCCGGGCGCTAGCTCAGGGGGATCTCGCGCTCGAAGACCGTGAAGGGCGAGCGGCGCGCCGCGTCGAGCGCTTTCTTGATGTCGGCCTCGCCCCGGCCGGCCCCTTGCTGCAGCAGGGTCTCGAAGAATCCGACGTAGAACGCCTCGGGCTCGACGACGACGGCCAGGCGCGCGCGCATCCCCGGGCCCGGCACTTTCACGCGGAACGTGAGGACCGCACTCCGTCCTGGATGGAGACGCGTGTCGAAGATCTCACGCGAGAGATCCAGGGCCACCTGGCGCCCGACAATTTTTTCTTGCCGGCTTCCTTCGATCGCCAGCCCGGTCTCGTCCACCAGCTCGCCGCGCAAGACGACGCGCGGCGTGACGTACGTCGGAAACGCGTGACCGATCCGCGTGCTGGTGACTCGCAGCGTGACGACCGCGATCTCGCCGGGGCGGTAGCGGGCCGCCCCCGGCTTCGCGGTGATCGTGAGTCCCGAGCGCACCATGTCGGCGTCGTGTATGCCGCGCCACCGGTGCCGCCGCTCCGGCATGTGGCAGTCCTGGCACTGCACGCCCTCGCGGGCGAAGCGGCTCCCCCGCCACTCGTTGTACGTGTTCTCGAGGAGCTTGCCGTTCAGGGCGAAGCCGTCGGCTGCGAACTGATGACAACCGGCGCAGAACTCGGCCTTCATGAACGCCGGCGTGCGCGTGACGCCGTTGTGAGGCAGGGTCTCCCGCGGGGCGGCGCTCGCGAGCGACCCGTCGCGGCGCGGCGGGCCGAAGCGCTGGTGGCCGCGCACGTGGCAGGCGGCGCACGGCACGCCCTTGCCGCGAAGCGCCGCGTCGTAATCGGGGTTGGGGCGCGTTTCCCCGTCCCTCACGATGAGCGGCGCCTGCTCGGCGAGCGGGCCGTGACACACGAGACATCCGATCGCCGATTGCGGGTCGCTCTGGAGCATCTCGACCAGCTGACCCTCGATGCCCGGGCCGGTCGCCGCCGCGTGGGTGCTCTCGCGCCAGTCGGCGTATTGCGCCGGATGGCAGCTCCCGCACGCCTCCGGGTTCAGCGAGGCCTCGAGCGGTGAGTAGCGCGCGGGCGGCGGGCCCTGCGGCGCCAGCGGCAGACGCCAGTGGCTCCGGAGAAAGTCCTGGATGCCGTCGGCGCCGAGAGCGGCGCCGCCGACCAGTGCCGCCGCAGCCGCCGCCGCGCACGCGGCGCGAAGTCGCGTTCGCATCGACCGGAGCATGATAGCGTGCGGACTGCGGTACAGTATGGGCGGAAGTCAATCTGACCGCTTCCGGAGAGGTTCGTGGATCCGTATCGCCTGCCCCGGCTTGCGCGACCGACTCGCTACGACCTGCGACTCGAACCCGACCTCGCGACGCTCAGCTTCGCGGGCGAGGAAACCGTGACCCTCGAGATCACCGAGCCGACCGCGGAGATCGTCATGAACGCGATCGAGCTCAAGATCGACGAGGCGACCATCACGAGCGAGCGGGGCGACGCGCACCGCGGCGTCGCGACGCTCGACGAGGCGGCCGAGCGCTGCCGCGTCGTCTTCCCGTCGCCCTTGGCGCCGGGCACGTGGCGATTGCGCCTGGCCTTCAGAGGAATCCTGAACGACAAGCTCCGGGGCTTCTACCGGTCGAGCTACAAGGACTCGAGCGGCGAGATGCGGCTCATGGCCGCCACGCAGTTCGAGGCGACCGACGCCCGCCGCGCGTTTCCGTGCTGGGATGAGCCGGAGTTCAAGGCCGTCTTCGCGGTGACGCTCGTGATCGACCCGAAGCTCACCGCCGTCTCGAACACCGCCATCAGGGGCGAGCGGGTCGCGGGCGGACGCAAGACTGTCACCTTCGCCGACTCGATGAAGATGTCGACGTACCTGGTGGCCTTCATCGTGGGCGAGCTGGAAGCGACCGAGGCGATCCCGGTGGGGCCGGCGGCAGTGCGCGTCTGGTGCGTGCCGGGCAAGCGGAGGCTCGCCGCCTTCGGTCACGAGATCGGGGTCGCCTCGCTCCGCTTCTTCGAGGGCTACTACGGCCTGCCGTACCCGGGCGACAAGCTCGATCTCCTGGCGATCCCGGACTTCGCCGCTGGGGCGATGGAGAACCTCGGCGCGATCACCTTCCGCGAGACCGCGCTCCTGGTCGACGAGCGCGCCGCCTCGCATGCCGAGCTCGAGCGCGTCGCCGACGTCGTCGCCCACGAGAACGCTCACATGTGGTTCGGCGACCTCGTCACGATGACCTGGTGGAACGGCATCTGGCTCAACGAGGCGTTCGCCACGTTCATGGAGATCCTCGCGGTCGACGCCTGGAAGCCCGAGTGGCAGCGCTGGACGACGTTCGGCGTCTCGCGCGCGGCGGCCCTCTCGGTCGACGGGCTCCATTCGACACGCCCGATCGAGTTCCACGTCGAGGCGCCGCGCGATGCCGACGCGATGTTCGACGTGCTGACCTATGAGAAGGGCGCGTCGGTGCTGCGCATGCTCGAGCAATACCTGGGCGCCTCCGTCTTCCGCGACGGCGTCCGCGAGTACCTCCGCCGTCACGCGTACGCCAACGCCGATACCGGCGATCTCTGGGCGGCGCTCGGACGCGCGGCGCGCCAGCCGATTCCCGAGGTGATGGACGGCTGGATCTTCCGGCCGGGCTATCCGCTGGTGAGCGCCCGGCTCGACGGCCACCAGCTCGTCCTGACCCAGCAGCGCTTCACGTATCTGCCGGAGCCCTTGCCCGGATCGACGCCGACACCGCGGGACCAGGCCTGGCAGGTTCCCGTCCAGGTGCGGGTCACCGCCGGCGGACGCTCCTCGGTCGAGCGCCGCATGCTCGGCGCCTCCGAGAGCCGGTTCGACCTGCCGGAGCGGGCGGGCGCCGTGCTCGTCAACGAAGGCGGCCACGGTTTCTATCGCGTGCGCTACAGCGGCGATCTGCTCGAGCGTCTCCTCGGCAGCTTGCCCGATCTCGCCCCCATCGAGCGGTTCAATCTGGTGAACGACGCGTGGGCGGTGACCGTCGCGGGGCTCATGGGGCTCGGCGACTATCTCGAGCTGACCACCCGCTTCCGCGGTGAGCGCGATCGGAACGTGTGGTCGATCCTGCTCGCCTCGTTCGGGACGCTCAACCGCCTCATCGATCCCGCGCACCGGCCGCGGCTGGCCGCGCTGGTCCGCGACCGCGTGGCGCCCGTCTTCGGCGAGCTGGGCTGGACGCCGCGGTCCGGCGAGGACGAGCTGACCCGCCAGCTCCGGGGCGATCTCGTTCGCGTCATGGGCGTGCTCGGCGACGATCGCGCGGTGCAGGCCAAGGCGGCCGAGCTGTACCGGTCGGCGGCCGACCTCGATCCAAACATTCTGCCGGCCGTCATCGGCGTGCTCGCCCACGCGGGCGACGGCGCCCGCTACGACGAGTTCCTGGCGAAGTTCCGCTCGGCGTCGACGCCGCAAGAAGAGCAGCGCTATCTCTACGCTCTCACCGCCTTTCAGCGGCCCGCGCTTCTGTCGCAAACGCTCGCGCGGACGATCAACGGCGAGTTCCGCACCCAGGACGCGCCGTTCGTGGCGCGCTCGCTCTTGATGTCGGTCTACGGGCGCGAGGCCGCCTGGGAATTCGTCAAGACTAACTGGGAGACGATGGAGCGACAGTATCCGAAGGCGGGGCTCCGGCGGCTGGCCGAAGGCGTGACCGGCCTCGTCACGCCCGAGCTCGAGCGCGACGTGCACGCTTTCTTCCAGGCGCGGCGGCCGCAGTTCGGGGGCAAGACGCTCGAGCAATACCTGGAGCAGCTGCGCATCGCGGTGCGGCTGCGCGAGCGCGAAGCCGGGGGGCTCGGAACCTACCTCGCGCGGTTCGCCTGAGGAGCGGGATGCGATCGATCATCAGGGCGACGACGGTGGTGGCGCTGGCCGGCCTGGCCGGCGGCACGGCGACGGCGTGGGGCCAGCACGGCCACAGCGGAAGCCACGAAGAGGGGCATCGGGCCGCGCAGGCGTGCGCGACCGAGTTCGAGCAGGTCGTAGGCGCCGGCCGGGGGTTCGGCATGGCGTTCGCAGCCGATCAGAACGGCTACCCGGGCCCGATGCACGTGCTGGAGCTGAAGGACCGCCTCAAGCTCAGCGCCGAGCAGGAAGGGAAGATGCAGCCGCGCGGCGCGACGTACGGCTGGTCCATCTGCTCACGCACCTCAAGGCTCGCGATCTCCTGACCGAGGAGCAGCGCCGGATCTACCACGAGGCGCGCTGGAGCGGCCGCTAGTCGACGGCTACAGCCGAAGATCGACGATCAGTCGTCCTGCCATCACGCCCAGGACGCACACGGTCAGACACAAGGCCGTCGTCGCCAGGACGTTGATCCACGCCTGACTCCACGCGCCGGTCTGCATCAGGCGGACGGTCTCGTAGCTGAACGAGGAGTACGTCGTGAGGCCGCCCATGATGCCGACCGTCAGGAACAGCCGCGTCGATTCCGGGATGAGCTGGGACGTGGTGGCGACTTCCTGGATGAGTCCGATCAGGAATGAGCCGACGACGTTGACGATGAAGGTCCCGTAGGGAAAGTCGGCGCCGAGCCATCGCAACGCGAGTCCCCCGACCAGGTAACGAAGGCCCGAGCCGATCGCGCCGCCCAGACACACCAGCATGAGCCGCCCCACCCGGTCTGCGCCCCCGCCTCAGGTGATGTCGATCGGCTCGTCGACGAATACCGTGTACGTGCGCGGCCGCCCGCGCTCGGCGTCGGCCGGATTCACGTACATGATCGACGTCCGGCCGCGGATCTCGCGCGGGAGAATCGCCACGCGGATGAAGCTCGTGTCCTCGGCCTTCGACGCGACGGCCAGAACGGGCTCGCGCCCGCTCTCGAACCACGCGCCGCCTGGCGTGACGCGCCGAGCGGGCGCGTCGCCCACGGTCACCTCGAGCGCGCCGGCGATGAGACAGCGGATGCCGCCACCCCGGTGGCGGTGCGGGAGCGCCACCCCGCCCAGCGCGAAGTCGACCCGGTCGGCGCGTATCAGGTATTCCGCGCGCGGGTCGAGGTCGATCGGATGCTCGAGGAGCACCTTCGCGTCGCCGCCCGCCGGCGCCGTGCCCCGGATCAGCTCGTAGCGCAGCAGGGCCGCGCCGGCGTCCCCCGCGGCCACTTCGCATGCGCCTGCGCCGTGCCAGGCCTGCCCCTCGACAACTCGCGCGTCGCCCGCGCCGCTCGCCACCGAGATGGCGCTGCGTCGCGCGTAGAGGACGCGGTTGAGCGCGGGAAGCCGCAGGCGACCGGCCGCGGGCAGTCGGTCCTCGCACAGGCGCAGTGTGTAGTCTCCGGACATGGCCGGGCGTCATTGTACGCCGCGCGGGCTCCGTGATACGTTGCGGAACGATGAGAGCCGTCGCAGTCGGGCTCCTGGTTGCGAGCATGTGGCTCGCCGCCCCTCGCAGCATCGCCGCGTATTCGATCCAGGAATCGATCCTCCGCGTCAAACCTGCGGCCGTACTGATCACCACCGAGGTGCGCGCGGACGTGACGCTCAACTGCGGGCGCGGGCCGGTCGCCGTGACCCCGCCGCCGTTCGTCGAGACGGGCACGGGCTGGTTCGTGGACGGACGCGGGTTCATCATCACCAACGCGCACGTGGTCGATCCGGCGTACCGGCTGCCGGCCTGGGTCACGCACGAGCTCAAGAAGAAGGCGATCGACGAGGCGTGCGTGGTTCCGGTGCTGACCGCCCGCGGCATCATGCGCGGGCAGCGGCCGGACCTCGAGGAGGAGATCCGCCGGGCCGCCAGTACGCAGGCGCTCGCCACCGCCAAGGTCGAGGCCCAGCCCCAGATCACCGCCATGCTGTCCAACGGCACGAAGCTCCGGGCGGACGTGAAGAAGTTCAGCCCGCTGCTCCTGCTCGACAACGCCGGCAAGCCCCTGCCCGATTCCGGCCGCGACCTGGCGCTCCTGCGCGTGGCCGACGGCGTCTATCCCGCCATCGGCCTGTCGCGGCGCGATCCCCAGATCGGCGATCCGGTGCACATCCTGGGTTTCCCGGGCGTCGTGCTCTCGCACGAGCTCCTCAACCAGAGCTCCACGCTTGACGCCTCGGCCACGAACGGCACCGTGTCCGGCATCAAGTTCGACGCGATCGGGCAAGAGCTCGTGCAGACCGACGCGTCGGCCTCGCACGGCAACAGCGGCGGACCGGGTGTCAACAACGACGCCGAGCTCGTGGGCGTGATGGTGGCGGTGACGCTCTCGCCGTCGGGCGGCTCGATCGTGCAGGGGTTCAACTTCCTGATCCCGGCCAAGGACGTCGCCAAGTTCCTGGACGGCACGGAGGTTACGAAGCCCGGCGACAGCAAGTTCAATCCGGTGTGGGCGGCCGGCATCGAGCTCTTCCTCGGCGGCCGCTACAAGGCGGCCGTCGCCAAGCTCGAAGACGCGAACAAGCTGGTGCCGAACCTGGTCGACGTCAAGCGCACCCTCGACGAGGCCAACCGGATGGTGAAGAATCCGCCGCCCCGGCCCTTCCCGTGGGCGTGGGCGACCCTCGGCGTGACCGTGCTGAGCGGCGGCGCCTACGGCGGCATGTGGGGCAAGCGCTGGTGGAAGAACCGCTTCCGGGTCACGCCGACGCAGGTGATCACGTTCATCGAGCGGGGGCTCAACCCGGCGCTGCTCGACGTGCGCACGAAGGCCGAGTTCGAGACGAGCCCCTTGAAGCTGCCGGGCTCGATGCGCTACGAGCCCGAGACGGCCGAGCAGACGCCGCTCAACCTCGAGCCCGCGCAGCTCATCGTCGCCTATTGCACGAGCCCGGAGGAGCAGCAGAGCGCCCGGATCGTGCATCTCCTTCGTCAGCGCGGCTTCAAGAACGTGCGCATCCTCAAGGGCGGTCTCGGCGGCTGGACCAACGCGCGCCTGCCGGTCGAGGCGAAGTCGGCCCTGCCGTCGGTCGGGCTCGAGCTCTACAAGAACCTCTCGCTCG
Source organism: Candidatus Methylomirabilota bacterium (assembly GCA_035649755.1). Taxonomy (GTDB): domain Bacteria; phylum Methylomirabilota; class Methylomirabilia; order Rokubacteriales; family CSP1-6; genus AR31. The sequence goes on from DASRIY010000377.1 coordinate 41,882, forward strand.
GCGACATCGAGCGGCGGCGCTTCAAGCCGGGCGACTACATCTTCAAGGAAGGCGACGACCCGCGCGACGAGGCGTTCGTCATCCATTCGGGCACGGTCGAGATTCGCCGGAACCTCAACGGCGCCGAGCGGGTGGTGAACCGGATCGGCGAGGGCGAGCCGCTCGGGGAGATGGCGCTCTTTCGCGGGGTCGCGCGGCGCTCGGCAGCGGCGGTGGCGGCCGACGACGTCGAGCTGCTCGTCATCAAGGAGGAGCGGCTCGAGTGGCTCGTCCTGAACCGACCGCGGCTCGCGCTCGAGCTGCTCAAGCGCCTGTCGAACCTCGTCGTCGCGACCGATCAGGAGCGGGCGCAGCCGGTCAGATGACGCCGCGCTCGGCGAGCCGTGCCAGCGCCTCGCGCGAGAGTCCCAGCCGTCCGCCGTAGATCTCCTCGTTGTGCTCTCCGGGCCGCGCCGGCCCGGCGGCGTCGATCCGCCCGGGCGTCAGCGTGAGCCGCGGGACCACGCCCGGCATCGCGAGCCGGCCGAGCAGCGGGAGCGCGACCGAGACGATGTTCTCGCGGGCTCGCACGTGGGCGTCCTCGAAGAGATCGCGCACGCTCGCCACCAGCGAGGACGGCACCTCGGCCGCCTCGAGCGCCGCGAGCGCGTCGGACGCGTCGCGCGCCGCCACCCAGCCGGCGACCAGCTCGTCCACCAGCGCGCGGTGCGCCAGGCGCGCCGGCGTCGTCGTCATGCGCGGATCGCCCGCGAGGTCGGTCCGCTCCATCGCCTGCAGAAGCCGCGCGAACATCCGGTCGTTCGTGCACGCGATAGCGATCCAGCGGCCGTCGCGCGTGAGGAAGTGGTTGTGGGGCACCGCGCTCTCCGTGCCCGATCCGATCCGCTCGCGCACGTGGCCGGTACCGCCGTACACCGCGATGGCGTCGTCGAGCACGCGCAGGACCGGCTCGTAAAGGGCCAGATCGACGACCTGGCCCTCGCCGGAGCGCTCGGCGTGGCGAAGCGCGACGAGGGCGCCGACCGCGCCGAAGACGCCGGCCAGATAGTCGGGCACCGTCGGCGTTCCCGGCGACACCGGCGGGCGATCCGGGTAGCCTGAGAGGTACGCGAGGCCGCCCACCGCGGCGGCGATGCGTCCAAAGCCGGGACGCTCCCGGCTCGGCCCGGTCTGACCGAACGCCGAGATCCTGACCATGACGAGCGAGCGGCGAATCGCCGAGAGCGCTTCCCATCCGAGGTTCCAGCGCTCGAGCGTTCCGGGCCTGAAGTTCTCGGTCAGCACGTGCGACTCGGAGACGAGGCGGCGGATGAGCGCCTGGCCTTCCGGGTCTCGCAGGTTGCAGGTGATCGACTTCTTGTTGCGCGACTCGACGAACCACCAGTAGGAGCCGCCCGCATCCGGGCCGGCGGCGCGGCCCAGGCGCCGCAGATCGTCGCCGACGCGCGGCTGCTCCACCTTGATCACCTCGGCGCCGAACTCGCCGAGCAGCGTCGCGCAGACCGGCGCCGCCAGATAGGTGGCGAGGTCGAGGACGCGAACGGAGTCGAGGGCGCGGCGGGGCTCGGGCACGGCGATCATCTTACCCGCCCGTGCTACGATTCGGCGGCCCGAGAGGCAACCGATGAAGGCGATGCTGGCGCGCGCGTGGGGTGAGCCGTCGACGCTGGAATACGCCGAGGCGCCCACGCCCCGGCCGAATGCCGGCGAGGTGATCATCGAGGTCCGGGCGATCGGCTGCAACTTCCCCGACATTCTCATCGTCCAGGGGAAGTACCAGCATCGCCCCGAGTTCCCGTTCAGCCCGGGCTGCGAGGTGGCCGGCATCGTCTGCGGCGTCGGCTCCGGCGTGACCCAGGTCGGCCTCGGCGAGCGCGTCTTCGCGACGATGGCCTGGGGCGGCTACGCCGAGGTGGTCGCGGTCGACCAGCGCCACGTCTACGCCCTGCCCGACTTCATGACCTTCGAGGAGGGTGCGGTGTTCGCGCTCGCATACCAGACGGCCTGGTGCAGCCTCGTCCACCGCGCGGCGCTCCGGCGGGGCGAGACGCTCCTGGTACACGCCGCGGCGGGTGGAACCGGACTCGCCGCGATCCAGCTCGGCCGCGCGCTGGGCGCCCGGATCATCGCCACCGCGGGATCGTCGGCGAAGCTCGAGGTCGCGCGCGCCAACGGCGCCGACGTCTGCATCGACTACCGGAGCGAGGCGTGGGTGGAGCGGGTCCGGCGCGAGACGCGCGGGGCGGGCGCCGATGTCGTGTTCGATCCGGTCGGCGGTGATGTCTTCGACGGCTCGACCTCGTGCATCGCCTTCGAGGGGCGACTGCTGGTGATCGGCTTTGCCGGCGGTCGCATCGCCGAGGCCGCCACCAATCGCGTGCTCCTGAAGAACTTCAGCGTTCTCGGCGTGCACTGGGGACTCTATCGGCAGCGCGACGCGGCGATGGTGCGGCGCTGGATGGTCGAGCTCCTGAAGCTTGCCGAGACGCGCCAGGTGAAGCCGGTCATCTGGCGATCCTTCCGGCTCGCGCAGGCGGCGGACGCCCTGACCTCGATCGCCGCGCGCGAGAGCTACGGCAAGGTCGTGCTCGTCCCGTGATCAAGCTGCTCGTCAAGCGCCTCGACCCGTCGATGCCGTTGCCCGCGTACGCGCGCCCAGGCGACGCCGGACTCGATCTCCACGCCGCGCACGACATCACGCTCGAGCCCGGCGCGCGCGCCCTCGTGGGCACCGGCCTCGCGGTCGCGATTCCCTTCGGATTCGCGGGGCTCGTGCTGCCACGCTCCGGCCTCGCCCGGGCGCAGGGCGTGACGGTGTTGAACGCCCCGGGCCTGGTCGACGCCGGCTATCGAGGCGAGCTGAAGGTTCTGCTGGTGAACCACGGCGGCGAGCCGGTCACGCTGCGCCGCGGCGAGCGCGTGGCCCAGCTGGTCATCCAGCGCGTCGAGAGCGCCGAGCTGATCGAGGTCGCGGAGCTGCCGCCGAGCGAGCGCGGCGAGGGCGGGTTCGGCTCGACGGGCGCCTGATCGCGCCGCCGCTCAGTACCCGCCGCCCGAGGACGTCTCGCAGCGCGTTCCGCGCCACGTTCCGCCCGAGCGCTCGCAATCCTTCTGGGCAGTCGCCCCCGAGCCCGGCGCCGAGGCCACGGATTCCGCGCACCCGGCGACGCTCGCCATCAAGAGCAGGGATCCGATGATCGTTCGCAGCGTGGTTGCATCGCGCCTCACTTCAATTCTCATGGTTCTCGCCCTCCCGACCGCGCCACGTAGTCGGCGACGGCTGCTGCCGACTCGGCGTCCAGCGTCGCGAACTGGACCCCGGCCGCGTCGCCCCGCCTTGAAACAATCGTGGCGTCCGCCAGGATCCGGCGCGGCAGGTCACCGCCCTCGACGCGAACCTGGACCTTGGTCCCGGTCTCCCAGTCCGGGGGCACGCCGGTCAGCCCCAGTCCGCCCTCGCTGATGTCCACGGCGCGCGCGCGACAGACGCGCCCGTCGCCCGCGGTGAGCGTCGCGGCCGCGGCGAGCGCCGCCCGCTGATGCTTGCGCACGCTGGCCGGCACGACGCCGTAGATCTTCACCGGCTGCGTCTTGCCCTTGACCGTGACGTCGCCGAGCTCGCGCGTGGGGAACCTTCCCTTCACCAGCTCGTAGGTGTACTCGCTGATGATGATCGGTGCGCCGTAGTCCTTCGTGGCCGACTCGAGCCGCGAGCCGAGATTCACGTGGTCGCCGAGCGCGGTGTACTCGAAGCGCTGGCGGGAGCCGAGAGTGCCCACCAGCATCTCGCCGGTGTTGATGCCCACGCCGATACGAATGTGGGCGCCGAGACGCGCCTGCCACTTCGCAGAGACCACGAGCGCCCGCTCCTGGAACTCGAGGCCGGTGCGGATCGCGTTCAGCGCGTGCTCGGGATCGTCGAAGGGCGCGTTGTAGAGCGCCATGATGCCGTCGCCCATGTACTTGTCGACCGAGCCCCGGTGCTTGAACACGATCTGCGTCATCTCGGTCAGGTACTCGCCGAGCAGCTCCTCGACCTGCTCTGGCTGCAGACGCTCTGAGATCGACGTGAAGCCGCGGATGTCGGAGAAGAGCACCGTGGCCACGCGGCGGCGCGGGCCGAGTCTCTCGACGTCCCGAGTCCGCACCAGCGCGCGGAGCACGTCGGGCGAGAAGAACGGCGAGAGCCGCCGCTTGTAGAGCTGGGCTGACACGAAGTTCTCGACGACGGTCGCGCCGTAGCCCAGGAGCAGCCCGACCGTGCACCCGACCCCGCGCAGCCAGAAGTCGCCGTACCGGAAGCCGACGTAGGCGGCCAGGCCGCTCACGACCAGGACGGCGAGCGTGATCACCAGCGCGCGGAATGCCTGCAGGCGCACCACCAGGAGCGATCCGACCAGCGCGAAGACGATGGCGAGCGCGGTCGACACCGCCCTCGGTACGGCTCGAATCGAGTCACCCCTGATGAACGTCTCGAGCGCGTTGGCGTGGATCTCGACGCCCGGCATGGTGCCGGCGCCAGCGAACGCCGTCGGGAAGACGTCGTGCTGGACTTCGCTCGTCGCGCCGATCAGCACGATCTTGCCGCGGAACAGCCCCTTGATCTCCTTGAAGTCGTCCGTCACCACGCGGTAGTACGGCACCCACTGAAACGTCCGGGGCCTGCCGCGGAAGTTGATGAGGACATCCCGCGCGTCGGGAAGCGGCTTCACCGGCAGGCCGGCCTTCTGCGCCTGCTGGTGCAGCCGCGCGTCGAGGGTGAGCCACCATTCGTAACCCTTCTGGGGGTCGGGCACCGCGATCCGAACGGGGACGCGCCGGACGTGGCCATCCGGATCGGGAATCAGGTTGATCGGGGCAACGGCCGCGGCGCCTTTTCTGAGAACTGGTAGGGGCAGATTCGACACCTCGCGCTCGACGCCGGTCACCCTGCCACCCTGAGCGATCAGCGGCTGATCGTCCTGCGCGCCGGCGGCCACGAGCACGACGTTGCCGGCGCGCGCGATCGCGGCGCCGAGGGCCTCGTCGTCCTTGGGCCCGAACATCGAGGGGCTATCGAAGATGACGTCGACCCCGATGGCGATCGGCCCGTCGGCGCTGATCCGGTCGATGAGCTCGCCGTGCAAAGCGCGCGGGAATGGCCACGGGAGGTTGAGCTCCTGGAAGGTCGACTCGTCGATGCTGACGATGACGATGGGCGCGGTCGGCGGGCGGGCACCGCGCAGCTCGAAGAGCTGGTCGAGCCACAGATGCTCCCACCGCTCGAAGGAGCCGGTGAGCGCCAGCGCCGCGACACAGAGGGCCGCGCCGATACCGCAGAGGAGCCGGCGAGTGTGGCCCAGCAGTCGGGCCCCGATGCGCCCCATCTCCGCCACTGTATGCTAGGCCCGTCGCCCTAGCTAATGCGATTCGCACCGTGCGCGCTTGACGCTCGCAGCGGGCGACGATAGGATTTTTGTACGCCCCATGGCCCAGCTGGTCTTCATCGTCTCTCGCCACCGTCCCAGGCTTCGCGACTACCTCCAGCGCGAGTTCGCCGGCAACGCCGAGGTCACCGTGATCGTCGACCGCCGGCTCGGCGAGCGGCGGCTCGACAGGGGGTCACGCAGTCCGGATCGGCGAAGCGCCAGCCGCCGTCAGGAGCAGACCGACGAGCGGCTGCGCTCGATGGGCTGGGCGATCGTGTGGCGGGACGACGCCACTACGGTCTGCGTCCCGAGCGAGGCGGCGGCGATGGCGCCGGGAGCCGGTCCCGACTAGGCGCTCAGTGCGTGCGGTAGCCCACGAGCCCCGCCGAAAGCGTACGGCGATCGACTCGTGAGAGGTTCCGGATCATCGCGGCGGTGAGAAGCCGGGTGTGCGAAACGCCCACCAGGTGCTCTGGGATCCACCACAGGTCGTCCTCGGAGATCATCCAGCCCGGGTGCCTCCGGTCGAAGCGCCCGAGATCGACGGGCTCGGAATAGGCGCGCAGGGTCCGTTCGCCGCGCAGGTTCATGTAGCCTTCGAAGTAGCTCATCACCAGCTCGCGCACCGTGCGGTACACGGGCTCGCGAAACCGGAGACCCGAGAAGTTCGACTTCGCGATCGCGCCCCAGTGCCCCCGCAGCCGGTAGACGGCGATCACGTGATCGGTGTCCTGCACGGCCTCCAGGTCGAGGAGCAGCGGCGGAAATCCGAGGGCGCGCAGCACCGCCGCCGCGAAGACGGCCCCCTCGAGACAGTGCGCGGTGCCCTCGCGCAGCACGCGTCGCGGGGACCACGCGGTCGTGGCGACGTGATACGGCATCGCCTCGAGCGCCTTCTGGATCCCGACCGGAGACCGGAGGGCACGAAGGGCGCGCCACTCCCGCGGGGTGAAGCCGAAGCGGCAAGTCGCCGCCGTCACTGCGGGCGGCCGACGTCTTCCTCTTTCGTGCCGGCGACCGGCACGAACAGGGGCTGGCCGTACTTGTCGACGCCGAACGTCTTGATGACTCGCTGGATGTCGGCCGACACCATGAAGTCGGCGAACGCCTTCCCGCCCGCCGTGTTCACCTTGGGGCCGTTGGCCGGATTGACCTCCATCACCGAGTAGAGGTTGAGGAGCGGCCGGTCGCCCTCGAGCAGGATCGGCAGTCGCACCCGCTTCTGGAACGCCAGGTAGGTGCCGCGGTCGGTCAGCGTATACGCCTTGCGGTCGTCGGCGATCCCGAGAGTCGCGCCCATCCCCTGCCCAGACTCGATGTACCAGCCGGTCTGCGGCTCGACGCCGGCGAGCTTCCAGAGCTCCTTTTCCAGGTTGTGGGTGCCGGAGTTGTCGCCGCGGGAGACGAAGCGGGAGCCGGTCGACGCGATGGCCTTCATCGCGTCCGCCGCCTTCGTCATGCGCTTGATCCTCGCCGGGTCCTCGGCGGGCCCGATGATGACGAAGTCGTTGTACATGACGAGGCGCCGGTTGAGCATCTTGCCGTCCGCGATGTATTTCTTCTCGAGCGCGGGCGCATGGGCCAGGACGACGTCGGCTTCGCCCCGTCCGGCCAGCGCCAGGGCCTGGCCGGTGCCGATGGCGATCGTCTTGACGCTATAGCCGGTCTGGCGCTCGAACAGCGGCACCAGCACGTCGAGCAGGCCCGAGTCCTGGGTACTCGTCGTGGTCGACAGGATTACCGGCGGCCGCTGCGCCGCGGCGGACAGCGGCAGGATCGCGAGCAGGAGCGCGATCAGCAGCGCGTGACGTCGCATTACAACTGTGTCCTTTCGGCCGCGGGCCTCAGTACGACCAGGAGACCATCATCGTGTAGACGTTGCGAGTGTACTGGAACACCGCGAGGTTCGACAGGTTGATCGTCGACTGGTACTCGAACGCGAGCGTGAAGCTCCAGGGCAGCGGCAGCTCGGCCCGCACGATGTTGACGAACTCCTGGTCCATCCGCCGAACGGTGCCCGGCGCGGTCGTGGGCAGGATGCTGTTCGGGTTCTGGTAGTTGCGCAGATGGACGTCGAGGTCGTATCGGAGCCGGATCGCGTACCACGGCAGCGTGTACTGTCCGCCGGCGATGAACCGGTTACCCACGTACTCCCAATCGCTTCCAATGGTGTCGTCCCAGTCGAGCTGGTAGCCCACCTTCACGTAGTGCCGGTCCTCCGAGAATCGAAAGACCTGCGTCCCGCCGATCATCCAGTTGCTGCCGTCCCGGTTCTCCGCGGGCAGCGTGTTGACGTCGATGAACTGGTTGAACTTCTTGTACTGATACCGGGCGAAGATCTGCGTCAGGTACCGATCGCTCGGAACGAGGCTGGCGTAGGCGCTCCCGGTGTGCCGCTGGATGAACCACCGCTGGTCGAGCCACAACACGTCGAACGTGTACTGCCCGCCGAGCAGAAGCGGCATGTTGTCGATCGCGGTGCGGTACGAGGCGCCGAGGCTCCCGAGCTGACTCATGATGTTGAACTGCGGCAGGTCGTTGTTATACGTGCCGAAGAACGAATAGCCGATCGTCGCTTCCCACTGATCCGTCCGGAGCCACGCGTAGTCCCCCCGCAGCCCGGCCAGCTCGCCGGTCGACGTGTGCTTCACGTGCCGGAGCGCCTCGGTCAGGGGCTCGCTCGGGTTGGCGTCGGGGATGACCGGGACGTTGTCGTCGTAGAAAAAGCCCAGCTTGAGCTCGGCGGACAGCCGCCGCTGGCCCTGGCGCGCCGACACCATGGAGTCGCGGAGCCGCTCGGCCGGTCCGGTGAACGCCGAGGCCGGCGCCGCCCGGATCGCCTGGTCGATCTCGGCGGTCGCCTGCCCGGGCAGGCCGAGGGCGCCGAGGGCGAGCCCGGAGTAAAACTTCGTCAACTGCTGGAGGTCGGCGCTGCTGGTGCGGCCGGCGTTGAACGCGTCGAGCGCGCCGCGATAGTCCTTCTTGCGATAGCGCAGGTAGCCCACGTAGTAGCCGATGCCGTCGAGCGTCGGCTGGGCCTTGAACGCTTCCTCGAGCAAGGGCTGCGCCTTGTCGTACTGCTGCTGCGCGAAGTACGCGAGCCCGAGCTGGAAGGCGATCGACGGATCGTTCTTCGAGCGCATTCGCGCCTTCTCGAGGAACGGCGCGGCTTCTGCGGCCTGGTTCTTGGCCATGAGCACGACGCCCATATAGTAGTTAGCCTCGACGTGGTCCGGTTCCGTCTGGATCGCCTTCTCGAGGTTGGCCAGCGCCTCGTCGTACCGGTTTTCCGAAAACTCGAGCACCGCCTGCGCGACGTAGACGTCGGCCTCGGTGGTCTGCGCGGCCGCGCGCTCACCGAGAACGAGCGGCGCCGTCAGCGCGACGACGAGGAGGAGGAGACGCGCCTGGCGCCGAGAGAACCGGGACATTCCGGAATGTCGCCCGAGTCGCAGGTACGTAGGGCCTCCTCTTGACAGTCAATCACAATGACGCGATGATCCGTGTCTACTCTCTTGCGTGCGAGGCGTCCTCTGATGGGTGGATGGCAACGATCGAGTCTGGTGGGGCTCGTTCTCGCCATGTACCTGTTGCCCGCGCCAGCATTCGCGCAAACCACGAAGGCCGGTGTGGTCACAACGCTCGAAGGGAACGTCACGGCCGTGCGTGCCGTGATGCCGCAGCCCGTTCTCCTCAAGTTCCGGGACGACGTGTTCCTGCAGGATCGCGTCGTCACCGGCGACCAGTCGTTCGCCCGGCTCCTGCTCGGCGGCAAGGCTGTCATCAGCATTCGCGAGCGTTCAGCGGTTACCATCACCGAGGTGCCCGGGCGCTCCACCGTCGAGATCGAATCCGGCAAGATCGCTCTGAGCGTCGCGCGCGACCGTATGGTCCCGGGCGAAGTCATCGACATCAAGACGCCGAACGCGGTTGCGGGCGTCCGCGGTACGGTTGTGGTCGCCCAGGTGACGTATCGCCAGGGTCCCGGCGGCGTTCGGGAACCCATCAGCGACCTCTGGGTCATGCGGGGCCTCGTCGAGGCCACCCACATCAACCCCGCGGGCGTGCCGCTGAGTCCTGCGGTGTCGCTGGCCGCACAGGAGTCGTTCAGGGCCGATCCGACAACGGCGACAAAGGGCTCGTTCACGCTGGAGCAGATCGGCACGATCGTTGAGGGGCTCCAGCCTCACCGGTACGGGGATCCCGGCACGGCCAGTCAGGGCCCTGCCCGCCTCGAAGCGGTCAATGGTGCGATGTCGCTACTCACCAGCTTGACCGGTCGGCAATTGGTCACTGGAGTTCCGAAGGACATCACGACCCCGGCCGACACGACGCCCAAGCAGTCCGTTACCGAGGTGATGGATAGCACGTCATCGCCGACCGCGCTGCGCACCACCTCATTCCAGCCGACGTCCAGCATCGTCACGCCCCAAAGCGTGGTCGTGCCTGCCAGCGTCGTGCCTCCCAGCGTCGTGCCTCCCAGCGTCGTGCCTCCCAGCGGTCCGCCCGATGTCTCGCGCGATTGCGATGTCCGACGGCCACCCGGCTCGCGCGACTATGGCCTTCGGGATCGAGGCCGACGATGAGCCCAGCCACCACCTAGAGTCCCTTCGCATAGAGCCCATTCGCAATCGCTCCCACCGACCAGGCATCGAGAGGTCGCTCGAAGCCCTTCGAGGAGGAATACATGAGCGGGACTGCGCCATCACATAGCCGACGCGCCTTCATCACGACGGGCGGCCGCGCGCTCGCCGGCATCGCGGGCATCCTCGCGGCCGGCCGCGCGCCGGCCAGCTGGGCCGCGCGCGAGCTGAGCCTCTTGACCGCCGTGAACTACGCGCCGGCCTCGGACGTGAAGCTCGACGAGCTGGGCAAGCGGTTCACGAAGGCCTCCGGCGTCACCGTGCGGATCGATCACATCCAGAGCGTGCAGATGCCGGCCAAGCTCTCCGCCGAGATCATGAGCAAGTCGGGCCACGACATCATGAGCCTCGAGATGCACTATCCGTGGCTCTTCCAGCCCGGACTGGTGGACGTCTCCGACATCTGCAACGACCTGGCGAAGAAGCACGGCGACTGGTACACGTTCGCCAAGGAGCACGCGCTGGTCAAGGGGCAGTGGCTCGGCGTGCCGTTCATGTACACCTCGTTCCCGGGCAGCCATCGCATCGATCTGTTCGAGAAGGTCAACGAGCGCGAGCCCGACACGTGGGAAGACCTGCTCCGCGCCGGACGCAAGCTGAAGAAGCTCGGCCACCCGGTGGGCTTCGCCATCAGCCAGACCACCGACTCGGTGTCGACGCTCTACTCGATCCTCTGGTGCTACGGCGCCAAGGACGTGGCCGAGGACGGCAAGACCATCTCCATCAACTCAAAGCAGACCGAGGCCGCCATCGACTACGTGCTGGCGCTCTACAACGACGCGATGGATCCGGCGATCCTCTCGTGGGACAACGCCGGCAACAACCAGTGGCTGAACTCGGGCAAGGGCTCGTGGATCCACAACCCGATCAGCCACTACGTCGTCGCCAAGCAGGAGAAGCTCCCCGTCGCCGAGCTCACGGGCTTTCACGCCTCGCCCGCGGGACCGGCCGGGCGCCACACCGTCGGCGTGCCGCGCAGCCTCGGCATCTGGAAGTTCAGCAAGAACATCGACGTCGCCCGCGACTTCCTGAAGTGGTTCTTCGAGCCCGCGCAGTACCACGAGTGGATCGTGTCGGGCGACAGCTACAACCATCCCACCTGGAAGGACATGGAAAACCACCCGGTGTGGGACCTGGACAAGAAGTACAAGCCCCTCAAGGGCATGGCGCGCTACTCGCATCTGTACGGCTGGCCCGCGCCGCCCGACGAGAAGATCCAGCTCATCACCAACAGCTACATCATTCCCAACATGTTCGCGCGCGTGGTCACGGGCGCCTCGAAGCCCAAGGAGGCGATGCTCTGGGCCGAGACGGAGATCAAGCGGGCCTTCGAACGCGGCTAGTGCCTGGACACACGGTGGGCGACATGCCGATCTCGCGATCGGCTGTCGCCCCCGCTCTCACCCGCCGCGATGCGCTGCGGGGCCTCGGTGGGCTCGGGCTCTTCGCGCTGACCGGCGGGGCCGGAACCCTGCTGAGCGCCTGCGCCTCGGGGCAGTCCAGCGCGGAGGTGCTCGCCGACCCTGAAAGTGCGGCGCTGGTCGACAGCACCATTGCCGTCGACATGCACTCTCATGCCGCCGGCGCCAGCGGGCGTCCCAAGCCCACCTACGATCTGGCGGAGCGTATTCGTACCGGGCGCATGACGGCCGTGTGCCTGGAGCACTCGGCCGACGGTCCGGTGATCAAGCGCGAGCCCGACAACCGCATCCGCACCGTCCGTCAGGCGGAGCCCGGCGAGCTCTGGCGCCACACCCAGCGCCGGCTCGCGTGGTTCGACGACCTGGTCCGGGACCAGGGATTGCGCCGTGTGCTGCGCCCGGGAGACCTCGAAGCGGCGCACCGGGACAGGGCGCCGGCGATCGTGCAGGCCATCGAGGGCTGCCAGTTCATGGAAGGCAAGCTGGAGCGCATCGCCGAGGTGTACCGGCGCGGCGTGCGGCACCTGCAGCTGGTGCATTTCTTCCGGAGCGATCTGGGCGACAACCAGACCGAGCCGGCGGACCAGGGCGGCCTCACGCCGTTCGGCCGCGACACCATCGTCGAATGCAACCGGGTGGGTGTCGTGATCGACGTGGCGCATGCCACCATGAAGTTCGTCGAGGCGGCGGCGAAGGTCAGCAAGACGCCGCTGATCCTGTCCCACACCAGCGTGGCCCAGGGGCAGCCCGCCCAATTCTCGCGGCGCATCTCGCCCGAGCATGCCAAGCTGGTGGCGAGCACGGGCGGCGTCGTGGGCGTGTGGGCCAGCCCCACGCTGCAGAGGTCGCTCACCGACTATGTCGACGCCGTCGCCCGCGCCGTCGATGCGGCGGGCGCGGAGCACGTGGGATTCGGCACCGACAACTCCGGCTTCGGCGCCACGCCGGCCGTATGGGATGACTACCGGGACTACCCGTTGATCGTGCGCCTGATGCTCAAGCGCGGCTTCTCGCCCGACGAGATCCGCGAGATAGCGGGCGGCAACTATCTGCGCGTATTCAACCTGTCGGTCAGGATGGCCTAGTCATGCGGCCCTGGCTCTGGCTCCTCGTCCCGCTGATCGCGGCCTGCGGGGTCACGGTCAAGGACAAGGGCAGCGACGTCAACGTCAGCGGCGTCATGCTGCTCTACACCGACTGGATCCCGCCGGCCGACGCCAAGTGGGAGAAGGATTCGCTCGAGTGCGACTACCAGGCGCGCGACGCCGTGCCCAGCCTCATCCGCATGCCCGGGCGGCGGCAGCTGATCGCCGAGCGGTGCCTCATGGAAAGAGGCTACGTCAGGCGCTGATCGTCCCTTCCCGGAGCGGGGGTCATCTCAGGCTGAAGTTCAGGAGCTCGCGCGACGCGCGTCCGCCCGTTTTCAGCGGATACTCGTCCTTCACCATGTGATGCACGAACGGCGCGTACCAGAGCGTGAGCACCCAGGCATTGGTCAGTGCATTGGTGCAGACGACGCGAATGGTCGCGAACGTGCCGGCGGGCACGGTGACAGTGTCGCGCCCTTCGGCCGCACATCGTCGCTCGACGCTCTCGGTCTCCTGCTCGATCGGCCGTTTCTCGACATACTTCATGCTCCAGGATTGGCCGACCCGCAGCGGGAAGGCGACGACTCGCCAGGCGGACGGCGAGATCTCGCGTGCGATCTTGCCGTCCAGGGCTTCCCGGGTGAAGCCGAGATTGTCCACGCGATAGAAGATTTCACGGGGGCCCGCCGTCACGACGTAATGCGGCAGGCCCGAAAGATTCTCCACGCGCTCGACACGCCACGCGAACGTCCCGCTTCCCGACGAGCCGTTGTAGCGATACGCCCACACGTCCCCGAGCTTCCATACGGGCTGGGCGACAGGCTCGGTGAAATCCCCGATCGGAGCGGCCTGCTTCCCTACGCAGCCGGCCAGGAGGAGAAGAACAAGGGCACCACCAAGAGCGTGACTCGGTGATCGCCTGACCATGCGATTGAGCCACGGGCTCGACCGTCGTCGAGCCCGCGTAGCCCCGCCTCTACCCAGCTTCGGCTAGCCGATCGACGCGTACACCCCGCGTTCGAGCTGTCCGTACAGCTTCAGCACCCGCGGGTCGGCGAACGGAAGGATCTGCGTCATGATCAGTCCCGTCACGCGCTTGACGGGATCGATCCAGTAATACGTGTTGTACAGCCCGCCCCAGCTCACCGCGCCCGCGCTGCGGCCGTTCGGACCGGGTTGCAGATTCAGCATGTAGCCGAGGCCCCAGCGCAGCTGCTGGCCCGGGAACAGGTCAACGTCGTACGAGAGGTTCTTCATCTCGGACTTCAACACCCCACACGGAATGTTTCCGGTGTGGTTCTGGTACATCAGAGCGACGGTCTCGGGCTTCAGGATGCGCGCGCCGTTGACGCTACCGCCCCTCAACAGCATCTGCACGAACGTGAGATAGTCGCGGGCCGTCGAGTAGAGCGGACCGCCGGCGGAGAAGAACTCGGCCTTGACCGGCACGGCCTCGAGCGGCTGGAGCGCCAGCGAGTCGTCGGGCTGGCGCGTGTGCAGCCGCGCCTGACGCGCGCGCTGCTCCGACGACATCACGTACCCACTGTCCTTCATCCCAAGCGGACCGAAGATCTTGTCCCGGAAGTAGTCCTCGAGCGGCTGGCCGCTGGCGCGCTCGATCAGGAGGCCCGTCCACTCGATGTTGATGCCGTACAGCCACCGATCGCCCGGATCGAAGGCAAGCGGCGTACGGAGCGCGGCCACCTTGCCGGTCGCTCGGTGCGGCATCTGCATGATCTTGGCGTAACGCCCGGTGTTCGCGTCCCAGGTGTCGTACGTGAAGCCGGCCGTGTGCGTGAGGAGGTGCTTCAGCGTGATCGGCCGCTTCGCCGCACGCAGCTTCGGCTGGCCGGAGGCATCGAACCCTTCCAGTACCTGGGGCGCGCTCAGGGCGGCATCGATGTTCGGCACCGGATCGTCGAGCTTCAGCTTGCCCTGCTCGACGAGCTGCATCGCGGCCACGGTGGCGATCGCCTTCGTCATTGACGCGATGCGGAACACGGTGTCGGGCGTCATCGAGGCGGCACCGGCCTCGAGCGCGCGCGGGCCGATCGCGCCTTCGTACAGCACACCCTTCTCGGTCGCCGCCATTGCGACGACGCCCGGAACCTCCTTTGCGTCGACCGCCTGCTTTAGAATAGGATCGATGCGGGACTTCGCCGAGTTCTCCTGCGCGTGCAGACGTCCCACGCGGAACGACGCGGCGGCACCGACGGCCAAGGCCCCCTTTAACACGTCGCGACGGCTGGTCTGCCTCATGGGTTCGCCCTCCGGGTGCGGTTGGACCGCGTGAAAGGTCTGGTCGTCGATGCTAAGCGATCCGGGATTCGAAGGAAAGTGCGCTTGGGGGGTGTACAAACTACAATCCGGGGAGTAAGTTCTACTCGGCTCCCCGTGCGGCGGCCCGGTCTAGTCGGGATACGTCGCCGCGCCGCGGTCCTGCGCGGCGGGCCTCGTAATCAGGGGTTGGCATTCGCGTTGCTGCAGAAGGAGCACCGTCGTGGCTGATCAAACCAGGCGCCTCTGCATCGTCTCTCGCGATCGACTCGACGGCCGGGATTTCCTCGCGGCCGTCCAGGCATCGGTGCAGCCGGAAGACTACCTGGAAGTCATCGTCGACCGGCGTCGCGGCGAGCCATCGAGCCAGTGGCATGGCGCCAACGATCGGCGCAAGCGGCCTCACGTGGATCTCGCGCTGCTAGAAAGCGGCGTCGCGATCGTTCCAGCGGCGACTCCGGCAGACGAGAGACGACGCGAGCCTGCTTCCCGCGGGCCTTCTCCCAGAGACCGGACCAGCGGCCAACGCTTCGAGGACCGCCTGGTCGACGGAGAGATTTCACAGGAGGACTGGTCCGCGTCGCCAGCGCGCGACCCATTCTCGCAGCGGGCTCCATCGCGGTTCGCGTCGCGAGTCGTGACGGCGCCCGATGACTACCGGCCGGAGCCCTATGAGAGCAGTCTTGACGATGACACGGAGCGGCTCAAAGCGATCCGAGGCTTCAGCCAGCGCTTGAGGCAGGAGAAGCACCCCTCTCGGTCGCGGCTACCGTGGATCATCGCCGTGCTGGCGATCGCCGTCGCCCTGGTCGCCGCGCTGATCGCGCTGTCCCCGCTGGGAAATTCGCTCAAGCAGGCCTTCAAGCAAAGCCTCGCGGCTCGCCGCTCGTCGGAGACGTCTCGCACCGCATCCGAGGCATCTCGCACCGCTTCGGAAACACCACGCGCTTCGTCGGAGACGCCGCGCGCTTCGTCGTCTCGTGTCCCGTCGGCAACACCTCGCGCCACTGAGCCCGCCGCCGGTGGCGAGCCCTCGCCCGTGCCGTCGCGTGACACGAACGCCACGTCTCCACGAGACAACCGCGAACTGCCCGCCGCCAATAGCGCTCCGGCCGCCGGCCGCAGAGCTGGGTCGAGTGTGAACGAGCCCAGCGCCGAGAGCGCCCCGGCGGCGCCGCAGACCTCGGATGGAACGACGTCTGGTCGCCGACCGAGACCGAGTGTGAGCGAGCCCGCACCGAGACGTGCGGCTCTGCCACCGGCGCCGGAGCCCGTGGTGCCGCCGTCGGAGTCCACGGGGAGGTTGATGACGTCGCCACGATTCCCCGACTTGCCTCGCGTCGATGTGAGCCGGGAGCCCGGCGGGATCTATTCGGCGAGAATCGTCGACCCCGCAGGTCGGCCCCTGACCGACGCCGACGTCCTGCTGCTCGCGCGCATGTCGGACGGCACGGTCGAGAACGTCATGATGCAGTTCTCGCCGGATCGCGGGATCTATCGCGGTGCGCTGCCAGCAACCCGTTCGTCGATCGTCTATCTCAGGCTTCGCGTGATCACCGGCAACAAGCGCATCGAAATTCCGGTGGAACCATAGCGGCCGAATCCCCGGCCGGTCGTTCGTCGTCCAATCAATATGGACTCCCCAGAGAGTCTCTCGATCCTGCAGCAATATAGCCTGCTGATCTTGCCCGCCCTCGTTGTGGCGGAGCAGTTCGGGATCCCCCTGCCCGCGGTGCCGGCCCTGCTAGGCGTCGGGGCACTCGCAGCGAGCGGCCAGGTCAGCATTCCGATGGTGCTGGGTGTGATCGCGGCGGCGGCATTCACCGTAGACCTGACCTGGTACGAGCTGGGCCGCCGCCGTGGCGCTGCGGTACTCGCCAAGATCTGCCAGATGTCACTGCGGCCGGACTCAAGCGTCGGCAGGACGGAGCGTATTTTCGCAAGGTACGGCGCCGGGTTCATTCTCGTCGCCAAGTTCGTCCCGGGGCTCAGCACCATCGTGCCACCACTCGCGGGCATCGCCGGGATCGGTCGGGCCCGGTTCGCCATCTACGAGGTCGGCGGCGTGCTGCTCTGGGCCGGCACCTGGGTGGGGCTCGGCTACTACCTCAGCGATGCGGTCTCCTCGATCGCCCTTGCCGCCACCAGGCTCGGTCGTCTGATGGCTGTCATAATCGTCGCGGCAATCGCCGCCTACGTTATCGTCCGATACGTGCGCCGGCGTGTTCGCCTGCGCGCATTCCGGCCGGTGCCGTCCGTAGCCGAGCGTCTGGAGGGAACGCCGTACGCCGTCCCCGCTAGTGGGCCGGATGCGATCGGACGCGATGGCGACCAGGAGGGGCACGGCGAATCCCGAGGAGACACGCGGGTCACCGCAGTCGCTCGACGCGCCGCCTGAGCGATCAGGCCACGCCCGCCAACACAATCCGGCATCACTCCGGTTACCGCGGGAAGCCGCCAGCCTCCATGACGCGCGTCGCCTGAACGAAGTGGTTCTGCTCGTGCACGACGATGATGCGGCAGGCGTCCAACAGCCTGTACGTGATGATGCGCGCCACCGGCGACGTGATCGTGATCGCCTCGAGATCAAGTCCACGGCTCGCTTCCATGAGGCGCAGCAGTCGTTCCTGCTGCGCGAGAAAGGTCGTCATGACGGCGGGATCGATGTGGCTGCTCGAAGGGTAGAAGGCCGGCCGTGCCTTCACCTTGCGTCCCGAGTCGGGGCGGAGTGCGTCGATGATCAGCCCGCCAAAAACGCCGGGTAGCAATGGCACCCGCTCCCAGAGTCGACGGCGCCGGCCGGCCTGCCAGAATTTCCTCGAAGATAGGCTCGAACGGTCGATTCGAGACGATCAGGTGGTCGAAGCACTGCCCGATGCTCCACTCGTTCTCACCCGGCTTCCAGTTCACCTGCTTGCCGGAAAGCCGGCCGAATACCCGCTTCGTCTCCGCGGCAACGAGGGAAGCTTCCGCCAGGATGGTCGCGAGGTCACTGTCCCGGAGGTCGTAGTTCATACTCTTGGTTAGATGTCCGAATGATCGCGCAGGACTCGGAGGGACCAGTCATGCCTACCGTCAACGTCCGCTACATGGTCGACGACGTCGACGCAGCCGTGGCCTTCTATACGGCTCAGCTCGGCTTCAAGCTCATTTCCAAGACGCTTCCGGCCTTCGCCGACGTCGCCCTTGGCGACTTGCGGCTGCTGCTGAGCGGGCCGGCCAGCTCGGCCGGGCGACCGATGCCCGACGGGCGCCGGCCTGCCCCGGGCGGCTGGAACCGCATTCACCTCATCGTCGAAGACCTCCCGTCCCAGGTGGAGCAACTCCGCAACGCTGGGGTACGTTTCCGTAGCGACATCATCACGGGACCGGGCGGGGCACAGATCGTGCTCGACGACCCGTCCGGCAATCCGATCGAGTTGTTCCAGCCTCGGAAGTAGAGCGCCCGGCCACTGCGCGCCCGCCGAGGCCGCGGTAGGAAAAGACTGGCTCAGCGGGGTAGCGAGCGCGGCGACCAGCGCACGCCCTTCTCGCCGCATCGATCCGGTGAAGCGCTGCCACTGTCAAGAAATTCGCACCAGTCCGCTCAGTCGCAGTAGATTAACGGGGTGGCGTGTATTCTTAGTCTGTCTACGCCCCACGTTTTGATCCAGGTCACCGACCGTCGTCTCACCTGGCCCGACGGACAGGTGTTCAACGACTACACCAACAAGGTGACCATCTTCAATGGGCGCATGGCGGTCTCCTACGCCGGATTGTCCAAAGTCCTTGGGCAGAAGACCGACGAGTGGCTCGCTCAGACATTAGCCAATCCGACGATCCGAACCCTGGCGGATGCGGTGTATACGCTCAAGGATCGGGCGACCGCCGCGTTCCGCGACTGGGCGCGGCCGGCCGAAGAAAAGGCGCGTCACCATCTCATGTTCGGCGCCATCGCCTGGGCGCGTCCGCCGGGCCGAAAAAGTTCGCGGGTATTCTTCTGCTTCGTATCGAACTGCCATGACGAACACGGAGTACTGCAGGCTGACGCGCGTGCTGACTTTCGCGTGCACCACAGAATCCTCGAGCCGGGGGATTTTCACGGTTTTTCCAATATTGGAGCAGCGCTCTCGATTGAAGAACGTCACCGCCTCAAAGAGAGGACGCGCAGGGCGACGACGCTCGATGACCTCACCGCCGGTCTCGTAGAGGCGGTTCGAGAAGTGGCAGCGCGAGACGGTACCGTGAGCAAGAACGTTCTGGCGGTGACAATCCCACGGGCCGTGGTAGAGCGAGAATGGCGCGACGTGATGCTGCTGGCCGGCCCTCCTCTGACACTCGACGCGCTAGGTTCCGTATACTTCCCGGAGAACTCGCAGGCCCCGATTCAGTACCGCCCACACTTTGTCTATGCTGGAAGCGGGGTATCTGGCGCCCAGGCGGGGCCGCTGTGACGCGACCCGAATCGAAAGCGAGCAGTGAGGCCCCTGGACGCGAGCCAGCCGCTACTCCGCCAGCCACACCGTGTCGAGCTGATTGTTGAGGTAGTGGCTGGGCGTTATTGTCCAGCCACGCACGCTGGATCTGTGCGGCACGATACGGTGCCATTGGAGTGTGGAGATGTAGTGTGCCTGCTCGTCGAGGAGACGCCGTTCGAAGGCGCGAATGTATCGTCGGCGTTGCGCCGGATCAACCGTCCGACTCTGGCGCACATAGAGGTCGTCTAACACGGGATCGGTGTACCCGCCGTAGTTGGCGTCGCTTCGGCCGCGCGATTGGAACTTGTAGAGGTCCAGGTCGGGGTCGACCACGTAGCCGCACTGAAAGTCGGTGCTGAGCTCGAAGTTCCCGGTACGCAGGTCCTTGAAGTACTGGC
>DASRIY010000378.1:0-5874 GCA_035649755.1 Candidatus Methylomirabilota bacterium
CGGCGGGTCAGAGGTGGGAGATCGTGTCCTGGCCCGCGGGCTCGCGCTCGCGGCGGCGGCCACGCTCGAGAATCTCGCGGGCCACGTGGCGGCCGCCGAGGCCGAAGGCCAGAGCGAGCGCGGCCACGATGCCGCCGAAGAGGGTGCCGAACGCGATGAGGACCATATCGCGGCCGATGCCGATCTCGGTCAGCGCGGTGGCGATGGCGAAGAGCAGGACGACCCAGCGCGTCGCGCGCGCCAGGAGCCGCGCCTGGAGCACGCCGCCGTTGACCGCGGCGATGAGCGTCGCCTGCCCCAGGAAGTTCGCTGCGAGCCAGCCCACGACGAGAAGCAGGAGCGCGGACAGAAGCCGCGGCAGGAGGCGCATGAGCACCCCGGTCGCGCCGGGAGCGCCGGGAATCCCCAGCACGTCGATGCCCATCGTCGCGAACAACATGAAGATGCCCCAGAACGCGATGAGCTTGAGCACTTGCGACGTCGGCCGGTAAATGCTGGCGCGCGCCAGCGCCGAGGTGAGACCCCAGGCGCGGCTGCGATCGTCCAGTCTCAGGGCGCGGGCGATGCGCATGATCAGCGTGCCGGCAATCCAGCCGAGCAGGGCGCCGATGATCACCAGCGCCAGCATGGCGAGGATGCCGGGCAGGACGATGGCGAGGGTGGCCCGCATGTTGCCGATGGCCGTCAGGACCAGCTCGCTCCAGAGATCCGTCATGGACGTCCCCTCCTCGTATTATGCCGCTCGGCGCGGCGGCGCGTCCTCACTCCTTCACCGCGCCCGCGACGAGCCCCCGGACCAGAAACCGCTGCAGCCCGACGACGATCAGCACGGGTGGAAGGCTGGCCAGCATCGACGCCGCTGCGATGTCGCCCCACGGCACCTCGAAAACTCCTGGAAAGAGCGCCAGCGCCACCGGGATCGTCCGGCTCGCCTCCGAGACCGTGAACGTGTAGGCGAACAGGAATTCGTTCCAGCTGAAGAGAAAGGTCAGGAGCGCGGTGGCGGCGAGGCCGGGTCCCAGCAGCGGGATCACGACCCAGCGGAAGAGGCCGAACAGGCCCGCCCCGTCCACCGACGCCGCCTCCTCGGCCTCGATCGGGATCTCGCGGATGAACCCGGAGAGGAGCCAGACGGTCAGCGGCAGCGCGAACGACGTGTGCACGAGCACGAGCCCCGACCACGTGTCGCGCAGGTCGAGCGCGCGCATCAAGAGGTAGAGCGGGCTCACCGTCGCGATCTGGGGAAACGCCGTGCTGGCCACGATCGCCAGGAGCACGAATCGCTTGCCCGGCAGAGGAAGCCGGGCCACCGCGTACGCGCCGGGCACGCCGACCGCCAGCGCCAGGAGCGTGGTCAGCGCGGCGATGCCGAAGCTGTTGGCGAGCGCCTGCGGCATCAGGCTCTTCTCGACGACGGCGCGATAGTGCGCGAGCGTCAGCTGGCTCGGCAGGAGCGGCGGCACCCGGAGCAGCTCGGCCTCGGGCTTGAACGACGTCAGGAGCTGCCAGAAGAACGGGACCGCGTAGCTCGCCAGCGCCGCGAGCACGAGCGCGTCGGCGAACGTCCGGAAGCCGCGCCTCATGCGGTCACCGTGCTCGTCCTGAGAAGCTTCAGATAGGCCCACGCGACGGTCATGACGAGCGCGAACACGACGACGCCGAGCGCCGAGCCGAAGCCGAGCTGGAGCGTCTGGAACAGGGCCCGGTAGGCGTACACCGTGAGCGTCTCGGTCGTGCCGGCGGGGCCGCCGCCGGTCAGCACGAACATGAGGTCGAAGGCGCGCAGGGCATCGAGGGTGCGGAAGAGGATCGCCAGGAGGAGAATCCGTCCGAGCATCGGCAGTGTGATGCGCACGAGGGTCGCCACCCGGCCGGCGCCGTCCACCTGCGCCGCCTCGTATACATCGGGCGGAATCGCCAGCAGGCGCGCGTAGCAGAGCACGGCGACGAAGGGCATCGTGCGCCACACGTCGGCGAGCACGATCGCCGGCAGCGCCAGACGCGGATCGCCGAGCCAGTTCAGCGCGTGTCCGCCGAGCGCGACGTTCAGAAGACCCGCCGTGGGGTGATAGAGCCAGTCGAAGAGCTTCGCCGTCACCACGGCCGGCATGGCCCACGCCAGCAGCAGGAGCGAGAGCGCCACGCGGCGGCCACCCCGCAGGGTGTGAATCGCCAGCGCCGCCGCCACGCCGAGCACGACTTCGAGGGCCACCGACGTGACGGTGAAGATGAGTGTCGTGGCCAGAGCGCTCGCGAATCGAGAGTCGAAGGCCAGGAACGCGTAGTTGTCGAATCCGGCGAACCGTGACACACCGAAGATCGGGATGCGGTGCTGGAGCGAGAGCCAGAGCACCCAGATGCCCGGGTAGACCGTGAGCGTGCCCAGGGCCAGCACGGTCGGCGCCATCAGCAGCATGCCGCGGCGGCGATTCACGGCCTCGCGCCGGGTCATCGGAGGCTCTCGAGGAAGTAATGGAGCCGGGCGCGGGCGTCGGCGATCGCCCGTTCCGGCGACTTCACCCCGACGAGCGCCGCCGAGAACTCGGGCTGCACCGTCGACGAGACGAGCAGGTATGCGGGCGTCACCGGGCGCGGCCGCCCCGCCACCATGAGCTCGTCGAGACGGGGCATGCCCGGGCGAGCGCGGACGAGCTCGGCGTCGCGGTAGAGGTCGCGCCGCGTGGGGGAGAGCGCGGCGCCGAGCGCGATCGCGCGCTGCGCCGGCCGGCTGGTCAGGTGGCGCACCAGCGCCACCGCCAGCTCGGGATGGCGGCTCCGCCGCGACACCGCCAGATGCGCGCCGCCCGTCGAGCCCACGCCCGGGGCGCCGCGCGCGCGGCCGGGGAGCGAGACGAACGCCACCTTGCCGCGCACCGCCGAGCCCGGGGCCTCGAACAGGTCCATCGCGTACGGCCAGTTGCGCAGGAAGATCGCGTGGCCGTCGCCGAATGCGCGCCGGCTCAATTCCTCGTCCGCGGCGGTCGTCCACGCCGGGCTCACGTTCGTCTCGATCAGCCGGCGGAGAAAGCGCAGCGCGTCGGCGGCGCGCGCGGGGTCGGGCAGGATGGCGCCGTCCTCTCCGAAGAGCCCGGTGCCGTTCGCCCAGAGCGCCTCGAGGACGTTCACGACGAGCCCTTCGTACTGCTTGCCCTGCCACAGGTAGCCCTCGAGCGCCGGGTTGCGCTCGGCGTCGCGAATTCGCCCGACCGCGGCGATGAGCTCCTCGTACGTCTCTGGTGGACGAAGACCGTACCGGGCGAGCAGGTCGCTGCGGTAATAGAGAAGGCCGACGTTCATGTTCCACGGCAGCGCCCAGACGCGGTCCTCGTACGTGCCCGCCGTCACGGCGCTCGCGAAGTATGGGGCGAGCTCGTCGGGCGTGAGCTGCGCCGTGAGATCGACCAGCCAGCCGGCACGGGCGAACTCGGGAACCCAGATGCAGTCGAGCATCATGACGTCGAAGCCCGGGCTCCGGCCCTCGAGGTTGATGACGTAGAGCTGGTGCTGATCGTCGGACGTCCACGGCAGCGCCTCGCCCTTGACCCGCACCCCCGGATGCGCCCCCTCGAACTCGCGCAGGAGCCCGGGCACCGGATCGCCTTTGCCGAGGATGCGGGAATACTTGAACACGAGCGTGATGGGCTCGCGCTCGGGCCGCCCCACGCACCCGGCGGCCGTCAGGAAGAGGACGAACAGCGCGCCCAGCGCCAGCCATGCGCACCACGCGCGCGATCTCACGATGGCGTCTGCGTGCGCGTCAGCAGGCGCGCCAGCCCTCGGAGCGGGATGGCCAGCCACGCCGGCCGATGGTCGAGCTCGTAGCGCACCTCGTAGAGCGCCTTGTCGAGCTCGAACACCGCGAGCGCGCGTTCCAGCTCGGCGCGCGAGGCCGGGACCAGACGGGCCGGACGCCGGCTGAGCTCGCCGAGATAGCCATCGAGGAACGCGGCCGACGCGCGCTGGACCCAGCGCTCGCCGGCGGGCGCGCTGGCGGGCGAGAGCGTCGCGTGCGCGGCGTAATCGAGCGAGCGCAGCATGCCGGCGACGTCGACGAGGCCGGATTGTTTGCGGCGGCGCTCGGCGAGCGGCCGGTCCGGCTCACCCTCGAAATCGAGCAGCACGAAGCCGGACTCCGTGCGCAGCGTCTGCCCGAGGTGGTAGTCGCCGTGAACGCGGATCTTCATGCAGTGCTCGGCGCCGAGTGCCGCGAGCCCGTCCGCCCGCGCGCGCAGGGCGGCTTCGCCGGCGAGCAGCGTGCGGGCGTCGCCCTCGATCTCGCCTGGTAAATCGGCGAGCCGGGCGCGGACCGCGCGGCAGGTGCGGCCGAGGTCGGCGGCGATTCGCGAGATCCAGGCGGTGACGTCGGCAGCGCTGGCGGGCTCGGGCGCGAAGTCGACGCTCTCGACGTCGGACGCGAGCGCGCCGTGCAGCGCTCCGGTCACGGCGCCCAGGCCCGCGATCTCCTCGAAGACCGGCGCGGACAGCTCAACGATCTGCGCGGGCGGGAGCTGCCGCAGATGCCCCACGATCCAGCTCCAGCCGTCGCCGCGATTCGCCACGAATCCCTGCAGCACGCCGAGGGTCGTCACCTCGCCGGTGCCCGACACGTACTCGATCGCCCCGGCCAGCGGCGGAACGTGCGGGAACCGCGCCTGCAACGTGAGAAACGAGCCGACCTCGCGATCGAGATTGACTCCGGCCGTCACGCGCCGGAGCGCTTTCAGGATGAGGCGGTCGCCGTAGGCCAGGGAGGTATTGGACTGCTCGGCCGTGAGCCGGCGCGGCACGAGCGGCGCATCGCCGCGCAGCGATGGATAGCGATCGGTTCGCGCGAAGCGCACGACGCCGCCGCCCTCAGTCGGCACGGCCGCGTCGCGCTCGAACGCCGTCAGGAGCTCCGTGCAGAATCCCGCGTGGTAAAAGGCGTCCGAGCTCCGCGTGGTCGTGCCGTCCAGCTCGAGCGCGACGGCGGGAGCGTCCGGCGCCGCGTCGCCGCCGACGACGAGCGGGACCGCATACGTCTCGTCCGGGCCGTCCGTGAACGCCACCGTCACCAGGGTGAGCCACGCGCGATCCCCGAAGGCCGCGCAGTCGCGCAGGTTCACCGCGGCGATCGACCGCCCCTTGGCGCCGAACCAGCGCTGCCGCGGGAGCAGCGCGGGAAGCTCGCGCGCCACGGCGCGGCCCAGCGCGGACGCCACGCGCGCCGGATCCGCGCGAGGCGGCCCGTCAGATCGCGGTGCGCTCGATGCCATAGGGCCGGTCGCCCTGGAGCTCCAGGCGAAACCAGTAGAAGCCGTGCGGGCCCAGGCTCAGGAAGTACGGGCCCTTCCCGATCGGAGGAAAGGTCGTCCCGCCGAGCATCTCGGTCGGCACGGCCCCGGCGAACGCAGCCAGGTCGAGCTCGACCGGCTGCGGGGCCGCCGAGAGGTTGACGACGATCAGGAGCGCCTCGTCCTCGAGCCGGCGAAAGTACGCGAGCACGCGCGAGTTGCGCGGGCGCAGGAACTCGATGGTGCCCCGCCCGAAGACCGGCGACGTCCGGCGCGCCGCCAGGAGCCGGCGCATCACGTTGAGCAGCGACGAGGGCTGTCGCGCCTGCGCCGCCACGTTCACGGCCTCGTAGCCGTAGACCGGATCGGCGATGACCGGCAGATAGAGCCGATCGGCATCGGAGCGCGAGAATCCCGCGTTGCGGTCGCGCGACCACTGCATGGGTGTGCGCACGCCGTCCCGGTCGCCGAGCGCCACGTTGTCGCCCATGCCGATCTCGTCGCCGTAATAGATGATCGGGCTCCCGGGCAGCGTGAGCAGCAGGCAGTTCAGGAGCTCGACCCGGCGGCGGTCGCCGTCCATCAGCGGCGCCAGGCGGCG
>DASRIY010000379.1:0-7287 GCA_035649755.1 Candidatus Methylomirabilota bacterium
CTCGCGCCGAAGTCGACGGGCTGCCCGAGGTCCGCGAGCACCTGCTCGAGCCCCGCGAGCCCGGCGATGACGTCGAACTCGGCGGCGTACCCCATGTGGCCCAGGCGGAAGAGCTTGCCCTTCATCTCCCCCTGCCCGCCCGCGATGGTGATGTTGTGGCTCTTCGAGTACGCGGCGACGACTTTCTCGCTGTCGACGCCGCGGGGCGGCACGACGGCGGTCAACGCCGGGCTCGGCGTGGCCTTGGCGAAGAGCTCGAGCCCCAGCGCCTCGACGCCGGCCCGCGTGGCGCGCGCCAGCCGGTCGTGGCGCCGGAAGACGTTCTGCAGCCCCTCGGCCTCGAGCATTCTCAATGCCTCGCGCAGGCCCACCATGATCGAGACGGCCGGCGTGAAGCGTACCTCGTTCTTTGCGACGTACTTCAGCTCGTCGGCGAGGTTGAAGTAGAACTTCGGCAGCGTCGCGGTCTTCGTCTTCCGCCAGGCCTTCTCGCTGAGCGCGCAGAACCCCACGCCCGGGGGAAGCATGAGACCCTTCTGGGAGCCCGAGACCACGAGGTCGATCTTCCAGGCGTCCATCGGCAGATCGGCGATTCCGAGGCTCGAGACCGCGTCGACGATCAGGATCGCGTCGTGCTGACCGGTGACCGCCGCGTACGCCTTGACATCGTGGAGGACGCCGGTCGAGGTCTCGCTGTGCTGCGCGAGCACGGCCTTGACGTCGGGCTGGGCCTTCAGGGCCTCGGCCAGGCGCCCGGCCTCGACCGTGTGGCCGAACGGCGCGCTGAGGTCGACGATCTGGAGACCGTACGTGCGCGCGAGGTCAAGCCAGCGGTCGCCGAACTTCCCGGCCCGCACCACAATGACCTTCTCGCCCGCCGAGAGCGTGTTGACGACGGCCGCTTCCATCGCGCCGGTGCCCGAGCACGCCAGCGACACCACCTCGGCGCTCGTCTGGAACAGGCGCTTGAGCGCGGCTCGGACCTCCACGTAGAGCGCGTCGTACTCCGGAGTCCGGTGGTGGATGATCGGCTTCGCCATCGCGAGCAGAACCTCGCTCGGAACCGGCGTCGGGCCCGGCGCCATCAACTGGTACTTCTTCATGCGGACGGCCTCCCTCGAATGGTCAGGTTCGAATCGATCGTAACACGCTCGTCTCGGGCCGACCGTCCCAGGGCCGTCACGAAAATCGCGTCCTTGCCGGCGGCATGCGGCGAGAAGAAGCGGACCACATCCGCGTCGTAGAACGTGAGCCCGGAGGCGCCGAAGCCCTGCGCGTACGCGGCGAGATAGGCGCGGCCGCCCGCGAGCCCCGCTTCCAGGTTCGCGAGCCGGTAGCCGCGATCGCCGGCCGCGTCGGTCAGCTCGTCGAGCCGGGCCAGGAAGTAGATGACCGCCGCGGCGTCCCCGCCGAGCGGCTGCTCCAGGCAGAGGTACGCCGAGCGGTTGCGGAAGTCGCCGGCGGCGAGAAGCTCGAGCGCGTGCGTCGCGGGACGATAGACGTACGCGCCGGCCGGGACGTCATCGACCGCGTTGACGATCAGATAGAAGTCGACCAGGCCGGCCGGCGCGTCGGCCTCGAAGTCGCGCGTCGCGGCCCACAAGGCGGTCCCGAGCTCCTCCGCCGTGAGCGCCGCCTGTCCGAACCGACGGGTCGATCCGCGGCGCTGGATCGTCTCCCCGAGCCCGCGTCCCGCCCGCCCCCGCGGCGGCGGCAGCGCCACGACGCGCGGACCAAGCTCATCAGCGAGCCCCATCCCTTCGCGCACGCCCGCACCACCTGGATCAACGACGCGGGGTGACTGGGGTGGGCCGGGGTGCGGGGGGCGGCTGCCGTGACCCGTGTTTTCCGGATCCGACCCGACCCCCGCCCTCTCGACACTCGCGCCGCGCGTCGCTGCTAGCGCGGTCGCGGCAGCCGCTCCCCGCACCCCGGCCCACCCCAGCCGCCAAGTGCGAACGGCGTCCGGTGTCGCGAGAGAAGACGCGGAGTGGATCTCGCGGATGAGCGGATAGTCGACCTCGGAGGACGACAGCGGGAGTGTCGCGTGGTCCACGGTTTCGAGCGCGGAGCCACTCGGCGTGGGAACGGTCTCGGGCCCGAGCGCCACCAGCTCCAGCGCGGCCTCGCGCGCTGGATCGATGCCGAGTAGCTGATTCACCTCGTGGTCGACGAATCCGGTCACGATGCGCGGCGCGAGCCCGAGCACGCCGGCGACGGTTACCAGATTGGCGAGCATCGTGCCCGAGTCCCAGAAGAGATGCCGGTACGCGCGCGCCTGATACTTCCAGGCGTTACGCCAGTAGATCCCGGTGAGCAGCACGGTGGCCGCGCGCCGCGCCAGGGAGTCGTCCGCGGCCGACGCGGCGAGCGCCGCGCGCACGTCACCGGCGCGCAGGCGGCGAAGCGCGAAGTCGCCGGGACAGAAGTGATAGAGCCCAGGCTCGAGGTCGACGACGTCGCCGGCCGCCACGTACACCTCGGTCTGGAAGAGCGCGCCCGTCGACGCCGCGGCGCGGAAGAGCACCTCGCCGCCGCCCGGGTACGTCTTCTTCTTCGTCACGCCGGCGGCGTAGTAGAGGACCGCCGTGAGCTCGGCGAGGCCGACCTTGGGCGCGACGGGCGCCGGCGCCGCGAGCGCGGCGAGCGCGTCGGTCGCCAGCGGATCGATCTCGCGGGGCAGCGGAATCGCGGACAGATCGGAGTAGACCTTGAACGGAAAGGGCTTGATGTCCCACTCGAGCGTGTGGCCGCTCGTGCGCACCGACGCGGGCGAGTGGGCGGTCCGGTCGTGGTACTCGCGCGCGATCAAAAGCGGTACGGCGGACGCACGACGCCGCGCTCGGTGACGATCGCCGCGATGAGCGCCGCGGGCGTGACGTCGAAGGCGGGGTTGAACACCGGCGAGGCGCTCGGCGCTGTCTGCTGCCCGCCCACCCGCCGCACTTCCGACGCGTCGCGCTCCTCGATCGGGATCTGGGCGCCCGAGGCGATCGAGGGGTCGATCGTCGAGAACGGCGCCGCGACGTAGAACGGCACCCGATGGTGAGCGGCGAGCACCGCCAGCGAATAGGTGCCGATCTTGTTGGCGGTGTCGCCGTTGGCGGCGATCCGGTCGGCGCCGGTCACCACCAGGTCGACCTCGCCGCGAGACATGACCGACGCCGCCGCGACGTCGGCGATGAGCCGGTGCGGGATCCCCTCGCGTACGCACTCCCACGCGGTGAGCCGCGAGCCCTGCATCACCGGTCGCGTCTCGTCGACCCACACGAGCGCCACCTTGCCCTGCGCGTGGGCGGCGCGCACCACGCCGAGGGCGGTGCCGTACCCGGCGGTGGCGAGAGCGCCCGCGTTGCAGTGGGTCAGGATGCGCGCGTTCGGCGGCACGAGCGCCGCGCCGTGGGCGCCCATCGCGCGATTGGCGGCGATGTCCTCGTCGCGAATCGCCTGGGCCTCGGCGAGCAGGCGCGCCCGCACCGCGTCGAGCGGCAGCGCGCGCGAGGCGACCGCGGCCTGCCGCATCCGATCGAGCGCCCAGAAGAGATTCACCGCGGTTGGCCGGGTCGCCGCGAGCCCCTTGATGGCGGTCTCGAGATCGACCAGCAGGCCGTCGAACGACGCGGCGTGGCTCGCGCGCGCCGCCAGCACCACGCCGAAGGCCGCGGCCACGCCGATCGCCGGCGCGCCTCGAACCACCAGCGTCCGGATCGCCGCGCCCACTTCCTGCCACGTGCCGTAGTCGCGCTCGATCTCGCGCTCAGGCAGCACGGTCTGATCGACCAGGACGAGCCGGTCGGTTTCCCAGCGGACAGGCGCGATGACGCTCACGCCGGCCTCGCCGACGCCAGGCGGCTCCGGATCTCGGCGGCGCCGAGCCCGGCGACCTCGACGATCTTCTCGCGCGTCTGGAGGCCCTTCACGACACTGATGGACGACGGCGACACGCCGAGCGCCCGGGCCAAGAGCCGGGCGACGGCCGCGTTCGCGGCGCCGTCGACGGGGGGAGCGGTCACGCGCAGCTTCAGGGTGGCATCCTGCCAGCCGACGATCTCGTCGCGCGAGGCCCGCGGCTGGACGCGCAGGGACAGCCGGGCGCCCTCAGCTCTTGACGTCGTCCTTGTCCTCGCCGAACTCGGCGGACATCATGCGGTAGTAGCTCTCGAGCGTCGCGCGGAAGTCCTCGATGAGCTGCCGGCGGACGCGCCGCAGCGTCTGGATCTCGCTCCGGATCCGCGCCTCTTCGGCGCGCCCCTCCTCGATGATCTTCTCGCTGCGCAGCTCGGCCTCGCGCATCTGGAGCTCGGCCTCGCGCCGCGCCGTCGCTTTCATCTCGTCGCCCAGCCGGTGGGTCGTGACCAGCGTGTCCTGCAGCGCCCGCTCGCGCTCGCCCAGGCCACGGGCCCGCTCCTCGAAGGTCGCGACCTGCTCCTTGAGCTGCGCGTTCTCCTTCAGCACCGTTTCGTAATCCTCGGCGACGTCGTCGAGGAACGCGTCGACCTCGTGGATGTCGAAGCCCCGGACCCATTTGACGGTGAACTGCTGCTGGCGAATGTCGAGCGGACTGATGCGCATCGACTCCGGCCTCCTACCCGATCTCGGTGGCAATTCGGAACAGCACCGGAACCAGGAATTCCTTCAAGAAGTAAAGCACGAGAATCACGATCATTGGGGAGAAGTCGAGCCCGACCTGAAAACCCCCCAGCCGCTCGCGCACCGGCCTGAGCACCGGCTCGGTCACCCGGTACAGGAATCGCACGATCGGGTTGTACGGGTCGGGGCTCACCCAGGACAGGAGCGCCCGCGCGATGATGATCCAGATGTACGCGACGATGACCATGTCCAGCAGGCTTGCCACGGCGCGAATGAAATAGCCGACGATGAACACTACTTCGGGCCTTGCCCCAGCTCGCGCGAGCGCTGGGTAGCCCGCTCGACGGCCTTGATGAATGTCGTGCGCAGCCCGCCCTCCTCGAGCGCGGCGATGCCGGCGATCGTGGTGCCGCCGGGCGAGCTGACCATGTCCTTGAGCGCGCCCGGGTGCAGCCCGGTTTCCAGCAGGAGCTTCGCGGCCCCGAGCACGGTCTGGGTGGCGAGGGTCATCGCCGTCGCCCGGTCGAGACCCATGCGAACCCCGCCGTCGGCGAGCGATTCGATCACGATCGCGACGTACGCCGGCCCGGAGCCCGATAGACCGGTCACCGCGTCGATCATCTCTTCGCCGAGCACCACCACCCGGCCGACGGCGCCGAAGATCTCGCGGGCAACGTCGAGGTCGCCGGGCTCGAGCCCGTCGGCCTTGGCGATCGCCGTCGCGCCCTCGAGGACGAGGGCCGGCGTGTTCGGCATCACCCGGATGAGGCGCGCGTCCCTGGGCAGGCGCGCCCGGATCTTGTCAGTGGCGACGCCCGCGGCGATCGAGATCAGGAGCTTGCCGCGCGTCACCGCCGGGGCGATCTCCGTCGCCACCGCGTCCATGATCTGCGGCTTCACCGCCAGGATCACGATGTCGGCGCGCTTCACCAGCTCCGCGTTGTCGGACGAGACCTGGATGCCGTACTGCCGGTCGAGCTCCTTCAGGCGCTCCGGGCGCACGTCGGTCGCGAAGATCGCCTGGGCCGGGACGAGCTTGGCCGCGAGGAGCCCCTTGATGAGCGCCTCGCCCATGTTGCCGGCGCCCAGGAAGCCGACGGTGCGTCCCTTGATCGTCATGCGGCTCCCCGCGGCGGGCGCGGGCCGAAGATGGCCGTGCCGACCCGGATCACCGTCGCGCCTTCCTCGATCGCCACCTCGAAATCGCTGCTCATGCCCATCGAGAGCTCGGTCAGGCCGTGCTGCTCGCCGAGCTTGTGCAGGGCGCGGAACCAGACGCGCGAGTCGTCGGGATCCTTCCCTTCGGGTGGGATCGCCATGAGTCCCCGCACCTTCACGGCGGGCAGCGCCGCGATCGCCTCGAGCAGCGCGCCGAGACCGTCCGGCGCCACGCCGCTCTTCGAGGCCTCGCCGCCCACGTTCACCTCGACCAGCGCCTTGATGACCCGGCTGCGGGCGCGGGCGCGCTTGTCGAGCTCGCGGGCCAGATCGAGCCGATCGAGCGACTGGACGACGTCGAACAGCTCGGCCGCGTCGCGCGCCTTGTTCGTCTGCAGGTGCCCGATGAAATGCCACGGAACGGGATGCCCGATCTCCGTGATCTTGTCGCGCGCCTCCTGCACCCAGTTCTCGCCCAGGGCCGGCACGCCCGCCTCGATCGCCCGGCGAATCCGGTCGACGTCGACGGTCTTCGAGACCCCGATGAGCAGCACGTCCTCCGCGCGGCGCCCCGAGCGTTCCGCCGCCCGGGCGATCCGCTCACGCACGCGTTGGAGGTTGGCCTGGATGTCAGTCATGGTCGCAGGCTGATTCTAGCAGGGGCCTCGGGGCCGGGGGAGGGCTCTGGCGAGGCCTCAGGGGAGCGCCGCGAGCGTGACCAGGCGGCCGCGATTGCCCTTGCGGTAGGAGTACAGGAGCTCCGGGTGGCAGGCCGTACACAGCCGCGGATTGTCGATGGACGCCGGGGCCACCCCGGCCCCGCGCAGGAGGGCCTCGTTGGCCGCCCACAGGTCGAGCATCACGTGGCCGTTGCCGGCGGGCGCTCCCCACCCCGTCCAGCGCTGCCCGAAGACGCGCTCGAACTCGGCCGTGACCGGCTCGTCGACCTCGTAGCAGCACGGGCCGATCGAGGGCGCGATGGCCACCCGCAGCCGTGACGCGACCCCGCCCCGCTCGCAAACCGATCGCACCGCTGCCTGCGTCGTGCCGCGCACCGTCCCGCGCCAGCCGACGTGGGCCAGGCCGAGCACCCGCGCCACGGGATCGTAGAGGACGATCGCGAGGCAGTCCGCGGTGAAGATGGCGAGCGGCACGCCGCGCTCGGTGGTGGTGAGGATGTCGACCAGCCCCGCGAATCCTCCGCCCTCCGGCGCCCGCCCCGCGTCGGCTCCGTGCACCTGCCGAGCATAACTGACCCGGTGCATGGCGAGCCCGGCGTTCGCAAGCGTAGACGCCGCCTCGGCTCGAAACGGCGGCTTCGGGGCCTGCGGCGAGATCGGCTCCGAAAACGAAGCAATCCCCGGACAATGCCGCGTCGTCGTCGCATGCGGCAACCCCACCTCCGCCAGCGACGGGAACGTGAGGTACACAGCCGGCTCCCCGTGCGCCACGAGCTCCAAACTCATCTCGCCTCAGTGTGAATCGTGAGACCCACGCGATGAATCGTGAATCCTGCGCGCCAAACAAACGGGGTCGGGC
>DASRIY010000380.1:0-4265 GCA_035649755.1 Candidatus Methylomirabilota bacterium
ATGGTCACGCCGCGCTCCACAGCCTTCACCATATCGTAGACCGTCAAGGCCGCCACCGCGGCTGCCGTGAGCGCTTCCATCTCGACCCCAGTCTTGTCCACGGTGCGGACACGCGCCTCGACCGTCAGCTCGCCGCGACGCAGGTCGTCGCTGAACGCGACGTCGACGCCGGTGATGCGCAAGGGGTGACACAGGGGAATGAGCTGAGGCGTGCGCTTGGCGGCCAGGATCCCGGCGGTGCGCGCGACGCCGAGCACGTCGCCCTTCGGCGCGTTCCCGCGGCGAATCACACGAAGCGTCGCGGGGGTCATGCGGAGGGTCGCGCGGGCGACGGCCTGGCGAACGGTCTCCTGCTTCGAGGAGACGTCGACCATCCGGGCATCGCCCTGCGGCGAGAGGTGCGAGAGGCCCTGAACCGCCTTCGCCGCCCGAGCTCTGGTCAGGCGGTGACGCCGGGTCGGGCGTGCCGGATAATCGCTTCCATCCGGTCTTTGGCCATCAGCTTCAACTTCTTGAGCTCGCTGACTCTCCACTGTCGATCCGCCGAGAGCGGGGGCGTTCCCTTGAGCGTCTCCAGCTCTAGATCGTAGGCGCGATGCTCGCCCCGGAGACGCCGGAACTCCTCGTTCTCGGCTGTCAGTCGCTCGATGAGGGACTCCTGATCCATGCGAGGCCTCCTGATGCGGTGGAGGAACCGTCACTGCAGATTTGTCGACGCCTCCTTATATCCTCGGCGCCCCTCGAGTGTCAAGGAGTGCGCGGCCCACGAAACGCGCTTGGACGGAGTTTCTGGAAATGCGCGTTATCCCGGGCCAATCAGGTTATCCCGGCCCGATGAGGTGGACGGCGCTCGCCTTGAACGCGGCCACGATCGCTCCGCCCTCGATCAGGCCCAGGTCGGCGGCCGACCGCGCGGTGACCGTGGCGACGAGCGGAAAGCCCACGTCGACGACCACACGGGTGGCCGGCGCCGAAGCCGTGACGCGCACGATGGTGCCGGGAAGATAGTTGCGGGCGCTCGACAAGGGCGCCAGCTCGGTCGGCAGCACCAGCGTGACGTCCTCGGGCCGGAGGCCGAGCCGCACCGTCTCGCCGACGCGCGCCGCCGCGGCCACCTCGAGCTTCCGCCCAGCCGCCTCGACCACCGTCACGCCGTCCCGCGCGATGACCAGGCCCGTCACGAGCGTCTCGACACCGACAAACCTGGCGACCTCCTCGGAGACCGGCGCCTGGAAGACGCGGGCGGTCGCGTCGAGCTGCACGATCCGTCCGGCCATCAGGACCGCGACCCGGTCGGCAAGCGCCTGCGCCTCGCCGCGGTCGTGGGTGACCAGGAAGGTGGTGACCCGGTCGTGGCGAAGAATGGCCGCGACATCGGGCAGGAGCGCGTCGCGCGAGGGCTCGTCGAGCGCGGCGAACGGCTCGTCGAGCAGCAGCACTTCCGGCTCGAGTACCAGCGCCCGCGCCAGCGCCACGCGCTGCGCCTGACCGCCCGAGAGTGTGCGCGCCCGCTGGTCGCGAAGCGGCGCGATGTTGAGCCGCTCGAGCCACCGCGAGACCCGGGTGTCCTGCGCGTCGGCGCCGAGGCCGCGGAACCTGAGGCCGAGCGCGACGTTCTCGGCCACGGTCATATCGGCCAGGAGGGGGCGCTGGAACACGGTCGCCATGCGCCGACGCTCGGCCAGCGCGCGGCGCGCGTCGACCGAACGGCCGTGAATCCGCACGGTGCCCTGCACGGGCTCCTCGAGGAGCCCGACGACGCGCAGGAGCGTCGACTTGCCACTCCCGTTCGGGCCGATCACCGCCAGGACCTCGCCCGGCGCCACGCCGAGCGTCGGCACGTCGAGGACGGTGGCGCGGTCGTAGGTGACGCGCACGCCCGCCAGCTCCACGACGGTCCGTGCGCTCACGTCGGCAGGACGTGGATCGATCCCCGGTGGATCGAGAACTCCCAGTGCCGGTCGCGCTCGATCTCGAGGATCTCGTAGACGAGCCGGGGCACCTCGACCTCGAGATCGAAGTCGCCCTGCGCCGGCGCGCCAGGCGCGTCGAGGCGCAGTCGCAAGGACCACACCATGCCGAAGTCCGACTCACCGACGATGCGCCCGCGCATCAGATTCATGTGGTGGGCGGCGTCAGGCGCGCCGCGGTCTTTGCGGATCAGCCTGACGTACTCCGGCCTGATGAAGAAGGCGATGGGGCTCTCCGGCGGCGGCATGTACGACCGCGTCGGCGAATTCACAGCCTCCAGCATGAGCCCGCGCCAGGAGATCTGGATGCGGTCGGGCATCGCCTTCACCACGGTGCCGTGCAGCACGTTGCGCAGCCCCATGATCCGCGCGACCGCTTCCGACGCCGGCTGCCACAGGAGCTCGGCGCGCGGCGCGGACTGGATGACCCGCCCGCTCTCGTAGATGACGATGCGGTCAGCGATCTGATAGGCCTCGGTGAAGTCGTGGGTGACCAGGACCGCCGCGGTCCCCCACCCGCTCAGGATCGTCCGGAGCTCGTCGCGCAGCGAGCGGCGCAGCGGCGCGTCCAGCGCCGACAGCGGCTCGTCGAGGAGGAGCAGCGCCGGATCGATCGCCAGCGCCCGGCCGAGGGCCACGCGCTGGCGCTGGCCGCCGGAGAGCTCGCCGGTCCGCCGGTGCGTGAGGCCGCCGAGGCCGAGCCGTTCCATGACCTCCGCGGCGCGCGAGAGGCGCTCGGCGCGCGGCCGGTCGCGAAGGCCGAACGCCACGTTCTGGCCGACGGTCAGGTGCGGGAACAGCGCGTAGCCCTGGAACACGTAGCCCACGCGCCGCTGCTGCGGCGGGAGATCGACGCCCGCAGCCGAATCGAAGAGCACGCGGTCGTCCACGACGATGCGCCCGGCGTCGGGGCGGATCAGGCCGGCGAGGCACTGCAGCGTGAGCGTCTTGCCGGCGCCCGAGGGCCCGAAGAGCACGGCAACACCGTCGCCGGCGGACCACGCGACGTCGAGGGTGAACTCGGGCAGCTGCTTCGTGATCTCGACCGAGAAGCGGTGGCTCATGCCGCCCTCGCGCCGAGACGGCCGGCCACCATCAGAACGATGCACGAGAGGATCGTGAGCGTCAGCACCAGCACCACGGCCTCGCCCATCTCGCCGGTCTGCACGGCCGTATAGATCGCCAGCGGTACGGTCGCCGTCTTGCCTGGAATGTTGCCGGCGAGCATGAGCGTCGCGCCGAACTCACCGAGCGCCCGCGCGAAGGCGAGGACCAGCCCGGCGATGATGCCGTTCTTCGCCAGCGGCAGCGTCACCTCGAGCGCGGTTCGCCACTCCGAGCGGCCCAGCGTGTACGCGGCCTTCTCCAGCTCGCGGTCGACCGACTCGATGGCCGCGCGCGCGGTGCGAACGAGCAACGGCAGCGCCATCACCGTCGCGGCGATCACCGCGGCGTACCAGGTGAACGCGACGCTCCAGCCGGTCCACGCGTACACCGGAGCGCCGAGCCAGCCCCGTCGTCCGAGCAGGACGATCAGGTAGTAGCCGGTCACGGTCGGCGGCAGCACGAGCGGCAGCGTCACCAGCAGATCGACCAGCGCCCGCCCGCGAAAGGCGCGGCGCGCCAGGATGTACGCGAGAGGGATCCCGAGCAGCGCGTTCAGGAGGGTCGCGAAGAAAGCGACGCGGATCGACAGCCCGAGCGCGACCAGGGCGTCGGCGCTCATCCCGGCGCGCGCCGCTGCTGGATGGTCGTCAGCGCCCAGTTGACGAGAAAGATGAGTACCAGGAGCAGGAGCGAGAGCGCGATGGCGACGTCGAAGTTTCCCTTGCCGGTCTCCAGCACCATCGCCGTCGTCAGCGTGCGCGTCTGGCCTTTGATGTTGCCGCCCACCATCATGGACGCGCCGATCTCCGAGATGATGCCACCGAAGCCCGCCATGACCGCCGCGAGCATCGGCAGCCGCGCCTCGCGTAGCACCATCCAGACCATCTGCATCCGGGACGCGCCGAGCGCCAGCAGCTGCAGGCGGAACTCGCGCGGCACCTGTCCGACGGCGGCCAGCGTGATGCCGGTCACGATGGGCGCGGCGATGACGGCCTGCGCGAGGACGATCGCCGCCGGGGTGTAGAGCACCTCGAGGTCGCCGAGCGGGCCCCCGCGCCAGAGCAGGAGCGTCACGAAGAGCCCGACCACGACGGGCGGCAGCCCCATCCCGGTGTTCACGGCGCTCACGACGAGCCCGCGGCCGGGAAAGCGCGCGAGCGCCAGGCCGGCGCCCGCGGGAATGCCGAG
>DASRIY010000381.1:0-2122 GCA_035649755.1 Candidatus Methylomirabilota bacterium
ATGGCGCGGCTCGGCCTTCGGATCGGTGAGCGCCAGGAGCGCCAGCGTGTTGCCCTCGCGCCCGTTGGTGATGAAGAGCTTCGTGCCCGTGATCAGGTACTCGTCCCCGCGACGCGTCGCGACGGTGCGGATCGCCTGCACGTCGGTGCCGGCGTGCGGCTCGGTGAGCGCGAGCCCGCCGCGCGCCTCGCCGCGCGCGAAGCGTGGCAGGAACCGCTCGCGCTGCGCCTGGGTACCGTGATTCAACACGATCAGCGCGGCCATCGTGTGGCTGTTGATGACCCCGGCGAGCGACATCCAACCCCGGCAGAGCTCTTCGATGACGCGCGCGTACGTTCTGACGTCGAGGCCGAGCCCGCCGTACGCCGCCGGCACCAGCGCGCCGAACAGGCCGAGCTCGCGCATCCGCGCCACGAGCGCGTGGGGATATGCGTCCTCGTGCTCGAGCGCCGCGGCCACCGGACGCACCTCGGTCTCGACGAATTCGCGCACGGCCGCGACCATCGACTGGCTCATTGGCGAACAGATACTACAATAAGGGATCCATGCCGTTCGACGACCTCGTCCTTGGCTTGCAGGGCGCACTCGATCGTCTGATACGCCGGCTCCGGCTGGGGGCGCCGCCGGTGCCCGGCCGTCGCCGTCTGCTGATCGTGCAGATCGACGGGCTCTCGCGCGCGGTCCTCGAGGACGCGATCGCGCGGGGCCGCGTGCCGTTCCTCGCGCGTCTGCTCAGCCGGCGCGGCTATCAGATGTCGCCGATGTCGGTCGGGCTGCCGACTTCGACGCCGGCCTTCCAGCTCGCGGCCATGTACGGCGTGCGGCCTGACATTCCGGGCTTCCACTACCACGACAAGCGCCGCAAGTCCGACGTCTACTTCCCGCGTGGCGGCGACGCCGCGCACGTGGAGCAGACGCAGGCGGCCGGCCGGCGCGGCATCGTGAGCGGCGGCGGAACCTACGGATGCATCTTCACGGGCGGCGCCGCCAGCAATCTTCTGACCTTCGCGATGATCAAGCGCCCGAGCGGGGCCGGGCTGATCCGGGCCGCCTCGATGGTGGTCGTGATCCTCTGGGTTCTCGTGAAGGGGATCGTGGCGTCGACCGTCGAGGTCGTGCGCGCGCTGCTGCGGATGATCGCCGATCCCGTCTCGGCGTCGAACGCCGGGTGGAAGTGGCTCGCGATCAAGCTGGGGATCTCGGTGTGGCTGCGCGAGCTCTTCACGCTCGTAGTCGCACACGACATCTACGCCGGCGTGCCGACGATCTACGTCAACTATCTCGACTACGACATCGCCGCCCACGCGTGGGGGCCGCGACATCGTCGGGCGCTCCAGGCGTTGCGAAAGGTCGACGCGGCGATCCATCGGCTCTGGCGCGTGCTGCGGCGCGTGCCCGAGCACCGCTACGATCTCTACGTGCTGTCGGATCACGGCCAGGCCACGACGTTGCCGTATCTCAGGCTGACGGGCGGCCGGCCGATCGAGCAATCGCTCTTCGAGGATTTCTTCAACGCTGACGGCGCCGGCGCGGCACCGCAGCCCGAACGCCGGCGTGGCGTCCTGGCCGGGGGGCTCGAGGTCTTGCGCGCCCAGCGCGCGCCGGGATTCTTCCAGCGCTTCGTGAACTACCTCGAGCGCGACTTCCCGTGGGTGCTCGGCGGCACGCGCTCGGCTCGAGAGCACGACGGCATCCGCGTCATCTCGGCCGGGCCGAACGCCCTCGTCTACTTCCTCGATACGGCCGAGCCGCTCACGGTCGAGCGAATCGACGAACGCTTCCCCGGGCTGGCCGCACGAATCTCGAGCGCGCAGGGGGTCGGCATCGTCCTGGTGCGCTCCGCGTCAGGTCCGCTCTGCTTCTGGCGCGGCAAGCCGTACGGTCTGGACGCGCTCGACTCCGGTCCCTTCGCTAAACGCCCCGACCTCGACCGGGTCGTCGAAGGTCTCCGCGATCTCATGGCGATGCCCTCGGCAGGCGACCTGATCATCTACGGCATCGACGCGCCCCAGGGCAACGTGTCCTTCGTGGCCGAGGTCGGCGCGCATGCCGGGCCGTCGATGGACGAGATGCACACGTTCCTGATCCACCCCTCGGGCGTGAAGGTCCCGGCGCCGATCAC
>DASRIY010000382.1:0-8707 GCA_035649755.1 Candidatus Methylomirabilota bacterium
ACCTTGGTGGCTGGTACGCCGCGCCCACGCCGCGCGGGCAGCGAAGCTTGTTGTCTGGAATCCGGCCGCCCTGGCGCCCCAGGTCGACAAGATCATGCAGGAGCAGTGCTACGCGTACGCCAAGCAGGCGGGCATCAAGGAGAGCGAGATCGACTACCAGATCATCGGCGGGCCCCAGCTCCTGCCGAAGCTGGTCGCGGCGCTCGAGGCCGGGAACCCGCCGGACATCACCCGGCTCGGTGGCGGGTACGTCCAGCTCTACCGCTCGCAGGGTCATCTCCTGGAGGTGACCGATCTCGTCAACAAGATGCAGAAGCAGCAGGGTGGCCTCTTCCCGGTCTCCCTGCCGAGCGTCATGCATCAGGGCAAAGCGTATGGGGTGCCGCAATCGATCAGCCCCTGGCCGCTCGTCACCCGCATGGACATTCTCGAGGCGGCCAAGGTCGAGCCGCCAAAGACCTGGGACGAGCTCGTCGAGGTGTGCAAGAAGCTCCAGAAGCCGCCGAAGCTGACCGGCTTCGGTCTCTGCCTGGGCTTGCAGAACGACACCGACAACAACGTGATTAGCATGATCTGGTGCTACGGCGGCAAGCTCGTCGAGGCCGACAACAAGACGGTCGCGCTCCATTCGAAGGGCACGATCGCCGCCGTCCAGCTCATCGCGGACATGTACAGCAAGCACAAGATCATCCCGAAGGGCGCGATCGCCTGGGACAATACCGGCAACAACAAGGCCTACCAGTCGCGTCAGGTGATCTTCGTCCTCAATCCCACCAGCATCTACGCCCATCTGGCGGAGTCCGACAAGGAGCTCTACAACGTCACGGGACTCCTGCCGCTGCCGGCGGGGCCGGCCGGCGCAATCGAGGAGCTCACGACCGCGGAGTGGCTGCTCTTCAACAAGAATCCGTATCCCGAAGTCGCCAAGGGGCTGGCCGAGTACTGGATGGCCCCGGAGAACTTGCGG
The DNA here is from genome assembly GCA_035649755.1 of Candidatus Methylomirabilota bacterium. Taxonomy (GTDB): domain Bacteria; phylum Methylomirabilota; class Methylomirabilia; order Rokubacteriales; family CSP1-6; genus AR31. The sequence goes on from DASRIY010000382.1 coordinate 968, forward strand.
GTCATGATCGAGGAAGGCGACGGCCGCTGGGGACCGCCCTTCAAGAACATGTACGACTCCAAGTTCTGGAAGCGGCCGGTGTTCCAGCACTGGCGCGGCATGCTTGAGCGCGGCCGGCAGTTCCCGGCCCCGGGCGTCATGAATCCCGCCGCCGGTGAAGTGCTCGCCACCTACGTCATCGGCCGCATGATGCACCGGGTGCTGGTCGAGAGCTGGAACGTCGAGAAGGCGGTCGTCGAGGCGCACAAGAAGGCGCAGGACATCTACAACCGGTATCAGGGGGCGTAGCAGGCCATCGCCGGCGCGGAGGGATCGCGATGATGACGATGACGATCGAGCCGGTGTCCGCGTTCAGCAGCCTGGACGTGCTCGTCGCGATGGACGAGGGGCTGTTCCGGGCGGAGGGACTCGATCTGCGGATGGCGTCGCGCGAGTCCCGAGACATCCGCTCCACAACCGAGGGAACCCTCACGAGCCCGGTGACGAATCAGGGACGGCTTCAGGAGCGCGGTGAAGCCACGATGTTCCAGGGGTGAGAGTGCGGCAATAACCGCCGGGTGGCGGAAAGCCGGGTCGGTGCGCTCCAGATCGGGCGGCGGTCCATGATCGTCTGCGCCGCCCTCGTCGTTCCTCCCGATTCCGACGTCTACGTGCCGCAAGAGCTGGCCGGGCGGATGGTCGGGCTCGACTACGGCAACGGCACCGCGTACGCCGGGCTACAGATGCTGGAAGGTGCCGTGCGGCGTGACGAGGTGACGACCTGCGCGGCCGTCATCCACCCCGGCGAGCGCTACGCGGCGATGATGCGCGGCGCCTTCGAGGCGACGGTGCTGCAGGAGCCGTGGATCACGGTGGCCGAGAAGGCCGGATGCCGTCTGGTGTCGACCACGTTCTTCCACGGGACCTGGGTCGCCGGGCCCGACCTCGATCCCGAGCTCTATGCGGCGTTCCTTCGCGGCGTCACGCGGGCGGTCCGCCGCATCAATGCCGACAAGCGGCGCTACGTATCGTATTTCAAGGACGGCTGGGCCGCCGGCGACCCCGAGGTCCAGGCGCTGACGGCCGACGACTTTCACCTGGGACGGATCCAGCTCCGCGAGCCCACGCCGATTCCGGAGGACGAGGCGCGCTGGGCCTGGGACTGGATGGCGAGCTGGGGCGTGCTCGAGGGCACGTTCGACGTCACCACGCAGATCAATCGCAAGGTCGAGCAGGAGGCGCACGAGCTGGCGTTCGGCCCCCCTCGCTAATCGCGCGAGAGGCTCGCTGACATTAGCTATAGGCGCGCCTCGGCCGGCGGGGGCCCAAGCCCCGCGACGGCCTGCGGCGCGCACATCCACCTCGAGTGGCGCGGCCCGCTCTCGGAGAGACCTACATGACCACTCGGAGAATGCTCAAGACCGGCGTGTGCGCCGCCCTGGCGATCGCCGCCGCCGCGATGCTGTCGCTGCCCACCTCAGAGGCGCAGAACGCGCCGCGCTACGAAGCCGACGTGAGCTGGCCGAAGCCCTTGCCCGAGCGCTGGGTGCTGGGCGGGCTCGGCGGCATCTGCGTGGACGCGAAGGACCACGTGCTGATCCTGAACCGGCAGGACGTCATCGAGGGCGACCTGAACGGCGGCACGCTGGCGCCGCCGATGATCGAGTTCGATCCTGCCGGCAACGTGGTGCATTCCTGGGGCGATCCCAAGCTCATCGACCCGCGCCTACATTCATGCCACTTCGAGAAGAACGGCGACGTGTGGATCGCCAGTGCTCCCTCCGGCATGGCGCAGAAGTACACCCACGACGGCAGCAAGCTCCTCTTGCAGATCGGCGTGAAGGGCAAGCTCGATTCCTCTGACGGCACCGCCAAGGGCAAGCCGCTGAACTCCCCGGCGGCGACCTTCTTGATGCCGTCCAGCATCTTCGTCGATCGGACCAACGGCGACGTCTACGTCTCGGACGGCGAGGGCTCGGGCAGCAACCGCCGCGTGGTCGTGCTGGACCGGACCGGCAAGTTCCTCCGCCACTGGATCATCGACGACATGGAGAACGTGCACTGCATGACCATCGCCAACGACGGGATGGTCTACGTCTGTAACCGCATGGGCTCGGAGGTCCGGATCTACGACAAGACGGGCAAGCTGCAGCGGTCGATTGCCGTGCCGTGGAAGCCGGTCACTCTGCCGCCGGACGGCGTGGTGAAGCAGAGCGGCGGCTCGGCGGTCGCGATCGACTTCTCGCCAGATCCGGCCCAGCGACTCATGTTCGTAATCAACCAGAACAATTCGCAGATCGAGATCATCGAGCGCGCGACGGGCAAGAACCTCGGTAGCTTCGGCCGTCCCGGCAGCTTCCCCGGGCAGTTCAACCAGGTGCACGGCATCGCGGTGGACTCGAAGGGCAACGTCTACCTCGACGAGAACCGTGGCCGGCGCGTCCACAAGTTCGTGCCGGTCGCCCCGTAGCTAGTTTCCGAAAAGCCGGCGCGCCAGCTCCGGCCCGTTCTCCCACATCACGAGAGTCACGCCCATGAGGCTCTCGCCCGCGATCCAGCCGGAGGCGACGGGGAAGATGAGCTCTTCCGCTCGCTCGGGATACTTCTTCGTCACCCACCAGCCCAGCAGGCCGCCCAGGAAAAAGAGGAGCCCGTAGTACCAATGAAAGGTCCACGCGAGACCGACACCTGACGGCGACGGAACGAGGTGCCGGTGGCTCGGCAGGATGCGCGGCAGCACGGTCAGCACGATGCCGACGGCGGCGCCGCCCACGATGCACCAGGTCTTCACCGGGCCAAGCGAATAGATGCCCTCGGAGAGCGCCAGCGCCACGGCGCGCCACGTCTGTGCCGCGGGCGCTGGAAACTGATCGGTGCCCAGCACGCTCGCGTCCGGCACCAGGAGCCGGAACGACAGCACGGTGACGACGGTGCCGACGAAGATGCCGGCGAGCTGCGCGAGGAACTGCTTGCGCGGATGCGCGCCGAGCAGGTAGCCGCTCTTGAGGTCGGTCAGGAGATCAGCGCTGCTGCTGGCCGCGGCCGCGGTCACGTTGGCGCTCATGAGATTGACGCTCGTGTTGCCCGGCCGCAAAGCCCCGAACGTGAGCTGGGTGATCTTGCCCATCGCGCCCACCGGCGTGGTGTCGGTCTCACCGGTGACGCGGCACGCGACGAGCGCCAGGGCGAACGACAGCACGACCGCCACCGCCGTCTCCCAGTACGGCATGCCGAGCGTTCGGTGGCCGAGCCAGGCGAGGCCGGCGAATCCGACGATCTGGCCAGCCACGAACCACGACGCCGGGGCTTCGATGGCGGCGACGGGATCGTTCGCGCCGCGGCCGCCGAACATGGCGCCGAGGTCGGTGAACGCCCTCAGCGCGGTCCGCCACTGCATCGCGAACGAGAGCAGGCTCGAGCTCACCATGCAGGCGACGCCGGCCCAGAGCGTCCACTGCACGATGGCGGCGTAGCCGGCGCCTTCGATGACGCCCCGGTGCTGCAGGAGGGGCGCGAAGATCATCCACGCGGTCACGCTGCCCAGCAGCATGCTCCAGCACACGTGGAGCCCCGTGATGGCGCCCGCGGCGATGAACATGGGCTCCCACGAGAGCATCACCGTGCGCCCCATCCACGCCGGCCCGAACACCCGCTGGTTGAGGGCGCCGATCCACGTCCCGATCATCCACGGGGCGAGCTTCGCGCTCACCAGCACGAGGCCGTCGGCCCAGAGCTTGGCGGCGGCGGCGATCAACCCCGCCCAGCCCAGCGCCCGCGCCGAGCGCATGCCCTTGTCGCCCACGGAATGGAGCGCGCGCAGCGTCTCCGCCGCCGCAATGCCGCTCGGGAAGCGGAGCTGTTCGACGTTGATCATCTGGCGCTTCATCGGAATCGCCATGGTGACCCCGAGCACCGCCAGGAAGAAGACCCACGCGAGCAGCGTGGGCAGAGGCAGGGTGCCGCCGGTGATCAGCATGTACGCCGCGAACGCTGAGATGAGCGTGCCCCCGGTCGACGAGCCTGCCGAGCTTGCCGTCGACTGCATACAGTTGTTCTCGAGGATGGTCATGGGCGTGCGGGCGATCCCCGCCCGGTGCAGGGCGGTCCAGATGGCGTAGGAGAGGATGCACGCCGTGATCGCGACGCCGAAGCCCCAGCCCGCCTTGAGGCCGATGTAGAGGTTGGTGAGCGAGAGCACGCCGCCGAGCGCCGAGCCCATCAGCACCGCGCGCCAGGTGAGCTGCGCCATCCGGTCGCCGCGCCCGGTGTAGATCTGGTCGTACCACTGACGCTCGATCTCTTCGGGCGTGCCGCGGAAGCCGCGGATCGGCAGCGACTGCTGATCGTGGACGGCTTCCGCGGCGGTGCTCGGTGCGCTCACGGCCCACATCCTGTCACGGCCGTTCGCTCACGGAAAGCTTGCTGCGCGTGGAAAGCTTGCCGCGCGCACCACGCGGCGGCGCTGGAAGCGGAGCGAGCTATTGCTTCGACGACGGGGGCGCCGCGGCGGGGTCGCCGGGCCGGCGCTTGGGCGGCGGGCCGCCCCACGTCCACGCGACGCCGAAGCCCAGCCAGCCATTGATCTCGGCCTGGCCGGTGCCGGACGAGCCGACCGGCGGATTCGGCGACGTCCAGCCCGAGAGTCCGATGCGCCCGGTGCTCTCCTGGGTCTCGACCTGGAGCGTGAATGGCTCGATGAACGCCGGATCGTACGGGACGCTCGGCGGGATGCCCAGATAGTAGAGGTCATCACTTGGGCGCTTCTCGTAGAGCAGCCCGGGCGTGACGACGCGCGGCTCCGGTGTCGCCTCGGGCGTCGTGATCTTCACTCCCTGCGCCCGCGCCGCCGGCGCTGACACGGCCCACGCCGCCAGCATCGTGATCGTCAGCAATCCAGAGGCGCGCCTCGGCCAGCGGGGCCCCAGCCCCGCGACGGCCTGCAGCGCGCACATCCGCAGGGCACGAGTGTTCATGGCCTCAGTCGAGGTGCATCGGATGTACCAGCTGACCGTCGGATGTCGACGTCAACAGACAGGCGAACTTACGACGCGCTCGCCTCGACGGCACCGGGGCAGGAATGCCCCGGTGCGGCGCCGAATGATGGCGTTTTTTCCCTGTCTCGGGAATTTTTCCATCCCCGGCGCCGCACGTTCTCTCAGTTGAAATTTGCGGCGAACCGTTTGTCGCCGCTTATCGCGGCTGCGCGGAGGCCGCGGCCGGCGTCGGCTGACCCGACTTCACGACCGACGGATACTTCGCGCAGGCCGAAAGCCCCACGACCGACGCGATCAGCGCGAGAGCGAGCATCGTCTTCTTCATGATGTGTCCTCCTCTGCAACAATTTTCGGATCTTCGTTGCCCTCTGAAACTGCACGAGGGGTGCCAGCGGGAGGGCACGAAACAACGAGAGGTTACGAGTCAGGCGCGCGCCAGCGGCCTTTCCGTGGGGTGTCCTTCTGGCCCGGGGGTGACGAGCGTTGTCAGCGCGCGTTCAGCGGCGTACCGAGGCGATCCAGTCCCGCCACGTGCCGCCCATCGCCTCGAACAGCAAGATCGTGTCGAGGTAGCGCTGCCCCTTCGCGTGCGCGTAGCCGAGGAGCGCCTGCCCGTACAGTCGCTGCGCGTCGAGCACTTGCAAGAGACTTCCGCGCCCCGCGGCGTACGCGTCCTGCGCGAGCTTCAGCGACGCCTCCGACGTCGTCACGGCGGTGTTCTCGGCGCCCAAGAGCTCCGCGTCGTGCTGCAATGCTTGCAGCACGTCGGCGACCTGGCCGAACGCCAGGAGCACCGTTTGCCGGTATGCGCCGAGCTGCGCCGCGTACGCGTCGATCGCGGCGCGCCGCTGCGCCAGGAGCGTGCCGCCGTGGAAGAGCGGCGCGGTGAGCCCGGCCGCCAGATTCGAGGCGATGATCGGTCCGCTGAAGCTGCCGCTGGTCGCGACCGTCTCGAGGGCCACGGACGCCGACAGCGTGATGGTCGGATAGAGCTGCGCGGTCGCCACCCCGATGGCGGCGCTCGCCGCGTGCAGCTGCGCTTCGGCGGCGAGGATATCAGGACGGTCGTGCACCAGCTCGGAGGGCACGGTCACCGGAAGGTCCGTCGGCAGCGTCAGCGTGTCGAGCACGAAGTCGGGAGGCGCCCACTCGCCGGGCGGCTTGCCGATGAGCACCGTCAGCGCGTGGCGCGCCACACTGAGCTGCTGACGAAGCGGAGGCAGAAGCGTGCGGTCGCCGGCGAGCTGGCTCTCGGCGCTCAGCACGTCGGTCCGCGCGACGCTGCCCGCCGCGTAGGCGATGCGCACCAGCTCGAGGTTGTGCTCGTCGGCGGCCACGACGTCCTCGGCCGCCCTGATCTGGGCCAGCGTCGAGGCGATCGTGACGGCCTGCGTGGCGACCGAGGCGGTGAGCGTCAGGTAGGCGCCCGCGAGCTGGTGCAGCTGGTTCTCCGCCAGGGCACCTTGCTGCTCGACGAAGCGCCGGTCTCGCCCGAACACGTCGGGCGTGTAGGAAAACAGGGGGCCGAAGCTGAAGATCTTGGTGGTCAGGCTCGAGGGATTCCTTCCGTAGGTACGCGTGCCCTCGCGGCTGGCCGACGCCGATCCGTCGATCTGCGGATAGTAAGCGCCGCGCGCCGCGTTCACGACCTCGTCAGCCTGAGCGAGCGCGGCCCGCGCGCTCTCGAGGGTCGGGCTCGCGGCGATCGCCTGCGCGATCGCGTCATCGAGGTCCGGCGACTGCAGGAGCGCCCACCAGTCGCGTGTGATCGCGGCGACCAGACGCTGCGTAGCATCGACGCCGCCGGGCGCCGGCAGCTCGATCGGCACCGTGTCGTAGCGGTCGACCGCGGGGGCGTCCGGACGCACGAAGTTGGGACCGACGGCGCAGCCGGCCGTCAGCGCGGCGATCAGGCACGCGAGCAGTCCACGAAGCGGGCCGCACACGCGGCTACTCGTAGCGGAGCGCCTCGATCGGATCGAGGTGGGCCGCCTTCCGCGCCGGGTAGTAGCCGAAGAAGATGCCCACGGCGGCCGAGAACCAGAACCCGCCGAGGATCGCCGCCGGCGACAGGAGCGTCGGCCACTCGGCGACGCGCGAGATGATCTGCGAGATCGCCACGCCGACCAGAATGCCGGCCGCGCCGCCGGCCGCGCTCAGCAGCACCGCCTCGGCCAGGAACTGCAGGAGTACGTGCACGCGCCGGGCCCCGATCGCCATGCGGATCCCGATCTCACGCGTGCGCTCGGTGACCGACACCAGCAGGATATTCATGATGCCGATGCCGCCGACCAGGAGCGAGATCGAGGCGACGGCGGCTAGCAGCAGGGCCATGATGCGGCTCGACCCCTCGCGCGCCTGGGCGATCTGGCTCAAGTTGCGCACGTCGAAGTCGTTGACGCCGCCGGGCTGGATCCGGTGGCGATCGTGCAGGAGATCGCTGACCTGCTCGACCGCCGCCGGCACGAACGCGGCGCCCCGCGCCTGCACGTAGATCGCGTTGACCTTGCCGGTGAGCCTGGGCTGCATGCCGAACGGGTTGACCGGTGGCGGGAACAGGGGGTTGTTACCGCTCTGCTGCTGGCTCGGCGCCGCGACGCCCAGCACTTTGCCCTCGGCGGTGGCGAACGGGATCATCACCAAGTCGTCCTGGTCCTGGCCCCAGCCGCTCTGTCCCTTGGCGGCCAGCACGCCGACGACGCGCAGTGGAAAGCCCTTCACGAGAATTGTCGCGCCCAGCGGATCCTCGTGGGCGCCGAAGAGCTGC
>DASRIY010000383.1:0-2790 GCA_035649755.1 Candidatus Methylomirabilota bacterium
TCCCAGCTCGCCGCCTCGGGGTTCTCGAAGAACCGCTCGCGGAAATTCTCGTCGGTGAGAAGCTTCCCCAGCGCCCGTTCCACCGCTTGTTGAGTCACTGCCGTCCTCCTCGCTTCGCGGTTTGCTGCCGCGCCTCTCCAAAAGGCAAGCTCCGCGCCACATCTCTGACAATCCATAAATAGCCACAGTTTCAAGTACTTCTGACTTAGATCAGCCCGGCGAGCCCGTTGATCGAAGCCGGCTTGCGTGCTCGATTCCACGCAACGCTGCGCGGAACCCGACAGCGAGCAGGCAAAAACCGGCCCCGACATTTCGTGGGTCGCGATGCACCCGGCACACGAGGTATTGGACACGCGCGCGCAGCACGCAGACCCAGAGCAGGCTCAGGGCGAGAGGACGCGACGAGGAAAACGCGGCGTGAGCAAAAAAATCATTTGAAGCTTCCGGAATTCACCTGAGACCGCGCTATACTCGGCCTCTCACTTCAGTTTTCCTTTCGGGGGTGCCCTGATGTGGAGGCGTGAGGAACCGGCGCGGCCGACGAGTGTGCCGACGAGTTCGAATTCGGCACAGACTCCGTCGCACTCACCAGTACTGTCTGGTGGCAGCGATCTGACGCAGTCTCAGACTCCAGAGAAGTCTCAGACTCAGGCCCAGAAGGAGCCCACTATGCCCGAAGAGCTGGCGAGCATCGGCAAGAGCATCATCATCAACGGCGAGCTGAGCGGCAGCGAGGACCTCACGATCGAAGGCCGGGTCGACGGCAAGATCGAGCTGAAGGACCACGTCCTCACGGTCGGACCGAACGGCCGGATCAAGGCTCAGGTCTCCGCCAAGGCCGTCGTCGTCCTCGGCCAGGTTCAGGGCAACCTGAACGCGACCGAGAAGGTCGACATCAAGGAGAACGGCTCGGTCGAGGGCGACATCGTCGCGCCGCGCGTCGCCATCGCGGACGGCTCGCACTTCCGCGGCAGCATCGACATGCAGAAGAAGGCCGAGTCGAGCTCGTCCGAGCGCTCGCACCTCAAGGCCGAGAAGTCGGAGAAGTCGGAGCCGAAGGCGACGGTTCCGGCCAGCGCTCACACCAACGACTACGCGCGCGTCTGAGTCGACAGTGAGCATCGGTCAACACAACGGCAGGCTCACCGGGCTCGTGTCCCGTTTCGGCCGGCCGGGTGCGCGACCCGAGAATGGGAACGGGTCCGTCGTCGTCGAGCCGCATCCAGCCGCGGCCGTCGCCGTCGAGCCCGTCCATTCCAGCAAGACCCTCGCGCAATTCCTGTCGATGGTCTTCCAGCGGCCGGCGGCCGAGCTGGTCGATCTGGGCCCGGTGATCGGCTCCAACATCAACTTCGTCAGCGAGCGCATCGGCTGCAAGATTCACGTCGAGGATCTCTACCACGACATCGATCGCCACGCGCGGGAAGGCACCCTCGATCAGTTCGGGGAGTTCCTGGGCACCCGCTTCCCCGCGCGTGCCAGGAGCGCGGACGCCGTGCTGTGCTGGGACGTCTTCGACTACCTGGCGCCGCCGGCGGCCGCGGTGCTGGCCGACAAGGTCAAGCGGATGCTACGGCCGCACGGTCTCATACTGGCGTTCTTCGGCGCTCGCGCGTCGGACGACACGCGCTACACCCGGTACTGCATCGAGGACGAATCCCACCTGCGCGCGCGCTACTACCCTTCGGCGTGCCCGCGGCGGTGGGTCCTGCAGAACCGCGACATCAACTTCCTCTTCGCGGGGCTCGAGATCTTCGATTCGCTGCTGCTGAAGTCGGGCGTCCGGGAGATCCTCTTCCGGAAGCCGCTCTAGCTCGTCTGGCCGCCGGCTCGGCCCCGCCGGCGGCTCAGTCCAGCCCGGAGCATCAGAGGGCTTCGTAAGCCTCAGCCCTCGCCGACCACCGTGAGTCCGCAGGCGCGCGCGGCGATTGCCAGCGCACCGTCGTGAGTGGCCATGACCAGGTCGCTCCGGGTCTGCTCGCGCCACAGGAGCGCCGTCGAAAGATGGATTGCGTCGAGGGTGCCCAGCTCGGTCGGGAGCGGTTGAGCGGCCCGCGCAAGGACGGGCGCGGTTACCTCCACGACCTCGATGCTCTCGAGGAGCCTGAATACCGCCTCGCGTCGCCTGGCCAGCTCCCGGTCAGCGAGACCGGCCCGAAGTCGCAGGCGGTCGAGCGTCCGAAGACACTCGGTCTCGGCGAGCGCGCTGGCCACGCCCGTGCGGATGGCTCCCCACTCCTTCAGGGCACCGGGCTGACCGAGCACCTTGCGAAGGAGCACCGACGAGTCGAGGTAGACGATCACCTCTCGCTCTGCCGCTCCTCGGCCAGCAGGGCCAGGACGTCGACCTTCGCCCGCAGCGGCGGCGGAAGCGCCACTCGTGCCAGCGTCGGCGCGCCTGGCCGGGGTGACCGGACCGTCAGCGGCCGGTGGTCGCCGTCGTACGGAACGATGCGGGCGATCGCCCGGTCTCGATCGAGCACGGTGAGCGTGTGCCCCTGACGGACCTTGCGCAGATGCTCGCTCAGGCGCGCCTTGAGGTCGGCGATCTTCACGGTGTCCATGGTCTTAAGATAGTCATGACTGGTCACATCGTCAACCCCGCCAGGTACTCGCGCACCGAGCTGATGGCCGCCGCCCCGTCGGCCACCGCCGCCGTCACGCCGCGCAGCGAGCGGTGACGGACGTCGCCCACCGCGAAGACGCCGGGCATGCTGGTCTCGAGCGTGTGCGGCGCGCGGTACTCGAGCCACTCCGGACGGCCACCGATGCCGCGCACGACGTACCGGC
>DASRIY010000384.1:0-3343 GCA_035649755.1 Candidatus Methylomirabilota bacterium
TCCGCCGCTCACGATCGACGCGTACCCGACGACCTACCTGCGCCCGTCGGTCCCGTATCAGGCCGCGTCGATCGCCTCCGGCGCCGCGCTCTACCGTGAGAACTGCGTGGCGTGTCACGGCCCCGGCGGCGCCGGCAACGGCCCGGCGGGCCTGAATCTCCCGCGGCCGCCCGCCGACCTGAGGGCGCCCCACACGGCTCAGCACACCGCGGGAGATCTCTACTGGTGGCTCACCAACGGGATCCAGGCGGCGGGCATGCCCGGGTTCGGCGCTCGGCTCACCGAAGATCAGCGCTGGGACCTGATCAATTTCCTGCGCGCGCTCTCGGCCGGCTACGCGGCGCGCAACATGGGAACGGCCGTGGAGCCCGACCGGCGCTGGCTCGTCGCGCCCGATTTCGCGTTCGCCGTCGGGCCGACGCCGCCGCGGTCGCTGAAGGAGTATCGCGGGCGCGTGGTGCTGCTCGTGCTGTACCAGCTGCCGGAGTCGCGCGCGCGCATGAGCCAGATCGCGGGTCGCGACGGCACCCTGTCGATGCTGGGCGTCGAGGTGATCGCGGTGCCGACCGACGCCGATCGCGACGCCATCCGCCGCCTCGGCGAGGAGCCGCGCGTGCTCTTTCCGGTCGTGACCGATGGCGCGGAGGCGATCGTGTCGGCCTACCGGCTGTTCGCCCCGGCGCCCCACGCGGAGTTTCTCATCGATCGCCAGGGCTACGTGCGGGCCATCGCGAAGAGCCGGGGCCAGGCCGAGGACATGGAGCCGCTCCTCGGCCACATCCAGGAGCTGAACCAGGAGCGCGTTTCCGCGGAGCCACCGCCCGACGAGCACGTGCACTGATGCGCACCTGGAAAGCGGTGGTGCTGCTCAACCTTGCCCTGCTGGTCGGTGCGGGCTGGGGCTATGCGTTCTGGGGCTTGCGCGCGGCCCGGCTCGAGCGCGAGCTGGTGGCCGCTCGCGCCGCCGCGGCGAGCGGCGTGGAGCGCGAGTGGACGGTCGAGGGTGTGATCCGCGGGATCTTTCCCGAGCTCGGCGTGCTCGTCATCACGCACGGGGAGATCAACGAGTTCATGCCCGCCATGACCATGGGCTTTCGCGTCGCCTCCCCGAAGATTCAGGAAGGGCTTTCCGCCGGAGACGCGGTACGATTTACGGTACGAGGGGTACCGCCCAACGTCGCGGTGATCGCCATCCAGAAGATCACACGCTGACGGCCATTCGGAAAGCGAGGGCAGCTGTGAGACTTGCCGCGATCGCGCTCATCGTCGCCATGCTGGCGGCCGCCGCGCCGGCCACCGCGGCCAGCCTGTTCATCACCAACACCAAGGGCGAATCGGCCTCGATCATCGATACCGACTCGCTCGAGGTCGTCGGCAACATCCAACTGGGCCAGGGCAAGCCCAATCGGATCGTGTTCCATCCGGACGGCAAGACGGCCTGGGTCGTCTACGACAAGAGCCACGATCTCGGCGTCATCGACGCGGAGTCGCGCAAGCTGGTGAAGCGCGTGAAGATCGGCGGCAATCCGTACAACCTCGCCTTCACCCCGGACGGCCGCCACCTGCTCGTCCTCGATTGGGGGAGCGACACCAGCAACGACGAGATCATCTTCTACGACCTCAAGGCCGAGAAGATCGACGGCCGGGTGGCCGTCTCGACCTGGCCCGCGCACGCCATCTTCTCCCGCGACGGCAAGCTCCTCTACGTCTCGGGCGAGACGGCGGGCGACGTGACGGTGGTCGACGTCGCCCAGCGCACGGTCGTCGGGCGCGTCATCCACGGCGGCGGTGACGCGATGGGCCTGGCCCTCACGGGGGACGGCAAGCTGCTCTATGCGGCCGCCGGCGAGAACAAGATGATCCTCAAGATCGACACCGCCACGAACAAGACCGTCGGCGAGATCGCGCTGCCCGGGATCGTCCACGAGGCCACCCTGACCCTCGATGGCAAGTACCTCTACGCAACTCTGCGAAAGAGCAACAAGATCGTCGTGGTCCGGACCTCCGACGACAAGATCGTGGCGACCATCCCCCAGAAGGGCTATCCCGACCTCGTCACCATGGAGCCGACGGGTCGCCGGGCACTCGTGACCAACCGCTACGCCGACCTCGTCTCCGTGATCGATCTCGCGTCTCACACCCAGGTGCGGACGATCCCCGTGGGGAAGGCGCCGCACGGGATGGCCCTCCGCCCCCACTAGGGCCGTGAGGAAGCGACTCTTCGGAGCGTGGGCCTTCGGGCTCGCGCTCCTGCCGACGGCCGCGCTCGCCCACGCCGTCCTGGTCAAATCGGTCCCGGCCCAGCGCTCGACCCTGGCGGAATCGCCTCCGCGCGTCGAGCTCTGGTTCAACGAGCGCCTGGAGCCGGCGTACTCGCGCGCGTCGGTGACCGACGCGGCCGGGGCGCAGGTCGACCTTCGCGACGCGCTTGTTTCCAAGGAGGACGCCCGGCGACTCTCGCTCTCACTGCCGCCGCTCCACCCCGGGCGCTACTCCGTGAAGTTCCGCGTGCTGTCGGTGGACGGCCACGTCGTCGAGTCGACCCTGACGTTCACGATCAAGACCCGATGAGGACCTTGCAATCGATCGCGGATCGTGGTGTCTTAGGCGCCATGACGCGACGCCGTGTCCTCCCGCTCCTGGTGGGACTCGTCGCGCTCCTGCTCGTCGGCACGATCACGCCTCACCTGCACGCCGGCCCTGAATCCGGGTTCTGGAACGCCGACCACGATCTCGTGCTCATGGCGACGTTCGGCACCCACGCCTGTCAGCTCGGCGTCATGCCAGCGCTGGCCCTGTTGCTCGCGCTCACGGCGACCCTCGCGTTCTCCGGCGCGCGCGCCGCCAGCGCCCCGCTGCGCCGCTCGGCCCCTCGCGGCCCTCCGCTCCGCTAGCGCTCCTCCACCCGTCGTCGCTCTAGCCCTCGGCTAGAGGTCCGGATCGTTCCACTTCATCGCAGGAGGATCGCCATGCGTGCTCTGACACTTGTACTCGTCTCGTCGCTCGTGGCGCTGTTGCCGGCGAATGCGGCCGCCCAGGCAACGACGGCGGATGACGCCGCGGCGTTGCGAAAAGAGATCGAGCAGCTGCAGAAGCAGCTCGAGTCGGTGACCGATCGACTCAAGCGTCTCGAGGCTCAGCCGCCGGCGCCCTCGCCCGGGACCGCACCGCCGCCGTCGGCCGGTGCGCCGCCCCCGACGGCCCAGCAGCCCGCTCAGCAGCCAGGGATCTCGGCTCTCGACATCGCGAGACCGCGCGAACCCTTCGGCCTCTACCAGCAGCGCGGAGCCGGCCAGCTCCTGTTCGACATCGGCATCGCCGGCGACTTCGTCGGCGAGCTCAC
>DASRIY010000385.1:0-29161 GCA_035649755.1 Candidatus Methylomirabilota bacterium
GCGCGCTCGGCGAGCAGCAGCACCTCGTCGAGGTCGAAGGGCTTGGCCAGGTAGTCGTAGGCGCCGCGCTGCATCGCCTGGATGGCGGTGTCCATGGTGCCGTGCGCGGTCATGACGATGACGCACGCGTCGGCGCGCATCTGACGCAGCCGCGCGAGCGCGGTGAGGCCGTCGACGCCGGGCATCCGCACGTCGAGGAACACCAGGTCGAAGGGCTCCGACTCGAAGGCCCGCAGCGCGCTGTCCCCGTCCTTGACGGCGACCACGTCGTAGCCGGCCTGTCGCAGGCCCTTTTCCAGCACCCAGCGGAGGCTGTCCTCGTCGTCGGCGATCAGCAGGCGCGCTTTTACCGACGCGATGGCGGTATCACCGTGCGATGGGCAAGAAGCACGTCACGAGGGTGCCGCGTCCCTCGGCGCTCTCCAGCTGGATCGCGCCGCGGTGCTCCTCGAGGATGCGGTGGCAGATCGCCAGCCCGAGCCCGAGACCCTTGTCCTTGGTCGTGAAGAACGGATCGAAGATGCGCGCGCGCACGGCGGCGGGAATGCCGGCGCCCTCGTCGGCCACCAGCGCCTCGACCATGCTGCGCTGGCCGGTGCCGAGGTCCATCTTGCCGAAGAGCGGGTTCAGGCTCACCCGGGTCGTCAGGGTCAAGCGCCCGCCTCTCCCCATCGCCTCCAGCGCGTTGCGCACGAGGTTGTGGAACACCTGGAGCAGCCGGTCCTCGTCGCCGAGGATCGGCGGAAGGCTCGGATCGTAGCGCCGGATCAGCGCCACGCCGCGCTCGCGCGCGGCCTCCTCGTTCAGCATCGTGACGCGCTCGAGCAGCTGGTGCAGGTTGAGCGGCACCGGTCGGAGCTGAACCGGACGCGCCAGGTCGAGCAGCATCTCGATGATCCGGTTCACGCGATCGACCTCGGTCAGGAGCACGTCCGTGTACTCGCTGAGGCGCGAGTCGGCGCCGAGCTCGCGCTTGAGCAACTGCACGGCGCCGCGAATGGCGCCGAGCGGGTTACGGACCTCGTGGGCGAGCCCGACCGCCATCCGCCCCGCGGCGGCGAGCGTCTCGCCCCGGCGCACTTCCGCCTCGAGCTGACGAATCCTCGAGAGATCGCGCAGCACGACCACGGCCGCCTCGACCGTGCCGTCATGGCCGTTGAGCGGCGCGGTGACGATCGAGACCGGCACCTGGCGACCGTCAACTCGCTCGATGACGCTCTCGGCCTCCGAGCGGCTCTCGCCGGTGGTGAGCGTCTCGCCGAGCCGGCGCACCACCGAGGCGTCGGGCGAGAAGATCTCCTTGATGTAGCGCCCCTCGGCGCGCCGCGCCGAGCGCTCGGTGAGGACCTCGGCCGCGGAGTTCCAGAAGACCACGCGGAGGTCGCGATCGACCGCGACCACCGCGTCGGGAAGGCCGGCCAGGACTGCCTGAAAGTTCATGGCGCCAGCGCCAGATCGGGGATCGCGTTCAGGGTCAGCGGGGCGCAGATTCCGGCGGCCAGGCGTGCGGTGCCGGCGGCGGCGATCATCGCCGCGTTGTCGGTGCAGAGGGAGCGCGGCGGAATGTGCAGGCGCAATCCATGCTCGAGGGCGGCCGCTTCCAGGCCGCGGCGCAGCGGGCCGTTGGCCGCCACGCCGCCGGTCAAGACGACGCGCTTGACGCCGTGATGGAGGGCGGCCTTGACGGTCTTGCGCACGAGCATCTTCACGACCGCCGCCTGGAACGACGCCGCCACGTCCGCGATCTCGCCGCGCCCCAGGGGCGCGCGCCGCTTGACGTAGAGCGACACCGACGTCTTCAGGCCGCTGAACGAGAAGTCCGGGGCGCCGTCGCTCATCTGCGCCAGCGGGAACGTGACCGCCTTGGGATCGCCGTCCGCCGATACGCGCTCGATGACCGGGCCGCCCGGAAAGCCGAGCCCGAGGAGCTTCGCGACCTTGTCGAAGGCCTCGCCGGCCGCGTCGTCGCGCGTCTGCCCGACCAGCGCGTACTGGAGCGGCGCCTTCGCGTGATAGAGCGCGGTGTGCCCCCCCGAGACCACGAGCGCCAGGAACGGGTGCTCCGGCGGATCGTCGGTGAGGAACGTGGCGTAGATGTGACCCTCGAGGTGGTTCACGGGAACCAGCGGAAGCCGGTGGACGTAGGCGAGCGACTTCGCGACCGCGCAGCCCACCAGCAGCGAGCCGACGAGCCCCGGCCCCTGGGTGACGGCGATCGCGTCCAGGTCTGGGAGCCTCACGCCCGAATCGGCGAGGGCTTTCTCGACGACCGGCACGATGACCTCGAGGTGGCGGCGCGAGGCGAGCTCGGGGACGACGCCGCCGTACGGCGCGTGGATCGCTTCCTGCGACGCGACGACGTTCGAGAGCATTTGGCGGCCGTCGGCGAGCACCGCTGCCGCCGTCTCGTCACACGAGCTCTCGATGCCGAGTACGATCATTCGCCGTCCCTTCACGCCGTCTCGCGGGCGACACAAAAAGCAAGGGCGATGCAGCCGAGTCCCCGGGCCCCCGGCCTCGCATCGCCCTTGATGCGCGCGGCGCGACTACTGCGGCCGGACCTGGGCCTGCGGGTTCTGCCCCGGACGTTGCTGCTCGATGATGCGCATGGTCTTGATGACGTCGAGCGCCCGCTGCACCTGGATGTCCTTCTTCAGATCTTCCATCGGATCCAGGGACGGCTGCCGCTCGCGCGCCGCCGTTGTCGTCTCTTTGGGCAGCTCCACGACGATGTCCGGCGTGATGCCCTTGCCGTGGATCGACCGGCCCTTGGGGGTGAAGTACTTCGCGGTCGTGAGCCTGAGCCCCGAGCCGTCGGACAGCGGGATGATCGTCTGCACCGAGCCCTTGCCGAAGGTCTGGGTACCCACGACGATCGCGCGGCCCCAGTCCTGGAGCGCGCCGGCGACGATCTCGGACGCCGAGGCGCTGCCCTGGTTGACCAGCACGACCATCGGCAGCGTCGGGTACGACTTCTTCGCGTGCGCCGAGAAGCGCATGTTCTGGTTGCGGACGCGCCCCTCGGTGTACACGACCAGCTTGCCGTCGTCGATGAACTCCTCGGTCACCTCCACCGCGGCCGTCAGGAGCCCGCCCGGGTTGTTGCGGAGGTCGAGGATGAGCGCCTTCATGCCGGCCTTCGACGACTTCTCGAGCGCGGCGGCCATGTCGCCCGGCGACTGCTCCTGGAACTGGCGGAGCTTGACGTAGGCCACGCCGCCGCCCAGGTCCGCCGACCGCACCGACTGCACGCGGATCTGCTCGCGCGTGATGTCGAAGTCCTTCGGCTCGGTCCAGCCTTCGCGCACCACGCTGATGGTCACCTTGGTGCCGGGCTTGCCGCGCATCCGCTTGACGGCGTCAGGCAGCTGCATGTCCTTCGTGATCAGCCCGTCGATCTTCACGATGCGGTCGCCGGTCTGCAGCCCCGCGCGATACGCGGGCGTGCCCTCGATGGGCGACACGACCGTCAGCACGTCGTCCTTGAGCGTGATCTCGATTCCGAGACCGCCGAAGCTGCCGCTCGTCTCGACCTGCATCTCCTTGTAAGAGTCGGGATCGAGGAACGAGCTGTGGGGATCGAGGCCGCGCAGAGTGCCCTTGATGGCGCTGTAGATGAGATCCTTCGGCGCGACCTCGTCGACGTACTGCGTCTGCACGATGGAGAGGACTTCGGTGAACAGCTTGAGCTGCTCGTAGGTAGCGCTGCCGTCCGCGCTCTTGCTGGCAACGGAGCCACCGAGGGACAGCGTGAGCACCACCAGCAGAGAGCCGATCACGAAGGCCTTCTTCATATCATTCCCCTTATCCGACGCCTAGCCGCCCTGCCGGAGCCACTGTTCCGGATCCAGGGGTCGGCCCTGATACCTCACCTCGAAATAGAGGCGCGGCCCCGCGAGGGAGCCGGTATCGCCGACGGTACCGATTCGCTGCCCCTGCCGCACGTCGTCGCCCTCTTTCGCCTCGATCTCGGCGATGTGGGCGTAGAGCGTATAGTACTCGTTCCCGTGGTCCACGATGATCAGGTTCCCGTACCCCTTGAACCATCCCGTGTAGACGACGTGGCCCGCGTGCACCGACAACACGTCGCGACCCACCGCCGCCTCGATGTCCACGCCATTCCGGAAAGTTCGGGTCCCGAATCTCGGGTGCACCTGCGCCCCGAACCCCGTGACGATCTTCCCCTCGGTCGGCCACGGTAGCCGCCCGCGAAGGCTCCCGAACCCGCCGCTCGGCGGCTCGATGCCACTCTTGGGTGGCGGCGCCTTCGCCAGCTTCCGCTGCTTGGCCTGAAGCTCGCGAATGAACGCCTCGAGACGCTGCGCGGCTTCCGTCAATTCGCCGACGACGCGCTCGTGGTAGGCCCGCTCGTCCCGCACCTTCGCGAGGAGCGTCCGACGCTTCGCCGCGTCGCGATCGACTTCCGCCTGCTCCCGCTTGGCCTCTTCGTGAAGGCTCGCCAGCTCTCGCTGCTGCGATTCCTCACGGCTCTTGCGGTCGGCTAATCTCTCGGACGTACCACGATACTCTTGAATCAATCTTGCGTCTAGGGCCGCGAGGCTCGAGAGGTGACGCACGGCCGCCGCGCGCGTTACCGGATCGTCACCGCTCAGGATTACCGGAAGGGCGCCGCCCTGCGCATGCACGCGATACAGCACGCGCAATCGGCCCGCGAGCGCGTTCGTCTGGCCCGCGCGCTGCCGCTCGAGCTTCGAGATCTCCGTCCGGAATCCCTGAACTTCCGCCTGCGTCCGCTTGATGCGCCCGTCCAGGCGCGCGACCTCGGCCTGCTTTGAGGCCAGCCGGCGGTCGACTTCTTCGAGCTCGGCCAGGAGCGACGTCTCGCGCGCGCGCGCCGCCGCGACGCGTTCTTTCTCCTCGCGCAGCTGCTTCTGCGTCTGCTGGAGCTTGCGCTGCTCGGCCTGCAGCGAATCGTCGCGCTTGGGCTGCTGCGCGGCGGCCGGAGCGGCCGTCAGCAGCGCGAGCAGCGCCGCGAGCGCCCGCCGCTTCACGGCTCGCGCCCCGCGCGAGCGAGCCACCCGCCGAGACCGCCCAGGAGCGTCCCCGCGCCCAGCAGCGCCACGACGCCGACCGGCGTGAGGAACACGATCTGCGAGAGGCCGAGCGTCAGGTTGACGAGCGGCTCGAGCCGCGGCGCCACCACCGAGTGCGTGACCACGAGCGCGCCCAGCGCGAGCACCGCGCCGGCCAGCCCCTGCATCATGCCCTGCAGCAGCACCGGCAGGCGGATGGTCAGCTCCGAAGCGCCCACGAGCCGCATGATCTCGGTCTCGTGCCGCCGCGCGTGCAGGATGAGGGTCGTCGCCGTCGTCACCGTCAGGATCGCGGCGATCGCGAGCACGGCTCCCACGCCGAGGCCGATCGTCGCCAGGAGCCGCTGCCAGTGCGCGAGGCGCTCGACCCAGTCGCCGCTGCCGGCCACCTCGTCCGTCTCGGGCAGCGCGGCCAGCCGGGTCAAGAGGTCGCGCGCGCCTTCGGGCGTGACGGCGGTGATCGACGGCGTCACTTCCAGAGACGCGGGCAGCGGGTTCGACGGCAGCTGGTCGACCACACCGGCGTCCTTGCCGAGCACCTGCTTCAGCGAGCGCAGCGCCTCGGCCTTGCCGATGAACACCACGCTCGCCACGCCCGGCATCGCGCGGACGCGCTCGAGCAGCGCCGCGGCGTCGCCGGCCGACGGCTCGCGCTTGAGATAGACCACGATGCGCACCTGGTCACGCCACTTCGCCACGGCGCGGCCGATGTTCGACGAGACGAGCCAGAAGCCGCCGAGCGCGCCGAGCGACAGCGTGATGAGCACCACCGCGCTCACCGCGACGCGGCCGGCCCGCCGGAGATCGCGAAACGCCTCGCCGACCAGGAAGCCGAGCATTCGCCTCAGCCCTCGTCCTTCACGACGCGACCGCCCTCGAGCGTGAAGGTACGCCGCCGGAGCGCCGCGGCCAGCCGCGCTTGGTGGGTGGCCAGCACGATTGTCGTCCCGCCCGCGCCGATGTCCTTGAGCACGCCGACGATCTCCGCCGCCATCGACTCGTCGAGGTTGCCGGTGGGCTCGTCGGCGAGCAAAAGCGGCGGGCGCCGGACGATGGCGCGGGCCAGCGCGGCGCGCTGCGCCTCTCCCTGCGAGAGCTGGGCGGGATAGGCCTGAGCGCGTGACGACAGCCCGACGACACGCAGCGCGTCGAAGGCGCGCGCGGTGATCTCGCGCCGCGGCGTGCCGAGGACGCGCAGGACGAACGCCACGTTCTCGTAGACGGTCCGGACGGGCAGGAGCTTGGAGTCCTGGAAGACGACCCCGATCGAGCGCCGGAGCGCGGCCACCTGCGAGCGGCCCATGCTGACCAGGCTCGCTCCGAGGACCTCCACGTCGCCCTCGGACGGGATATCGTCGCGATAGAGAAGCCGGAGCAGCGTCGTCTTGCCGGCGCCGCTGGGGCCGGTCAGGACGACGAACTCGCCCTTGTTGATCCGGAACGAAATCTCGCGCAGGGCGGGGACCTTCACGGGCCCGACAGAGTACACCTTCGAAACGCGGTGAAGCTCAATCATGGCGGGCGCTTACCGATTATAGCCACGGCTTCAGGTTTTCGAGAGCTTGTCCTCCAGGAGGCGGTTCACCAGGGCGGGGTTCGCCTTGCCACCGGTGGCCTTCATGACCTGCCCCACCAGGGCCCCTTTGGCCTCCTTTTTCCCGCGCTTGTAGTCGTCGATGGCTCTGGGGTTGGCGGCCATGACCGTGACGATGATCTGGCTCAGCGCCGCCTCGTCGGCGACCTGCGTGAGGCCCTCGCGGGCCACGATCGCCGCCGCGTCGTCGCCCGAGGCGAGCATCTTTTGAAAGACGTCCTTGGCGATCTTGCCGCTGATCGTCCCGTCCTCGATCAGCCGGAGCAGGCCGGCCAGGTGCCTGGGCGTGATCGGCGAGTGCTGGATGGCGAGCTCGTCGTCGCCCGGCAGGGCGGCCAGCAGCTCCGACATGATCCAGTTGGAGACCGTCTTCGGTCGATCGGCGCGATTTCCAGCAGCGGCAGATCCCAGGGCCTGCACCGCGGCCTCGTAGTAATCGGCGAGCGCTCGCGACTGCGTGAGCACCTCGGCGTCGTAGGCGGGTACGCCGTACTGGCTCACGAAGCGCTGGCGCCGCGCGCGCGGCAGCTCCGGAAGCGCCGCCCGGATCTCGTCCACCCACGCGCGGTCGAGTCTCAGCGGCACCAGGTCGGGCTCCGGGAAGTAGCGATAGTCGTGCGCGAACTCCTTCGAGCGCATCGACCGCGTGTAGCCGCGGTCGGCCTCCCAGAGTCGCGTCTCCTGCACGATGCGCTCACCCGCGTCGAGAGCCTGCGCCTGGCGCCGCACCTCGAACTCGAGGGCGCGCTGGACGTTCCGGAACGAGTTCAGGTTCTTGATCTCCACCTTGGTGCCAAGCTCGGTCTGCCCGCGGGGCCGCAGGGAGATGTTCGCGTCGCACCGGAGGGATCCTTCCTCCATGTTGCCGTCACAGACCTCGAGGAAGATCAGCACGGCACGGAACGCTTTCAGGTAGGTGGCCGCCTCTTCCGGAGAATGAAGCTCCGGCCGCGACACCGTCTCCATGAGCGGCACGCCAGAGCGGTTGAAGTCGACCAGGCTCGACTGGGCCGTCTCGAGCGTGCCCTCGTGGAGGAGCTTGCCGACGTCCTCCTCGAGGTGGAGCCGCTGGATCCCGATGTTCCGCGATCCGCCCTCGGCCTCGATCTCGAGGAAGCCGTCCTCGGCGAGCGGCTCCTCGTACTGGCTGATCTGGTAGTTCTTCGGCATGTCCGGGTAGTAGTAGTGCTTGCGCGCGAACCGGCAAGACGGGTTCACGCGGCAGTTGAACGCGAGCGCGGTCCGGATGCCGAACTCGACCGCCCGCCGGTTGATCACCGGCAGCACGCCCGGCATGCCCTGGCAGACCGGGCAGGTCTGCGCGTTCGGCGGCGCGCCGAACTTCGTCGTGCAGCCGCAGAACATCTTCGACTTCGTCGAGAGCTGAGCGTGCACCTCGAGCCCGATGACGACCTCGTAATTTGTTGGAGCGGGGTCCGTGAGGCCTGCTCCGTCCGAGGGTGGCCTGCGAGAGATGCGACCCGGCTCCGTCATACCAGCTCCGGCTGTCGCGTCCGCCACGCGGTCGCCTTTTCGTAGGCGTAGGCGGCGCGCAGCACGCGCGCCTCGTCCAGCGGGCGGCCGAGAATCTGCAGCCCGATCGGCAACCCGGCGCCGCTGAAGCCGCACGGCACGGACACGCCGGGAATCCCGGAGAGATTGCCCGGGATCGTGAAGACGTCGTTGAGGTACATCGACAGCGGATCTTCCTTCTCCCCGTGCCGGAACGCCACGTTGGGCGTGGTGGGCGCCACGATCAGGTCCACCTTCGCGAACGCGGCAGCGAACTCGCGGCGCACGAGCGTCCGCACGCTCTGCGCCTTGCCGTAGTAGGCGTCGTAGTACCCGGCCGACAGCGCGTAGGTGCCGAGCATGATGCGGCGCTTCACCTCGGCGCCGAAGCCCGCGGCGCGCGTCCGGCTCTCCATGTCGATCAGGTCGCGGCCGGCGACGCGCAAGCCATACTTCACACCGTCGTAGCGCGCCAGGTTCGACGATGCCTCGGCCGGCAGGATGATGTAGTAGGCGGCCAGCGCGTGCCGGGTCGTGGGCAAGGACACGCGCTCGATCCGGGCGCCGAGGCCGCGCAGCACCTCGATCGCCTCGCGGACCGCCCGCTCGATCTCGGGGTCCATCCCGTCGATGAAGTACTCGTCCGGCAGCCCAAGCGTGAGGCCCTCGACGCCTTTCGACAGCTCGGCCATGTAGTCAGGCACCGGCGCCGCGATGGACGTCGAGTCGCGCCGGTCGTGGCCGGCGATGGCGGCCAGCAGAAGCGCCGTGTCCTCGACGTCCTGGGCGAAGGGACCGACCTGGTCCAGCGAGGAGGCCAGGGCGATCACGCCGTAGCGCGACACGCGGCCGTAGGTCGGCTTCATGCCCACCACGCCGCAGAAGGCGGCGGGCTGTCGGATGGAACCGCCGGTGTCGGTGCCGAACGCGCCGGCCGCGAGCCCGCCGGCGACCGCGGCGGACGATCCGCCGGACGATCCGCCCGGAACGCGCGTGAGGTCCCACGGGTTGCGCGTCGGATGAAACGCCGAGTGCTCGGTGGACGACCCCATCGCGAACTCGTCGAGATTGGTCTTGCCCAGGACGACGGCGCCCGCCGCTCGCAGCCGCTCGACGACCGTGGCGTCGTACGGCGGCACGAACTTCTCCAGTATCTTCGACCCGCAGGTCGTCCGCACGCCGCGCGTGCACAGGACGTCCTTGAGCGCCAGGGGCGCCCCGTCCAGCGGGCCGAGCGGCGTGCCCGCGCGCCAGCGGCGCTCGGATTCGACTGCGGCGGCCAGCGCGTCGTCCCGGACGACCGTCAGATACGCCCCCACCCGCTGGTCGAGGGCGGCGATGCGCGCGAGATAGGATTCCGCGGCGGCTGTCGGCGTCAGGTCTCCGCGCCGGTAGGCATCGGTCAGCTCGTGGATGGGCCGGTGCATCATTCCTCGATGATCCGCGGCACGCGGAAGAGCTCGCCGCTGCGGTCCGGCGCGTTGGCGAGCATCGCGTCCTGGGAGAAGCACGGCTCCTCGACGTCCTCGCGCATGACGTTGACCACGTCGACCGCGTGCGAGGTCGGCTCGACGCCGGTCGTGTCGACCAGGCGCAGCGTGTCGAGGTGGGCGAGGATCGAGTTCAGCTGTTCGCGCATGCGCTCGAGCTCCGCTTCGGTCAGGTGTAGCCGCGTCAGGCGCGCTACGTGCTCGACGTCCTTGCGATCGATCATCGGCTCACAGCTCTTCGAGATGAGCGTACTGCACCGAGAGGCGCTTGCGCCCCACGCTGGCGAAGCCGACGGTCACGACGTAGTCGCCGCCGTCGCGCTCGATGCCCACGACGAGCCCCTCGCCGAAGCGCGCATGGCGTACCCGCGCGCCCACGCGGAACGGCAGGTCCTCGGTGACGGTGTCCGCCGCGGCCGCGTAGGCGGCGGCATCGGTGGCCCAGCCGGCCGGCGGCTCGCGCCGGACGTTCAGCGAGGTCAGCTGATCCTCGCCCATCTCACGCAGGAAGCGCGAGGGCTCGCCGACGCCGTAGCCGTGAATCCGCCGGTGCAGCGCGTACGAGAGGTAGAGGCGCTCGCGGGCCCGCGTGAGCCCGACGTAGCAGAGTCGTCGTTCCTCCTCGATCTCCTCCTCGTCGTTCATCGAGCGCGCGTGCGGGAAGACCCCTTCTTCGAGACCGGTCAGGAAGACTGCGGGGAACTCGAGGCCCTTGGCCGAGTGCAGGGTCATCAGCGTGACGCGCGAGCCCTCGTCGCGGAGCTCGTCGATGTCGGCCACCAAGGCCACCCCATCCAGGAATCCCTCGAGCGTCGGGCTCGGATCGACGCGCATGTAGTCTTCCGCCGCGTGGATCAGCTCCTCGAGATTCTCCAGCCGCGCCTCCGCCTCGGGCGAGCGCTCCTCGCGCAGCGCCGCCCGGTAGCCGGAGACGTCGAGCATCTGGTCGATGAAGGCCGGCGGCGTCATCTCCGCGCGGCGGGCGGCCAGCCCGCGGATCAGCGCGGCGAACTCCTCGAGCGAGCGCCGCGGCTTTCCAGAGAGCGCGGCGGGCGCATCGCCGGCGACGGCCAGCAGGGCCCGGCCGGCGCGCGCCTCGTCCAGCCGCGCGAGCGTGGCCGGCCCGATGCCCCGGACGGGCGTCTGGATGGCCCGGCGGAACGCGACGTCGTCCGACGGGTTGACGGTCAGGCGGATGTACGCGAGCGCGTCCTTGATCTCCTTGCGCTCGTAGAAGCGCACGCCCCCGACGATGCCGTACGGCACGCGCGCCCGCCGCAGCGCGTCTTCGAGCACGCGGGATTGGGCGTTGGTCCGATAGAAGACGGCGATACCTTCCCACGCCACGCCGTCGCCCCTGAGGCTCAGAATGGTCTGGGCGACGAAGTTGGCCTCCTCGTGCTCGTCCCAGCCGCGGTAGAGCTTGGGCTTGTCGCCCTCGGCGTTCTCGGTCCAGAGGGTCTTTTCCTTGCGCCGCTGGTTGTGATCGATCACCGAGGCGGCGAGCGCGAGGATGCGGCGGGTCGAGCGATAGTTCTGCTCGAGCTTCACGACGCGGGTGCCCGGATAGTCCTGCTCGAAGTCGAGGATGTTCCGGATGTCGGCGCCGCGCCACTTGTAAACCGATTGGTCAGGGTCGCCCACGACGCAGACATTCCGGTGCTCGCCGGTCAGCTGGCGGATGATCCGGTACTGCGCCCGGTTGGTGTCCTGGTACTCGTCGACGAGCACGTAGCGCCAGAGGCCGCGGTACCACGCCAGCGCCTCGGGGACTTCCTCGTAGAGCTTCACGGTCTTCAGGAGCAGATCGTCGAAGTCGACGGCCCCGACGGCGCGCAGCCGCTCCTCGTAGCGGCCGAAGACCAGCGCGAGCTTTTCCTCCCACGGGCCCCGCGCCTGCTGCTTCGCCTCCTCGACACCCAGCATGTGGTTCTTCCAGTAGCTGATGCGCTGGGTGACCGCGCCCGGCGTCGTGGTGCGCTCGGCCAGCTCGAGCTCCTTCATGCACTCCTTCACGAGGCTCTCGCGGTCGTCCTCGTCGTAGATGACGAAGTGCGGCGGCAGCCCGATGTAGCGCCCGTGCTGGCGCAGGATCCGGACGCACGCCGAGTGGAACGTGGCGATCATCGGCGCCTTGATCCCGACGGGCAGCAGGAGCGCCTCGACCCGGCGGGCCATCTCGCCGGCGGCCTTGTTGGTGAACGTGACGGCCAGGAGATTCCGCGGCGAGATCCCCTGCGCGCCGGTGAGCCAGGCGATCCGGTAGGCGATGACGCGTGTCTTACCGCTCCCGGCGCCGGCCAGGACGAGGAGCGGCCCGTCGGCGGCCGTGACGGCTTCCCGCTGCGGAGGATTCAGGTCGTCGAGGAGGCGGTCGAGCGCCGAAAGCACCGCCCGATTGTACCGCAGCGCGGAACGACGCTACTCGACCGTGACGCTCTTCGCGAGATTCCGGGGCTGGTCCACGTCGCAGCCGAGCCGCACCGCCACGTGGTACGCCAGGAGCTGCAGTGGGATCACCGTGATCAAGGGCGCCAGGAGGTCGGCGCACGGCGGCACCTCGATCACGTGGTGCGCCTTCGCGGCGATCGAGCGGTCGCCGGCGTGCACGACCGCGATGATCTGACCGTCGCGAGCGAGGACCTCCTCGATGTTGCCGAGCATGCGCTCGTACGAGCTGTCGCGCGGCGCCAGCGCGACCACCGGGAGCCGGTCGGCGATGAGCGCGATGGGCCCGTGCTTCATCTCGCCACCTGCGTAGCCCTCGGCGTGGATGTAGGAGAGCTCCTTGAGCTTGAGCGCGCCCTCGAGCGCGATCGGGAACTGGAGCCCGCGCCCGAGATAGAGGAAGTCGCGCGCGTTCGCGAGCTCGCGGGCGACGGCGGCGATCTGGCCGTCGAGCTCGAGCGTCTTCTCGACCAGGCGCGGAATCTCCACCAGGTCGTGGATGCGCTTCTTCACGTCCTCGGCGGTGATGGCCCCGCGCTGGCGGCCGAGCCAGAGGCCGAGGAGGTACGTGGCGACGATCATGGTCGAGAACGCCTTCGTCGACGCGACGCCGATCTCCGGTCCGGCATGCATGTGGAGGACGCCGGTCGCCTCGCGCGCCAGCGCCGAGCCCACGACGTTGGTGATGGCGAGGATCGGGCAGCCCTTGAGTCGGGCCGCCTTGACGGCGCCGAGGGTGTCGGCGGTCTCGCCGGACTGAGAGATCGCGACCACCAGCGTCTCGGGGCCGACCAGCGCGTCGCGATAGCGGAACTCGCTGCCGAGGTCAACCTCGGCCGGGATGCCGGCGAGCCGCTCCATCATCGAGCGGCCCAGCATCGCGGCGTGGAACGCCGTACCGCAGGCGACCAGGACCACCCGCTGGATGGCGCGCACCGCGTCGGGGGCGAGGTTCACGTCGGGCAGGACCACGTTGCCGGTCTCGGGCGCGATCCGGCCGCGGAAGGTGTCGGTGATGGCCCGCGGCTGCTCGTGCATCTCCTTGAGCATGAAGTGCCGATAGCCGCCCTTCTCGGCCATGATCGGATCCCACAGGATGCGGACCGCGGCGCGCCGGACCGGCTCGCCGTCGAGCGTCGACAGCTCGACCGAGTCGGCGGTGACGACGGCCACCTCGTCGTCCTCGAGCACCACCACGTCGCGCGTGTGGGCGAGGATCGCCGGAATGTCGGACGCCACGAACATCTCACCCTGGCCGAGGCCCACGACGACGCTGCCGGCGCCCTGCTTCGCGGCGATCAGGCGGTCGGGCGCGGCCGTCGAGACGACGCCGATCGCGTACGACCCGGTCACTTCCTTCAAGGCCTTTTTCACCGCCCGATCGAGCCGGCCGGTGGTCTTGAGGTGATGCTCGATGAGGTGGGCGAGCACTTCGGTGTCGGTCTGCGACTTGAACCGGTGCCCTTCGGCGAGAAGGCGGTCCTTGATCTCGAGATAGTTCTCGATGATCCCGTTGTGGACGACCACCAGCGTGCCATCGCAGTCGGTGTGGGGGTGGGCGTTGTCCTCCGAGGGACGGCCATGAGTGGCCCAGCGGGTATGGCCGATGCCGAGCGCGCCGGTCAGCGGCTTCTCGCTCAGCACGCCCTCGAGCATCTTGATGCGGCCGGGGGCGCGCCGGACGTGCAGGGTGCCCTGGTTGAGCACCGCCACGCCCGCGGAGTCGTAGCCGCGATACTCGAGCCGCTTCAGTCCCTCGACGATGATGCTGACCGCGCTCTTGTCACCGACGTAGCCGACGATTCCACACATGGTGCTAGCCTCGCGACTCCTCGTGTTTCCGGGTCTTGCGCGCCGCCCACCCTTCCTTGACGACCTGAGGCGCCCGCCCAACCGCCAGGGCGCCGGGCGGCACGTCCTTCGTGATGGTCGAGCCCGCGCCGATGTAGGCGCCCTCGCCGACGGTGACCGGCGCCACCAGGCTCGTGTTGGTTCCGATGAACGCGTGGTCGGCGATCTTCGTCTCGTGCTTGTGGACGCCGTCGTAGTTGCAGGTGATCGTCCCGGCGCCGACGTTGACGCCCTCGCCCACCGTGGCGTCGCCGACGTAGGAGAGATGCGGCACCTTCGAGCCCCGCCCGATCTTCGATTTCTTCAGCTCGACGAAGTTACCGATCTTGGCCTTCGGCCCCACGTGGGCCAGCGGCCGCAGGTGGCAGAACGGGCCGAGGATGGCGGCGTCCTCGATGATCGATTCGCGCAGGACGCAGTACGGCAGGAGCGTCACGCGATCGCCGATCGTGCAGGCGCTCACGTGGTTGCCGGCGCCGACGACGCACTCGCTCCCGATCGCCGACTGCCCCTCGATGACGACGTTGGGATAGATCGTGGTGTCCGCCCCGATTGTGACCGTATCCTCGATGTAGGTGCTGGCCGGATCGAGGATGGTGACGCCGCCCTCCATGAGCCGATCGAGGATGCGGCGCCGCTGGATCGCCGAGACCGCCGCGAGCTGCTTTCGGTCGTTGACGCCGAAGGCCTCGCTGATATCGGACACCACGACCGCGTCCACGCGGGCCCCGGCGCGCGACAGCACGCCGATCACGTCCGTCAGGTAGTACTCGCCCTGATCGTTGTCGGAGCGGACTTTGCCGAGAGCCGACCACAGGCGCCCGGCGGCGAAGCAGTACACCGAGGTGTTGATCTCGGCGATCTTCTTCTCGGCATCGCTCGCGTCCCGATCCTCGACGATACGCTTGACCCGCCCCGCTTGGCGGAGCACGCGCCCGTAGCCCTGGGGCTCGGCCACCACCGCGGTCAGCACGGTCGCCGCCGCGCGGCTCTTCTGGTGGTGGGTGACGAGCCGCTCGATCGTCTCGACGGACAGGAGCGGCATGTCACCGGGCAGGACCAGGATCGTCCCCTCGCCGCACTCGGAGCGTGTCTGCAGGAGGGCGTGGCCGCTGCCGAGGCGCTCGGCCTGGACCACCGTGCGCACGTCGGATCCGGCCGCTGCCACGACCTCGTCCGCGTTCGGTCCGACGACCAGCACGATGCGATCGGCGAGGCTGCGAGCGGCGCGAAGCGGATAGGCGATGAGCGGGCGGCCGCAGAGCGGGTGGAGGACCTTGGGCTGCCGCGAGCGCATCCGCTTGCCTTCCCCAGCGGCGAGAATGACGGCAGTCAGCCTGTCCATCGGGTGGATCTCATTCTACATCCCTGATGGGATTTTCCACCTCAGTGACTTACCTCAGTCAGTGACTGTTACGAAGATGGATCAAGAGCCGCTCCATCCGAGCCGGAACCGGCGCGGCGAGTTCAATCGCTTTCCGGAAATCGGGATGGACGAACTTCAGGCCGGCGGCGTGCAGAGCGTACCCGTCCAGCTCAACCGGCGGTCGCAGGCGAGGCTTGCCATACACCTGGTCGCCCACGACCGGGTGGCCGAGCGAGGCGAGATGCACACGGATCTGGTGAGTCCTCCCGGTCTCCAGGTGCAGTTCCAGGAAGGTGAAGTGGGGGAAGCGCTCGAGCACGCGATAGCGGGTGACGGCTCGCTTGCCCCGTCCGGCCGGTCGGACCGCCATCTTCACGCGGTCCCGCGGGTGTCGGCCGATCGGCGCGTTGACGACGCCTTCGTTGGCGCGGACACGGCCGTGAACGACCGCAAGATAGCGGCGCGTGACCGTCCGTGCGGCGAGCTGGGCCACCAGGTCGTCGTAGGCGGCCTGCGTCTTGGCGATGACCAGCAGACCGGAGGTGTCCTTGTCCAGGCGGTGCACGATTCCGGGACGACGCGGCCCGCCGACCCCGGCGATTGTCGGCGCGTGGGCGAGGACCGCCGCGGCGAGCGTGCCGTGCGCCCGCCCGGCACCGGGATGGACGACCATGCCCGCCGGCTTATCGACGACGAGGACGTGGTCGTCCTCGTAGACCACCGAGAGCGCGGTCGGCTCGGGCACGAGCTCTTCCGCGGCGGGCGGCGGGATCTCGATCTGGATGGTCTCGCCGCCGCGGAGGCGGTGCGCGGCCTTGAGCACGATGCCGTCGACGCGCACGAGGCCGCCGCGGATGAGGGTCTGCAGGCGCGCCCGTGAGAGCGCGGGGAACCGCTCGGTGAGCCAGCGATCGAGCCGGGCTCCGGCCGACACGGGCTCGACCGTGAGGACCGTCACGGATCAGACCGAGCGGGACGACTTGTCGGTGATGAGCCCGAGCGCCAAGAGCGCCACGCCGACCGTGATGGCCGAGTCGGCGACGTTGAACGCCGGCCAGTGCCAGCCGCGGAAGTAGACGTCGACGAAGTCCACGACCGAGCCGAAGCGCGTCCGGTCGATCAGGTTGCCGACGGCGCCACCGAAGATGAGTCCGATCGAGGTCTGCTCGCGCCAGCCGCCGCTCGGCAAGACCCGGAGCGCCACGCGCAGCAGGACGACCAGCGCCAGCAGTGAGAGCAGCCCCACGACCCAGCGCCAGCCCGCCGGGATGCCGGAGAGGAGCCCGAAGGCGAGGCCCGGATTCCTGACGAGCGTCAGCGCGATGAGCCCCGGGACCACGTCGACAGGGATCCCCGGCGCCAGCCGGTCGAGGGCGATGAGCTTGGCGATCTGGTCGAGAACGACGACGACGGCGGCGACGACGACGACGCGCGCGACGCGAGGGCGCTGGGCGCCGATCAGCCGGCGCTCCCGCGCCCGACGACGACCGGGACGCAGCGCTCGCAGAGTGTGGGATGCGCGGCGTTCTCCCCCACGTGCTCGCTGCGCGTCCAGCACCGCTCGCACTTCTCGCCGCGCGCCCGGTCCACGCCAATAACGAGACCGGGAATGTCCTGGCCCTCGTAGGTGACGCTGGGGGCGGCGCCCCCGCGCTCGAGCTCGACCCGCGACACGATGAAGAGCGTGGACAGGAGCGCGCGCTTGACGCGCAGCAGCTCGGGCAGGTCCTCCGGGGCATTCATGATCCGCACCGCCGCCTCGAGCCCGCTCCCGATCAGCTTCCCGTTGCGCGCCGTCTCGAGCGCCTTCGCGACCTCGCGCCGCACCTCGAGGAGGCGGTCCCAGTCTCGCTTGAGCGTCTCGTCGAGCCACTCGCGCGCCGCCTCCGGGAACCGCTCGAGGTGCACGCTTTCGGCGCGGGCGCCCGGCAGGTAGCGCCACGCCTCCTCGCAGGTGAACGTGAGGATCGGCGCCATGAGGCGCGCGAGCGTGCTGAACACGTCGTAACACGTCGTCTGCGCCGCGCGCCGCCGGGGGTCGTCGGCCCGCGAGGTGTAGAGGCGGTCCTTGATGATGTCGAGGTAGAGCGCCGAGAGATCGACAGCACAGAAGTTGTGCACGCCGTGGAAGACGGTGTGGAACTCGTACTCGTCGTACGCGCGCCGCACGCGGCCGATCAGGCGCGCCAGGCGGTCGAGGATCCAGCGATCGACCTCGTCCAGCCGCGCGTACGACTGGCGGTCGCGCGCGGGATCGAAGTCGCCCAGGTTGCCGAGCAGGAACCGGAACGTGTTGCGCATGCGCCGGTAGGCGTCGGCGAGCCGGTCGAGGATCTCCATGGAGACGCGGATGTCCTGGGTGTAGTCCTCGGCCGCCACCCACAGCCGCAGCACCTCGGCGCCGAACTTCGGGAGCAGCTCGTCGAGCGTGATGAAGTTGCCGAGGGATTTCGACATCTTCCGCCCCTCGCCGTCGACGAAGAACCCGTGAGTGACGACGGTCTTGTAGGGCGGGGCGTCGCGCGTGCCGACCGATTCGAGCAGCGAGGACTGGAACCAGCCGCGGTGCTGGTCGGAGCCCTCCAGGTACAGCTCGGCCGGCCACCGGAGCTCGGGGCGCACCTCGAGCACTGCCGCGTGGCTGCAGCCCGAGTCGAACCATACGTCGAGGATGTCGCTCTCCTTGCGGAAGCTCTCGCCCCCGCACGAGGCGCAGCGGGTGCCGGGCGGCAGGAGCTCCCGGGCCGGGCGCGCGTACCACTCGTCGCCGCCGCGGCCCTGGCGAAAGATCTCGGCGACGTGCTCGACCACCCGCTCCTCGAGCACGAGCGTCTCGCACGCCGTGCAGTAGAAGGCGACGATCGGCACGCCCCAGACGCGCTGGCGGGAGATGACCCACTCCAGGCGGTGCGCGACCATGTTGTAGATGCGGTCCTCGCCCCATGAGGGGACCCACTCGACGTCCCGCTTGATCGCCTCGAGGGCCCGGGCGCGAAAGCCACGCTTGTTGAGCTCGATGAACCACTGCTCGGTCGCGCGGAACAGCGTCGGGTTTTTGCACCGCCAGCAGTGCGGGTACGTGTGGTCGAGCGGGCGCTGGGCGATCAGCATGCCCACGCTCTTGAGGTGCTCGATGATCTTCGGGTTCGCGTCCCACACGGTCATGCCGGCGAAGTGCTCGACGTCGACCACGAAGCGCCCGGCATCGTCGACCGGGTTGTAGATTTTGAGCCCCAGCGACTTGCCGAGCTCGTAATCCTCTTCGCCGTGGCCGGGGGCGATGTGCACGAGCCCGGTACCCTGATCGACGCCGACGAAATCCGCCGCGGCGATCTTTCCCTCGCGCGCGATCCACGGGTGCCGGAATCCGTGGCCGGCCAGGTGCTCGCCGTCGACGGACGCCAGGACGCGGTGCGCGGTGTCCTTGAAGAGCCCGAGGAAATCGTCGAGCAGCGCCCGCGCGACGACGTAGACCTCGCCCGCGATCTCGACCGCGACGTACGTCTGCGCCGGGTGGACGGCGATCGCGAGATTGGCCGGCAGGGTCCAGGGCGTCGTCGTCCAGATCACCGCGAACACCGGCCGCCCGCCGACCGCCGAGGACAGCTCGGCGGGGAGGGACGTCATTGGAAACTTCACCCAGATCGACGTCGTCCGCTGATCCTCGTACTCGACCTCGGCCTGCGCCAGGGCCGTCCGGTCGTGCATGCACCAGTGCACCGGCTTGAGTCCCTTGTAGACCAGCCCCCGACCCACGAAGCGGCCGAACTCGCGCGCGATGACCGCCTCGTACGCCGGGTCCATCGTGACGTAGGGGTTGTCCCAGTCGCCGAACACGCCCAGACGCTTGAAGCTGTTGCGCTGGATGTCGATGAACCGGAGCGCGTATTCCCGGCACTTCAGGCGCTTCTCGACCGGGTCCATGGCGTTGCGCACGTCGATGCCGGCCTTGTCGAGACCCAGCTCCTTGTCGACCTGATGCTCGATCGGCAGGCCGTGGCAATCCCAGCCGGGCACGTACACCGCGTTGAAGCCGGCCATCGAGCGCGACTTGACGACGATGTCCTTGAGGACCTTGTTCAGCATGGTCCCCAGGTGGATGTTGCCGTTGGCGTACGGCGGACCGTCGTGGAGGATCCACTGGGGACGGCTCGCTCCGGCCTGGCGCAAGCGCTTGTAGATCCCGAACGATTCCCACCAGGCGAGCATCTCGGGCTCGGTCTTCGGCAGGTTCGCCTTCATCGGGAAGGCAGTTTTCGGCAAATGTAGCGTGGCCTTGTAGTCCATGACCCGGGGCGTCATCGTATCACAGCGTGCGCGGCGGGCTACTTCGGGGAGAGCGTGACCACACCCTTGCCGGAGTCGATGTTGACGTTGAACTGGTCGAGAAAATCGCGACCGAGGAGACCGTCGCCCACGTCCGCCGTCGGCAAGTTGAAGGCGCCGACCACCATGCGGCCCACGCGGGCGTCACCGATTTCCAGGCTGTCGACGGCGACGAAATCGATCCGCTCGCTGCCGGTGGCGCCGACGATCTGGCCCGACGCGGCCGGCGAAGTGATCCGGACCCCGGCCGCCTGGAGCGCGCGCGGACTGATCAGCGTGCGGTCGGCGCCGGTGTCGAGCATCAGCCGAGTGCCGCCGCTGCCGTTGATCTTGACGTCCACGAGGATGCGCTGACCGGGGGTGAAGTTGATCGTCGTGCCGCCCGAGGGGCCGGCCTTGGTGCTGGTCGCACCGGCCGCGGACGACGGCTCGTTCTTCAGTCCGACCGGCGTCGCGCGCGAACGGTAGCGATCGGGAACGCTGTCAATCCCGTCGGCGAAATGCGGCACACCGTTGTCGTCGACCCACTTGTAGATCTCGGCATCGGCGTGAGTCGGCAGGATAGCCACGAGCCCGAAGCCGACGACAAGCAGCAAAGCCCGGAGCATGGACCGATCATACCGCACAGCGCGCCAGCCGATACACGACCATTTCCGCGGCGCCCGCAACTTCGTTGCGCTCGAGGCGCACGCGATAGATGGGCTCGAGCGTGTCCGCGCTCGCGGCCAGCCGCGGAAACCACGCCGGGAATATGATCACGTACTGCGGACACGCTTCCTTCAGGAAGCGGATCACGCCGCTCTCGCCCTGACGCCGATAGGGAATGATCTCGGGGGTCACGAGGCCCATCAGGTCGATGATCTCGCGCCGCGAGAAGAAGGCGATCGCGCCGATGTCGTTCACCGCGACCCGCGCCGTCTTCGGCACGTTGCCGTCGACCCAGCGCCCGAGGTGTACCTGCATGGCGTTGATGTTCTGCACCGCCCATGCGTAGCGCGTGGCCGCCGGCCAGAGCGTGATCGCGGCGATCCCGAGCCAGGCCGCCATCACGGCGACGCGCGCCGGGCGGCCGGAAGTCGGCGAAGCGTCGCGCCGGCCGCCGAAGGCCACCGCCACCGCGAGCACGGCGAGCGGAAGGAGGTGGATCGAATAGCGCCCCTCCTGGAACGCCGGGCCGCGGTACGGCGCGAGGAGCGCCATGCCGAGCGGGTGCAGGAGGAGGCCGAGCGCGATCACGCCGAGCGGGCGCCCCGCCACGCGCCAGACCTGGACGAGCGCCGCCGCGACCGCCAGCGCGAGGAGCCAGTGGGTGGAGGTCAGCCAGCGAATCCACTCCGCGAAGAACATCCGCGGCCGTGTCACGAACGTGAGTGACGCCGGCTCGGTGACGCCGCCGAGCCAGCCGACCAGCCCTCCCTCGATCTTCGCCGCGGCCGTGGCGGGATAGAGCGTGCCCGCCGTCGAGAGGCTGAACAGCATCGCCGGCACGACGATGACGGCGGTCGCCAGGGTGAAGGTCGCGACTCGGCGAAGCGTCACCGGACGCGCCACGACGAAGAGCGGAACAAGCAGGAGCGATTCGGGTCTCGCCAGAACCGCCAGCGCCGCGCACACGGCGGTCGCGAGCGCGTGATCGCGCGCGTGCGCGAGGAGCGCCGCGGCCACCAGGAGCGCCGCGAGCGAGACCTCCATACCCGAGAGCGAGCCCCAGACGACCGGGCCCATCCACATGAGCCCGGCCGCGGCGACGAGCGCCGCGTCGGCGGGAGCTCCCCAGGCGAGCACGGCCCGCCGGGTCAGGAGGCCCGCGCCCAGCGTCACGACGATCCCGAGCGCCTTGGCGGTCCAGAGCGAGGCGGAGAACACGAGGGCGCCGGCGCCGAGCAGCAGAGTCCACAGTGGCGCGGTCGAGCCCGCGACGGGGTGGCCGGGATTGAACGAGAAGCCGGCGCCCTCGGCGAGGTTGCGCGCGAATTGGAGATGGATCCACGAGTCGTCGAGCGGGAGGCCGGCCGCTCCCGCGATCAGCCGCTCGCGGGCGGCGAAAAGCACGAGTGGGAGCAGCGCCGCCGCGACTACGAGCGCATCATCAATCCATAGGCGCACCTCGGCCGGCGGGGCCCCAGCCCCGCGACGGCCTGCAGCGCGCACATCCGCGCGCCACTTGAAAGTGCGGCCCGCGGGGCGCTCACCTCGATCGGGCACGCGCGGCGTTGACGGCACGGCGGGGGGGCTCCGCGCGCACGAAGGTGTAGTCGCCGTAGACGACGGGCTGCTTGCCCAGCGGCAGCACGTACAGATACCGGCCGTAGGGAATCTCCATCTCGACGAGGCCGGGCGGCCGCACGGTCGTCGGGCTCCAGTGATCGACGAACCAGACGAGGCGCTCCACCCCTGCCGGCAGACGGATCAGCGTCTCGGGGGTCGTCATCATCGTCGTGGAGAGGCGCGACGCTCGAAATCCCGGCGTCAGGCCGCCGGTCTGCAGCTCGTAGACCGCGTACTCAGGCAGGTAGAACATCGCGTGGCGGTACCAGGGGTACGAGCGGGAATTGCCCTGCTCGGTGAGCACCACGGTGTCGCCGCCCGCGTACAGGCCGCGGATGGAGTCCACGAATCCACGCACCACGTCCTCGTGCTCTCGCAGCGCCGCGGCGGTGCGGCTGAAGATCCAGTCGAACGCCTCGTCGCTCGCCTGACGCACCCAGGTGGGCCGCGGCGTGTCGAAGTCCCGCGGCGCCGGCCGCGCCGAGACGAAGAACGAGGTGTTCACGAGCACCACGAGCACGACCACGGCGGCCGTGAGGGCGGCGCGCGCGCGCGGATGCGGCAGCGACTCGCCGGCGTGGCCCAGCGCCGTGACGAGGACCCGCGAGAGGAAGATGACCAGCGCGGGCAAGAACGTCAGGACGTAGCCGGCCTGACCGAAGTGCACCAGCGTACAGAGGGCCACCGACGGGAGCGTCCACCCCGTGAGGAACCACTCGCGCGCGCCCCAGCCGTAGCGGCGCACGTACCAGACCGATAGAAACCCCGCCGCGGCCAGCGGGCCGAGCCCGACGAGCACGGACTCCAGGAAATAGCGCGACATGCGCAGCGTGGTCTCCAGCGGGCCTCCCACGATCGAGGTCGGCTTGACCACCGATTCCGCCAGCTCGACCGACGCGATCAGGTACCGCTCGAGGCCGCCGGTGAGCCAGATCATCGGCACGAACCAGGTGAGGACCGACACGCCCAGGATGGCGAGCCCGACGACGAGCACACGGAGCCGTCGGACGCCGACCGCCACCGAGCCGAACCAGAGCGGAAAGAGCAGGACGAGCAGCGACTGGCGCATCCCGCCCGCGATGCCGAGATACCACGCGGCCAGGTACGCGTCGCTCCGGCTACCGTTGAGGGCGCGAAAGGCGAAGAACGCCACCGTGGACGCGAAGAGCGCCTCGCCGGCGTAGGTCAGCCCGACGGAGCCGTAGAACCAGAAGAGCGGGCTCACCGCCAGGAGTGTGGCGGCGGCGAGGGCGGTGGCCCGGTCGTAGACCTCGCGGGCCAGGTAGTAGACGACGAAGGTCGTCAGGCCGCTGAAGAGGACCGCGAGCGTCACGTAGGTCGCCGTCGGGTCGGCGAGCCAGGCGTTGACGATCCGGCCGACGACGACGTAGAGGATGTAGCCCGGCGGGTGCGGCTGGTGCTTCATGACGTCGTACTCGCGAAGCGCCAGCGCGAACTGCACCGCGTCCCAGTTGTAGAGCAGCCGGGCGCGGTACGGGAGCCGGGAGGCGATCGTGAGGAGCGAGAGGGCGGTCGCGACGAGGAAATCGAGGCGCGAGCTTACGTCTTGTTCTCCTCTGTCTTCTTCGCGGCGGCGGCGGTGTCCTCGGCCTTGACCTCGTTGACGCCCTTCTTGAACTCCTTGACGCTCGAGCCGAGAGACCGGGCGAGCTCCGGCAGCCGGTTCGCCCCGAACAAAATCAGGACGATCACCAGAATGATCAGAAGTTCCTGATATCCAAGCCCAAACATGTGCAGCTCCTTTCCGCGAACGACCCCAACCTTACTCCCGACCTATCCGGCGCGCAAGATGCGCCTTTCTCCCACGCGCGCGGTGACACGCCGCTGATCGAAGAACTCCAGGAGCGGAATCGCGTACTTCCGGGAAATGCCCAGCAGATCCTTGATGTCGGCCGGTCCGATCTCCTTGCGCTCGCGCAGGAGCGCCACGAGCTTGGTCTGGATCGTGTCCAGGGCGCGGGCGTGAAAGAAGAGCGACTCCTTCACCCGCACGAGCTTGCCGGCCTGGACGAGCACCTGGAACAGCTCGTGCTCTTCGTCGCCGCCGCCGAGCCCGGCCCGGCCGAGCGCCTCCTCGGCGCTCGGCGGCGCGGCTTCCGCGCGCAGGAAATCGTCCTCCAGGCGGTCGACGACCCGCTGCTGGTCCGGCGAGAGGCGCACCTCGTGGGAGGCCAGGCGGACCTTGTCGCGCTCGGTCTTGACCGTCCCGTCGGCGCTCAGGGCCGAGAGCAGGAAGGCAAAGACCCGCTCGTCGGCGCCGCCGGCGCGGCTGCGGAGCTCTTCGCGCGACATGCCGGGCTTGAGCGGGCCCGCGTGGTGGAACGCCGTCAGCGTGTCCACGACGAGGGTCGAGAGCCGCGCGAAGCTCTCGGGATGGATGAACCAGTCGCGTTCCACGGCGATCACGCGGCCGGCCGCCTGGAGCGCGTCGAGGAGACCCTTGAGCTGCGCCGGGCCGAAGGCCACGCGGCCGGCGAGCGTGGCGAGCCGCACCCCCGCGGCGCCGACGTGACGGACGTGCTCCTCCAGCACTGCCTCCGGGTCGCCCGTCTGCAGCAGGGTGAGATGGGCGACCAGGGCCGGCCCTCTTCGCTTGAAGCGCGGCGGATCGACGTCGAGCAGCGTGCCACCGCCGATGGTCACGACCGGCGAGTAGGAGCGCACGACGAACCGGTCGCCGGGTCGCGCGACCAGCTGGCCCTCCAGGCGAAACCTGGCGAAGCTGGTCTCGCCGGGGGCGAGCTCGGTGCGATCGAGCAGGATCGCGCGGGCCATGATCTCGCTCGTCCCCACGTGGAAGCGCACCCGGGCGCGCGAGCGGAGGGGGCGCGCCGCGTCCTTCAGGAGCTCGAGGGTTCCGTCGACGAGCATCGACGGCACGAGCGTGCCGGGCAGACCGACGACGTCCCCCCGGGCGATCGCGGCGCGCTCGAGACCTTGTAAATTCACCGCCGTGCGTTGTCCCGCTCGGGCCGACGTGACCGGATGTCCATGCGTCTGCAGCCCGCGAATCTTCGCCTCGGTCTTTCGCGGAAAGACCTCGACGCGGTCGTCGACGCCGAGCGCGCCCGCGGTCAGCGTGCCGGTGACGACGGTGCCGAAGCCCCTGACGGTGAAGACCCGGTCGATCGGAAGCCGCGGGAGCTGATCGGTCCCGCGCTGCGGCACCGACTGCGCGAGGGTGCGCAGCGCCACGCGGAGCTCGTCAAGACCCTGGCCCGTCTTGGCGGAGACCGGGAGAATCGGCGCCCCCGCGAGAAACGTGTCGCGCACGGCGCCGGCCACGTCCTCTCGCACCAGCTCGAGCCAGTCCGGCTCGACCATATCGGCCTTGGTGAGCGCGATGAGCCCCGCCTTGATGTGCAGCAGGGAGCAGATGGCCAGATGCTCGCGCGTCTGGGGCATCACGCCTTCGTCGGCCGCGATGACCAGCATCGCCAGGTCGATTCCGCCGACGCCGGCCAGCATGTTCTTCACGAACCGCTCGTGCCCGGGAACGTCGACGATCTCGATGGTGAGCCCGCCCGGCTCCTCGAGGAAGGCGAATCCCAGATCGATCGTGATCCCGCGAGCCTTTTCCTCGGGCAGGCGGTCGGTGTCGATCCCGGTGAGAGCCTTCACGAGAGATGTCTTGCCGTGGTCGATGTGCCCAGCGGTGCCGACGACGACGTGCTTTGGAGCCGCGTCGCTCACAGCCGCGCCGCCGCGAGTGTCAGCGCGCGGGCGAGAGCCTTCACTTGCCCGGGCAGCACCGTCCGGCAGTCGAGAAACAAGCGATCGTGAGTGATTCGGCCCACGACCGGCGGATCGCCGACGCGCAGCGCCTCGTCGAGGCGCATCGCGGCCGCCGAGCTCGTCCCGACGGCCACCACCACGGTCGGCAGCTCGACGGTCGGCAGCGCGCCGCCGCCCACCTGGGCGAGATCGTCGGCGAGGCTCGCGTCCAGACGTTCGCGCACGTTCGGCGCGAGCTGCCGCAGCACGCGACGCGCGCGGCTTCGTACGGAGGCGAGGGGCTCGGTCAGCATCGCGAGCGTGGGCACGGTCTCCCGCGCCGTTCCGGCCTCGTAGGCGTGGAGGGTCGCCTCCAGGGCCGCGATGGTGAATTTGTCGATCCGGAG
Source organism: Candidatus Methylomirabilota bacterium (assembly GCA_035649755.1). GTDB lineage: Bacteria > Methylomirabilota > Methylomirabilia > Rokubacteriales > CSP1-6 > AR31. Next base: position 26,052 of record DASRIY010000385.1, read on the forward strand.
CGCCCGGTTCCACGGATTCTTCTTGAGCCGCGAAACGATGGAGCGCCGGCCGACCACGATACCGGCCTGCGGGCCGCCGAGCAGCTTGTCGCCGGAGAACGAGACCAGGTCGACGCCGGAGGCCACGGTCTCCGGCACGGTCGGCTCGTACGGAAAGCCCCACGGGCGGAGATCGACGAGCGATCCCGAGCCGAGGTCTTCCATGACCGGGATCCCGCGCTCGCGCCCGAGCTCGACGAGCTCCCGCGAGGACACCTCGGCGGTGAAGCCCACCACGCGATAGTTCGAGGTGTGGACCTTCAGAAGCAGCGCCGTGCTGGAGGTGATCGCCTCCGCGTAGTCGCGCAGGTGCGTCCGGTTCGTCGCCCCGACCTCGCGAAGCACCGCACCGCTCCGCAGCATGATGTCGGGAATGCGAAACTCGCCGCCGATCTCGATCAGCTCTCCCCGAGAGACGATGACCTCACGGCCGTGGGCGAGCGTCTCGAGCGCCAGCAGCACGGCGGCCGCGTTGTTGTTGACCACCAGAGCGTCCTCGGCCCCGGTCAACCGCTGGAGCAGCGCCTCCACGTGGCTGTATCGGGAGCCCCGCTCCTTCCGGGCCAGATCGAGCTCGAGATTCGAATAGGACGTGGCGACGGCCTGGAGGCGCTCGAGGGCCAGCGAGCTCATCAGGGCCCGGCCCAGATTGGTGTGCAAGACGACGCCCTGGGCGTTGATGACGGGGCGCAAAGAGAAGGGACCGTCCCGCCGCGCCCGCTCCACGACACGCGCGGCCAGGGCTTCGGCGGGGACCGGCGCGGCGTGCTCCTGCAGAACGCGCGCGCGCTCCTGGTCCAGGGCCTCGCGGACGAGCGCCGTCAGGCGCGGCCGCGCAAGATCCTTCAGCTCGGCCCGGTCGGCGAGATGGCGGAGGAGCTGGTCGACCGAGGGCAGGCTGCGAAGCGCGGCGGCCGGTTCAGCGCTCACCGAGCGCGGCCTCGACCTTCTGCCGGACGCGAGCGATGACTTCTTGCGCCTCGTGGCGCCACGCCTGGGCGGTCAGCTTTCCGTCGCTCGTCGGGCGGCCTCGCCGCACCGCGTCCTCGACCAGCCCGGCCCACAGCTCGTCGAGATCCGTCGCCGACAGCCCTTGCCCGCGCAGCGCGTGCGTCCATTCGGCAGCGAGATCGTCGATCAAGCGATCGCGCTCGGACGCGAGACGCCGCGCCTTCCGGATGAGGTCGGCCAGCCTCGACGGCATCGTTATTCCTTCGCCAGCTCCCGCACCGCGTCGAACAGGTTCGCCTCGAAGCGTCCCGTCGAGGCGCACTGGTAAACGGGTGTTGGTTGCAGCTTACCGCTCGAGCCCTTGCGCTGCATGTGGGTCCGCATCTTCGAGTTCACCAGGACCCTCGTCCAGGTGCCGTTGGGCTCCACGAAGAGGGTGAAGGCAACCAGGGCCTCGCCCTCCACCCGGTCGTCGCCGACCCGGCCGCAGTCGGCGTAGACCCCGATCGGCGCGATGAAATCGTCGGAGGCGATGACACCCGAGTCGCGGGCGATCGCCCGGAGGGGCACGTTCTCCTTGGCGAGGGCGCGAACGAGGGCGGTCCAGGTCGACTCGTACCGCGCTGCCACGTCGGCGTGGTACGGGGGCGGCGCGAGCGGCGACACGTAGAGCCCGGAGCAGGCGCCGAGCAGCATGGTCCCGGTCGCCAGGGCCGCGAGCACTGGAGCGCGAACCGGGGCCGGCCGGTTACTTGTGATGGTCGATGCCGATGTACGCATCGATGAACCGTTTGACCCGCGCCTCGTCGAGCTCCTCCATCGTGTCGATCCGTGTCCACGCCGTCAGCGCGATCTTGGGCTTCATGCCCGGATACGGCGCGAGCACGACGTGCTTGTCGTAGCGCTGCACGATCGCCTTCAGCTTCGCGACGATCTCCGGGCACCCGCAGTTGTATTGCACGACCACGCCGCCGTCCTCCAGGTTGTGCACCTGGAGCTCGCGGTCGATGGGCCTCGTGTGGACGCCCCACGGCGCGATGTACGGCAGGTGCGGTCCCGACGTCGGCGGATCCGAGTTGTACGGCACGTGCGGCGAATCCACGCTCGGGATGTGGAGGTTCCCCTGGTCGGGCATCTGGGTCCCGGGGAGGTTCGCCTGCGCCCGATAGGCGAAGTAGCCGACGACGATCGCCACCAGCATGACTACGGTGACGGCAATGGCCGTGCGCTGGCTCTTCGAAATTCGCCGGCGCGCTTTCGGCTGCCTGTCGCCTCTGGCCATGTTCGCCGCTCCTGTGGCGGAAGCGTATGGGAGTCGAACCCATCGACCGTTTGTCTAGAACGGTCCACCGGATTTGAAGTCCGGGAGGCCCACCGGGTTCCTAGACGCTTCCGACGCTGCTTCGATGACCCCCGAGAAACCACCCGAGTTTACCATCGACCCCCCGGGCCGGCCTCGGCCCTGCCGCTTACCGGCGGCGGTGGCGCCACTGCGACCGGCTTCGAGCCCCTGCTACGATAGGCTGCGAGGTGGCTCCGTTAACGCGAATGGATGACCGGCCGGTCCGCGCCGCGCCGGTGTCGCCCTGGACCCTCGGCGGATTGTCCCTGGGTGAGCTCGCTCGGCGGGTTTTCCGGCGATCCCGGCAAGACGAGATCCTCGAGCGGGCCGCGGCGCTGTCGTACTACTTCGTCTTCGCGCTCATCCCCACCCTCCTGTTCCTCACCACGCTGCTCGGCCTGTTGCCGGCGTTCAACTTAATGCCGCAGCTCCTGAGCTACGTGGACCGGGTGCTGCCCAGGGACGCCGCCTCGCTGCTCAAGCGAACGCTGGCCGAGGTCGCGACCGCCGCCAGCGGACAGTTGTTCTCGATCGGGGTGCTTGCGGCCGTCCTCGGCGCCTCGAGCGGCATGCTGTCTATCATGAAGGCGCTCAACGCCGCCTACGGCATCACCGACAAGCGCAGCTGGCTGCGCAGACGGCTCGTTGCCTTCGCGCTGACGCTCGGGTTCTCGGTCTTCATCCTGACTGCGATGCTCATGCTCGTCTTCGGCGAGCGGATCGGCGAGACGATCGGCGACTCGTTCGGGCTCGATTCGCTGTGGACCCGCGCCTGGCA
>DASRIY010000386.1:0-19905 GCA_035649755.1 Candidatus Methylomirabilota bacterium
AGAGGCGTATCGGACGCGAAGAGAAGCGCTTCGACGACGTCAGTTGGAGTCGGCACGGCTTGGCTCCCCATTGGATACCGCGGTCTGGCGTTCGATGACGATCTCTCCGAAGAGCTCCGTCTGCTGCGTCTTGATCCGGCCCAGACGGACCAGCTCGAGCACCGCCAGGAGCGACACGACGATCTCGGAGCGCCGGCGATCGCCCGCCGTCAGCGACGAGAACAGGAGCGACCAGGTGTCGCGCAGCACCGAGAGGATCATCGTCATGCGCTCGACGACCGATGGCGGGTTCGGCTCGACCTCGCGCGGCCGCTGACGCCCCTGCTCCTCGATCAGCCGCCGCAGGGTCCGCTCGAGCAGGTGCACGCTGAGGTCGGCGAGCGGAACGTCTTCGGGCGGCGGCAGGGTGCTGCCCGGGCGGCCCCAGATCAGGCTCTGCTCGGCCTCGCGCCCGGAAAGCCACTCGCCCAGCGCCTTCACCCGGGCGTACTCGCGCAGTCGCGCCTCGAGCTCGAGGCGCAGCGTGAGACCGTCCTCGTCGAGCTCTTCGTCCTGCGTCTCGTCGGGCGGCACCAGGAGCTTCGACTTGAGGTAAATCAGCGTCGCGGCCATGACCAGATAGGCGCCCGCGGCCTCGAGATCGCGGAACTCCATCGCCTCGAGGTGCGCCAGATACTGGTCGGTGATGGTGCGCACCGGCAGCGCCGCCAGATCGATCTCGTTGGTGCGGCAGAGATGCAGCAGCAGATCGAACGGGCCCTCGAAGGTCCCGACGCGCAGCGTGAGGTCGCTGGTGGTCGCGCTCTCGCTCATGGCGTCAGATGCACCGCCGCGCGCACCTCGTCCATCGTGGCCTGCGCGACCTTGCGCGCCCGCCGCGATCCCTCGTGCAGGATCTCGACGATCCGGGCCGGCTTCTCCGCGAAGACCTGCCGGCGCTCGCGGATCGCCGCCAGCGGGGGCAGCATGTGCTTGAGCAGCACGTTCTTGCAGTCGAGGCAGCCGATCCCCGCCGTCCGGCATCCGGTGGCGCACGCCTCACGATCGGCCGTGGGCGTGAAGATCTTGTGCAGGTCGAACACGGGGCAGATGTCCGGATTGCCCGGGTCGGTCCGCCGCTTGCGCGCCGGGTCGGTCACCATCGGCCGGATCTTACGCGTGATGGTCTCCGGGTCGTCCGCGAGATCGATCGTGTTGCCGTACGACTTCGACATCTTCCGCCCGTCGGTGCCCGGCACCTTGGGAATCTCGGTCAGCTTCACGTCCGGCTCCGGGAACACCTCGCGGAACGAGTGATTGAACCGGCGCGCTACTTCCCGGGTCAACTCGACGTGCGGCGCCTGATCGATACCGACCGGCACCCAGCGCGGCTTGTACATCAGAATGTCGGCCGACTGCAGCAAGGGATAACCCAGGAGCCCGTAGGACGGCGACTCCAGGTGCTGCTGCTCGATGCGCTCGCGGTAAGTCGGCACCCGCTCGAGCCAGGTTACCGGCGTCGTCATCGAGAACAGCAGATGCAGCTCCGCGTGTTCGGGCACGAGCGACTGGATGAACAGCGTCGAGCGCTCCGGGTCGAGCCCGGCGCCGAGCCAGTCCGCCAGCATCTCGACGGTGTTGCCGGGAACATCGGAAGTGTCGAGGTCGTCCGTGAGGGCGTGCCAGTCGGCGACGAAGTAGTAGCAGTCCAGCGAGTCCTGCAGCTTCACCCAGTTCGCCAGGGCGCCGAGATAGTTGCCCAGGTGCAGCCTGCCGCTCGGCCGCATGCCCGACAGCACGCGCTCCTTCGCCCCTCTCTCCGTCAATGGACGTCAGTCTCCCTTCGCTCCCATGCCTTCACGGAGCGGACGAACACATAGTACGCATAGAGCGTCGCCAGAAGAAAGCCTCGTCGCCCGTCGAGGAAGCCGCGCTGCAGCACGTACATCGACAGGAACCGCCCCAGCGGCCGCAGGACGAGGTCGCTGACCCCGATCCGCCGGCCGCTTCGCGCCCACTCCTCGGCGGCGAGCGTCGAGTACCGGTCGACGCGCGTGAAGAAATCCGACACATCGCGGTAGCTCCGGTGGATCAGCGGCGCCGAGAGCCGACCGACACTCCCCGGCACCGCGACCGATTCGTGGACCGCGCGCTCGCCGAACCGTCCCCGGCCCCGGCGGAACAGCCGGAGCTGCCAGTCGGGCCAGAGACCACCATGACGCACCCACCGGCCCCAGAAGATATTGCGGCGCGGCACCCGGTAGCCGTCGTGGGGGCCGTTCGCGGCCAGCACGCGGGCGATCTCCTCGCGCAGCTCGGGGGACACCTGCTCGTCCGCGTCCATGGAGAGGATCCAGTCGCCGCCGGCCTCGGCGAGGCCGAAGTTCTTCTGCGCGGTGAAGCCGGGCCACGGCCGAACGATGACGCGATCCGTGAAGTCGCGCGCGATCTGCGCGGTCTTGTCCTGCGACTCGGCGTCGACCACGACGATCTCGTCCGCCCACGCCACGCTCTCCAGGCACGCGCGCAGCCGGTCTTCCTCGTTGAGCGTGACGATGACCACGGAGAGCCGGGGCCGCGTCATCGCGCGAGGATCTCCGCGATCGACCGCAGCACCGGCTCGACGCCGAGCGCGGCCATGACGCCGTGCGGGGCGGCCAGCGTTCGGTGAATCTGGCCGTAGGGTCCGTTGCGCTCGGCCGAGGTCGGGCCGTAGAGCCCCACGCACGGCGTGCCGAGCGCCGCCGCCATGTGCAGCGGTCCGGTGTCGCCCGCCACGACGACGCTCGCGCGGCGCAGCACGGCCAGCAGATCGTCGAGGTCCGTCGGCGGGGCCAGCGACACCCGGCCGACCGGGCTACCGTGGACGATCGCGCGCGCGTCCTCGAGCTCGTTCGGGCCCCAGGTGACCAGCACCGCAGCGCCCGCGACGTCGACGAGGCTTCGCGCGAGGTCGCGGAACCGCGCGATGGGCCAGCGCTTGTCGGGCCTCCCGGCGCCGGGATTGAGCACGACGAGCCGGTCCTGCGGCTTGAGCCCGGTCGAGGCGAGGAATTCGTCGACTCGGGTCTCGGCCGCGGCGTCGGTGGGCAGCGAGAACTCTGCCGAGCGCGCGCGCACTCCGAGGGGCTCGAGCAGCGAGAGATACTGATCGACCACGTGCCGCGCCGACGGCGGCGGCGACACGCGCTGGTTGGTGAACAGCGTGCTGCTCGATTCGCGACAGTGCGCGGCCGCGAAGCCGATGCGGAGCGGCGCCCGCGTCGCCGCGGTGACCACGCCGCTCTTCACCAGTCCCTGCAGATCGATGGCCACGTCGAATCGCCCGGCGCGCAGGTGACGGCCGAGGGCGACGACCGCGCCGGCGGCCTCCGCGATGGCCAGCGCGGTGCGCACGCGGCGCCAGCCGCGCGTGTCGATCGGCACGATCTCGCTCAGCGCCGGGTTGCCGCGCAGCACTGCCGCCTCGCGGCGCTCGACCACCCAGGTCAGACGCGCCTGCGGAAGCCCGGCGCGCAGAGCCGCTGCCACCGGGAGCGCGTGCACGACGTCGCCGATCGCCGAGAGCTTGACGAGCGCGATCCTCATCGGAATCGCTCGAGCACCAGCGCGATCAGGTCGCGCGTCGAGTGATTCTTGGGGTCCCCGACGAACGCGACCCGTCCGCCGACGGCGCGCACCGTCGCCTCCTCGGGCACCGTCCCCGGACCGTAGTCGGTTCCCTTCGCGTGGACGTCGGGACGCAGCGACGCGATCAGGCGATCGGCGGTGTCCTCGTCGAACACGACGACGTGGTCGACCTCGCGGAGCGACGACAGGAGCTCGGCGCGCTCGGCGACCGGCATCAGCGGGCGTCCCCGCCCCTTCAGGCGAGCCACCGCGGCGTCCGAGTTGATCGCGACGAAGAGCACGTCACCCAGCTCACGCGCAGCGCGCAAATAGCGGACGTGGCCGACGTGCAGGAGATCGAAGCAGCCATTGGCCAGCACGATGCGTTTGCGCTCGGCTCTGAGACGATCGGCAACCGCCACTGCCTCGTCGAGCGTCATTGCGCCCGCCCGACTGTCTGATCGCTCGCCTCGGCCGGCGGGCCCCAGCCCCGCGACGGCCTGCGGCTCGCCCTGCCGTCATTCGCCAAGCGCTTGCCGGAGCTCCGTGGGGGAGACGGTTGCGGTGCCACGCTTCATGACGACCACGCCGCCCGCGACGTTCGCCAGCGACGCCGCCTCGAGCGGCGTGCCGCCCGAGGCCAGCACGAGGCTGAACGTGCTGATCACGGTGTCGCCGGCGCCGGTGACGTCGGCGATCTCGTCGGTGCCGTGGATCGGGATGAAGCTCGAGGCGCCGTCGCGCTCGAACAGCGCCATGCCTCGGCTGCCGCGCGTCACCAGGACGATCCGCGCGTCGAGCCGCTCCAGCAGCTGGCGGCCCGCCTTCTCCACCGTGAGCTCGTCGTCGACGACGACGCCCGTGAGCTGCTCGAGCTCGGCCTCGTTGGGCGTAGCGGCCGTGACGCCGGTGAACCGGGGCAGCTGGTAGCGGCTGTCGACGCTGACGATCGCGCCGGTCCGGCGCGCGAGGGCCTTGATCTCGTCGAAGAGACGCGGCGTGACGGTGCCGTAGCCGTAGTCGGAGATCACGATCGCGTCGACGCGCGCGGTCAGGGCCGCCAGACGCGCGAGCAGCGCGTCCTCGGTGACCGGCTGCGGCTCGCCCGCGGGCTCGCGATCGAGGCGAACCACCTGCTGGCGGGTGGCCTGGTAGCCGCCGGCCATGATTCGCGTCTTCACCGGCGTCGTCCGGCCGTTCTCGGTCACGATGCCGTCGGTCGAGATCCCGGCCCCGCGGAAGAGCGTCGTCAGCTCCTCGCCGGCCGCGTCGCGTCCGATCACTCCGATCGGCACCACCCGGGCGCCGAGCGCGTGGACGTTGTGGGCCGCGTTCGCCGCGCCGCCGAGCAGCACCTCACGCTCGGAGAAGCTCAGAATGAGCACCGGCGCTTCCCGCGAGATCCGGACGGGCTTGCCGAAGAGATACTCGTCGGTGATCAGATCGCCGATCACGACGATCGTCCGGCTCGCGAACTTCTCGATCGACGCCAGGGTCTCGCGCATCGATCCCGTCACGGCCGCCGGCCTTCGAGCACCCACTCGACGGCGTCGAGCAGGTCCTCCGCGACGTGATCCGGCTTGACCGGGAACGAATCCCGCTGGTACTCCCATTCGCCCAGACCGTAGCCCGTGAGCACGAGCACCGAGCGCGTCCCGGCCGCACGACCGGCGACCAGATCCGAGGCCCGGTCACCGACCAGCGTCGAGCGCGAGAGGTCGATGCCGAGCTCGGCGGCCGCGCGGAGCAGCAGACCGGGACGGGGCTTGCGGCAGTCGCACACCATCCGGTAAGGCGGCTCACCGGCGGTCGGATGATGGGTACACGCGTAGATCCCGTCGAGGTATGCGCCCTCGTCCTTGAGCTGCGACACGAGCGTGGCGTGCACCGCGGCCAGCACCTCTTCCGAGAAGTAGCCGCGCGCGATCCCCGCCTGATTCGTCACGACGACCACGGCGATGCCGGCTCCGTTGAGACGGCGAACGGCCGACGCCGATCTCGGCTGGAGTCGAAGCCGCCTGGGATGGTTGACGTAGCCTACTTCTTCGGTAAGTGTCCCGTCACGATCGAGGAAGACCGCGGGCCTCGGCGCCACTCGAAAAGTGTACGGCCGGGGGCCCAATTCCTCAAGAAAAATCGCACCTTGCGCGTGCACAGCGGCCATAGACCTTCGCGAATCCCTGGACTTGTGCGGCGTAGGTGTACGGCTCGGCCGAGGCCCGCGCCGCCGCCGTCAACTCGCCTGGGCGCCTCTGGTGAAAGCGCTCGAGCGCCGCCGTGACGGCCCGCGAGTCGAGCGGGTCGACGACCGTGCCGTTGATCCCATCGGCGATCACCTCAGCCCCGCCGGCGCGCGCGCTCGCGATGACCGGAAGCCCCGAGGCGAGAGCCTCCAGGTGGACGTTGCCGAACGGCTCGTAACGGCTCGGCAGCACGACGACGTCGGCCGCGGCGTACCAGCGCTCGAGGTCGGAGCGTGCTCCGAGCCACACGAGGCGCTCGGCGACACCGGATCGGGTGGCGATAGCCTGATAGAGCCGCCGCTCCCCCTTGCCGATGACGACCAGTCGGCTCTCGCGATCGGAGAGCGCCGCGATCGCCTCGATTGCGGTCGCGAGCCCCTTGCGCGCGAATCCACTGCCCACGAAGAGCGCTGTGAACGCGCCCGCGGGCAAGGCGGCCTCCGCCCGCGCGTCCGCGCGGAACCGGGATCGGTTCTCCGGATGAAATCGCGTGAGATCGACCCCGTTGTACACGACCTCGAGACGTCCGGGCGGCACGCCGTAGAGCGTCTCGATCTCCCGCCGGCCGACCTGGGCGATGGCGACGATCTGGGGCGTTTGCGCGAAGACGCGGCGCTCGAGCGCCAGCACGATACGGTGATAGAGCCCTCTGGTCTTGCCCCGGTCCTCACTCGCCAGATAGGCGCGATGACACCCTTCGCCGGCCCGGTACACGTCCTGGCGAAGCGTGCGCTCGTGGCTCTGCACGACGTCCCACGCGCCACGCGCGACGGCGAGCCGCGCGCTCATGGCCAGCGCCAGCACACGCGCCGCCGACGGCAGTGGCGGCAGCGGCAACGTGTGCAGCGTCACGCCACGCATCGGCGCCTGGCCACGCTGGCTCAGCAGGTGAACTTCGTAGCCGTGCTCGACGAGCGCCGCGACCAGACCGGCGGTCGCCTGCTCGACCCCGCCGTGGAAGACGAACGGCCGCGCGATGATGAGAACTTTCATTGTAGCGGGGGCCTTGAGGCCGGCTTGGACCGGGGGTGGCCTGACACAGATGCGACCCGGCTCCGGGCGCCTGTTCTGGCCCTTCGGACCACCGGTGCGACTCGGCTCCGCACGTCCGTTCTGGCCCTTCGGACCACCGGTGCGAGCCGGCTTCGGGCGCACGTTCTGGCCCTCAGAGCAGCCTCACCCGGCTTTTCCGGCAGTCAGCCGCTCGATTAGTGGGAACAGGGTCGCCCGGGCGACGCGGAAGCTGTAGTGGGCCTCGCAACGCTCGCGCGCGCGGCGGCCGAGGGCCGCGGCCTCGTCCGGATTGTCCAAGAGCCGCTTGATCGCGCCGGCGAGCGCCGGTACGTTCCCCGGCTCGACCACGAGACCGCAGCCGTCGAGGATCTCCGGGATCATCGAGACGGCGGTCGAGACGATCGGGCGCGCGAGGGCCATCGCGTCGAAAAGCTTCGCCGGCACCTGTCCGACCGTGTCCGTCGTCTCTCGCTGGGGCACCGCGACGACGTCGGCGGCGACCAGGTAGCGCGGCACGTCGTCGAACGGGATCTCGGGGGTCACCTTGACGTGCGGAAACCTCGACCAGCGCGGGGCGCCGCCGCGGGCCGGATCGACGCCCACGAGCGCCAGCACAACGCCGGGCCCCAGCACGCCGACCGCGTCGATCAGGTCGTCGACGCCCTTGTGCCCGCGCGGCGTCCCGAGAAACATCACGACCTTGCCCGAGCCGAGCCCCTGGCGCGAGCGCGCCGCGGCGCGATCGTAGCGGGACGGATCCCACGCCTCCGTGTCCCGCGCGTGAGGCAGGAAGCTTCCGCCGAATCGCCGCTCGAGAAATCGCGAGGCGACCGTGATCGCATCGGCGCGACCCACGAGCTTCTCGACCAGCCACGTCCAGGTGAAGCCGTTGGGATTGGCGAGATTGAGGGCGCGGCCGACGCGTCCCCAGTAGCCCGAGCGACCGAAGAATCCGACCTCCCAGTCGTCGATGTCCAGCACAAGCGGCCGCCGCCGACTCCGCCGGGCGAGCAGGGCGAGCCCGAAGCTGGTCGGCCTCGGCTTGGACGCGACGAGCAGGTCGCCGTCGATGAGCTCCAGGAGCTCGGGCACCCGACGCGCAAAGCCGGGACCGCGCGAGGCCTTGACGGCGTGATACGCAACGGCGCCGTCGCGCGACGGCATCCAGCGCCCCTCGCCGAACTGGGGCCCGACCACGGAGACCTGGTAGCGCGGCGCGAGCAGACGGGCGAGCAGGTCGGCCCGACCCGTCGCGTTGTCCGACAGGTCGGACGCGACGATCGAGATCCTCACGCCGCGCCGGCGGTCACGAGACGCGCGTAGCGCGACTCCAGCGCGGCCGCCACACGGGCGCCCGAATATCGCTCGTCGATCAGCCGGCGCCCGGACTCTCCCAGCCGCTCGCGCGTGGCGGCGTTGGACACGAGCGGCTCCAGCGCCGCGGCGAGCGCGGCGGCGTCGCCGGCCGGCACCAGCGCCGCGTGCCGGCCGTCGTCCAGCACTTCGGGCACGACGCCCACGCGCGAGGCGACCAGCGGGCGCCCGGCGGCCAGGGTCTCGAAGACCACGCGCGACATCCCGTCGGACTCGAGCGGCACGTAGAGGGCCACGTCGAGCGCGGCGAGGGCAGCGGGCAGATCGTCGAGGAAGCCGACGATGCTGAACTGCGCTCCGAGCCCGGCGCGCTCGATCGTGTCGCGAACCATCTTCTCCACGCTCCCGCGTCCCACGAACGCGAAGTGGGGTCGGATCCCGCGCGCCGCCAGCCGCGCCGCCGCCTCGACGACGACCGCGTGTCCCTTCATGACGCGAAGGCCGCCGACCATGCCGACCAGCGGCTGACCCGGGTGACCGCCCAGGCGCCGGTACATCTCGGGATCGCGCGGGAGCGGCCGGTACCGCTCGGCGTCCGCGCCGCCGTGCAGCGCGAGCGCCCGATCGGCGTCGACGAGCCCGGCGGCAACGAGCTGGCCCCGGATGGCCTCGGTCACCGTCACGACGAGCGCCGTGGCGCGGCGATAGAGCCAGCGATTGGCGGCGTGAGGCCGCACCGCCAGCGCGATGTGGCGCGTCCTCACGAGGGGCCGCGGACGGCCGATCAGCCGATTGGCGACCGCGGCGAGCCAGTGCTCCTTGCCGCGGTGCACATGAACGAGGTCGGCGCGCTCCAGTAGCTTGCGCAGGCGCGCCAGGTCGCGCCCGTCTCTTCCGGGACGAACGCCGCTCGCGAACGCCAGCGTGGTATCGGGCTCTACACCCTCCCGGCGCATGCCGTCGAGCACCCGCGATTCCTTGCCGGCCAGGCACGCGAGCGTCACGGTGTGGCCGCGGCGCTCGAGCTCCCGCGTCGTCCGCGCCGCCCAGTACGCGTCCGACGACCAGCCGCGGCACGACACGAGCTGGAGGATCCTCACCAGATCTCTCCGTACACGCGCTCGACCGTGTCGACCGATCGCTCGGCGCTGAAGCACTGCTCCGCCCGGACGCGGCCCGCGCGGCCCATCGCCGCGCCGCGCTCAGGGTCTTCCAGGATGGTCCCGAGCGCCTCCGCGACACTCTCCGGTCGATCGTCGTCGATCAGGAAGCCGGTCTCGCCGTGCACGACGGTCTCCGGGAGCGCGCCCACCCGGCGGGCGATCACGGGACAGCCGGCGGCCATCGCCTCGAGCGCGGCCCGGCACGACTCGTCCGAGCCGGCCGCCATGAGCGCGAAGCAGTCAGCGGCCGCGAGGACCGCGGGAAGATCGGCGTCGCGATAGCCCGTGAAGGTCACGTGCTTGCCGAGATCGAGCTCGGTCACCAGCTGCTCGAGATGGCGGCGCGTCTCTCCTTTTCCCACGAGCAGAACGCGCGCGCGCGGGAGCCGGCGGATCAGCTGGCGGACGCCCGCCAGCAGGAGCTCGTGGCCGCGGTTGGTTGCCAGTCGGGCGACCGAGACGACGACGGGCGCGTCGCCGAGCGCGAACTCCTCGCGGATCGGCGTCGGGTCGGCGTCGGCCGTGAAGCGGCGAAGGTCGACCGTGCCCGGGATCCAGAAGATCCGGTCCGGCGCGATCCCGGCCTCGCGGCAGCGCGACTCGATCTGGCGCGACACCGCGAACACGGCCGCGGTGCGGCGGTAGAGGGTCGAGGCGAGCCGGTCGCGCTTGACCGAGCGCAGGTTGTGGAAGGTCCGCACCACCGGCGGCCGGCCGCCCAGCTCCCGCTTCGGCCGCGTCAGCATCGCCAGCCAGTGATCGTGGGAATGGTGCGTGTGGACGACGTCCACGCCCTCGTCGCGAATGACGGCGCGCAGCCGCAGCACGTCGCGTGCGAGCGCGCGCGGCCCGAAGCGAGCGTCCATCTGGAGACCCTCGACCAGATCGATTCCCGCCTCCTTCGCCTTGGCGGCGAATCGGTCGCCGGGAATGATCCCGAGGAGAACGCGGTGGCCCCGGGCCCGCAGGCCCGATACGAGCTGGATGACCGGATCGGCGCTGCCCGTCCACCAGCGGTTCGCGGCGAGGTGGAGAATCGTGAGCGGGTTCACGCGGTCCGCGACAGCAAGGCGTCGATCTCGTCGCCCACCGCGTCGGCGCCGATCCCGCGCATGCACGGATGGTCGATGGGACAGGCCCGGTAGAAGCACGGCGCGCACGGAACGGAATGCCGCATCACCGCCACGTTGCCGAGCGGGGCGCTGAGCGCCGGGTCGGTCGGTCCGAAGAGCGCCACGACCGGCGTGCCGAGCGCCGCCGCGAGATGCGCGACGCCGGTGTCGCCCGAGACCAGGGCGGCAATCTCCGTGAGGACGGCGGGCAGCAGATCGGGGCTGTCGCGTCCGACGAGGCTCGCCACGCGGACCTGCCGCATCACGTCATCGGCGGCGGGTACGTCCGACGGCGCGCCCAGTAACACGGGCAACACGCCCCGCTCGGGCGCGCGCCGGCAGAAGTCGACGACACGCTCGCGCGCCCAGACCTTGGCCGGCCCGTAGGCGGCGCCGAGATGCACGCCGATCCGGGGCCTGTCCTCACCGGCGCCGCATTCGCGCAGGAGATCGCGCACCCGCCGCCGCGAGTCGGCATCGGGCTTGGGAGCAGTCAGGCGCGGCTCGCGCTGCGCCGTGTCGGCGCCGAGGCGCGCCACCAGGCGCAGATACTCGTCGACCTGGTGCAGGCGCGGCGACGGCAGGGGCAGCGCGTCGGTGAGGAGCCAGCCGCGAGTGTCCGTGGCGTAGCCGATCCGGCGGCGGCCGCGCCAGTACAGGGCCGCCGCGGCGGCCTCGAACGAGCTCGGCATGAGCACGACGGCCTCGCCGCGGAACTCGCGTACCGTGTCGGCGACGCGCAGGCGACCGCTCCACTTTCGTGGATAGCCCACGAGCACGTCGCCCAGCCCCTGCCCCGCGAGCAGATCGACCCACGGCCCCGCGAGCAACACCTGCGCCTCGGGAAACTTCCCGCGAATGGCGCGGAGCGCCGGCACGGCCATGACGGTGTCGCCCATCCAGTTGGGCAGCCGGACGGTGATCTTCACGGGCAGGCGCGGCGGAACGCCTGCCGCCAGGCGGGCTCACCCGTCTGCAGCACGAGCCGAACGCTCAGGACGTAGAGGGGCCGTTTCGGCAGACGAAGCCGGCGCAGCCGCACCCAGTCCTTCTCGGTGGTGATGAGCGCCTCCACGCCGAGGTCCTTGGCGCGGGCGTCGAGTCGCCCGACGTCCTCCGCCGAGTACCAGTGGTGATCGGCGAACTCCGCGAGGTATTCGACGGCCACCCCGCTGCTCTTGAGCGTGGCCGCGAAGGCCGCGGGGGACGCGATGCCGGCGAACGCGATCAGCCTCCGCCCGGCGAGCTCGGCGAGACCGAGGGGCTGCATGCGCCCTGCCTCCCAGCACTCCGACGGCACGAGCGTGGCGGTGATGACGGGCACCCGCGGCGCGTGCTCGTCGACGGCGTCGACCACCTCGCGCGCGTCGTCCAGGCCGAGGGCGCCGGCGGCGACGACCAGATCAGCCCGCGCGAGCGAGGCGAGCGGCTCGCGCAGCGGGCCCGCCGGCAGCAGTCGTCCGTTTCCCCACGGTCGCCGCGCCCGCGCCATCACGATCTCGAGGTCCTTCGCGAGGGTCCGGTGCTGGAACCCGTCGTCCAGCACGATCGCCGTCACGCCGAACTTCTCGATGGCCGCGCGCGCCGCGTCGTAGCGATTGGCGCCGACCACGATCGGGATTCCCGGCAGCCGGCGCGCGAGCAGGAACGGCTCGTCACCCGATTCCTCCGGGTCGAGGCTGATCGAGGCCGCGTCCGCCACGATCTGGACGCCGCGCGTCGTGCGCCCGTAGCCGCGGCTGACGACGGCCGGGCGATGGCCCAGCGCAACCAGCGTCTGAACGGCCACCTCGACCGCCGGCGTCTTGCCGGTTCCGCCCACGGTGAGATTACCGATCGACACGACGCGACACGGCAGCGCCCGGGACTTCAGGAGCCCGCGCCCGTAGAGCCATTCGCGGGCTCCGAGCAGCCCCCGGTAGCCACCGCCGGCCACGGCGAGCATGCGCGCCGAGCTCGGCTTGAAGCCTTCCTCCCAGCCCCGGATGAAACGCTCACGGGAGGTCACGCGCGCGCCCCCGCCCGAAGATAGCGGTCGACGAGCTCGAGCGTCTCCCGGACGGCGCCCTGGCGCGACACGATCGCCTCGTATCCCAGGTCGCCCATCTTCGCCCGTAGATCTGGATCGGCCAGCAGTCGGCGAAGCTCGCGCGCGAGCTCGGCCGCGTCGCGCACGACGACGGCAGCGCCGACCGACTCGAGCAGGCTCGTCGACTCGCGAAAATTCCCCACGTGGGGCCCGACGAGGACCGGCCTGCGACGCTGGGCAGCCTCGAGCAGGTTGTGGCCGCCGACCGGCACGAGGCTCCCCCCCACGAACACGACGTCGGCGATGGCGTAGAGGGCCGCCAGCTCGCCGACCGTGTCGAGCACGATCACGGGTGGCGCCGCGGACGCCTCGGTGCTCGTGACCGCGACCGGAAGCTCGCTGCGACGGATCGAGGCCCAGCCCTTGCGAGCCAGAAGCGCCAGCACCTCGCCCGTGCGCTCCGGATGCCTGGGCGCGATGACCAGGACCAGCTCCGGCGACTCGGCGAGCGCCGCGCGATGTGCCTCGAGGACCAGCTCTTCCTCTCCCGCGTGCGTGCTCCCGGCGATCCACACGCGCTGGCCGGGACCGAGCGCGAGGAGGCGTCGCCACAGGTCCACCGCGCCGGCCGTGTCGGCGACGGCGGCATCGGCCTTCATGTTGCCGGTGACGACGACGCGCTCGGGATGCGCGCCGAGCGCGATGATGCGCCGGGCGTCCTCGTCCGACTGCATCGCGAACACGCGCACGTCGGCGAGGACCGGCGCCAGGAAGCGCCGCACGAGCCGGTAACGGCGATAGGAGCGGTCCGAGATGCGGCCGTTGGCGATCATCACCGGGACGCCGCACGCCGCCAGCGCGCGCAGCGCGTTGGGCCAGAGCTCCGTCTCCATGCAGATCAGAAACGCCGGGTCGATCGCCGCCGCGAAGCGCTTGACGGCCCAGGGAAGATCGAGCGGGAAGAAACGGTGAGTGGCGAGCCCGGCGAATCGCTCCCGGACGATCTGTGCTCCAGTGTTCGTCACGGTTGTCATCACCATCGGTAGCTCGGGATAGAGACGCCTGAGCCCCTCGACCAGCGGCGCGGCGGCGATCGCCTCGCCCACCGACACCGCGTGTAGCCACGCCACGGGCCGGCCTTTGCCGGTCGACGCCCCGTGTCCGAGACGCGCTCGGGCGTTGATCGCCACGCCGCGCGTCAGACGCCTCCAGAGCGCGACGGGAAGCCCGAGCGCCACGAGCCCGATCAGCGCCAGCCCCGTATATAAAGCGTACATCATGCGCCTACCAGCCGGTCGGCCGTCGCGGTGACCTCGTCGAGCCGGCGCTCGACGTCCTTGCGGGCGAGCTCGAAGTCCGCGTCGCGGGCAACCGTCGTCGCGGCGCCGAACACCGCGGCCGCGCGGGCGAACGGCACCGGCACCATGAACGCGTCCCACGTCGCGAGACGGTTGGCGGGCCTCGCCGCGAATCCCAGCGGCACCACCGGCGCGCCCGTCAGGCCGGCCAGCGCCACCACGCCCGGTCCAAGCTGACCGCGCGGACCGCGCGGCCCGTCGGGCACCAGGCACACGTCCCGGCCGCCTCGGACAGCCGTGACGAGCGCGCGTAGAGCCGTCGCGCCGCCTCTCGAGGACGAGCCGCGGATGACGTCGAGACCGAAGCGGCTCACGTAGCCGCTGACCAGGCTTCCGTCGCGCGAGCGGCTCGCGAGGACGCTGACGGCGCGGGCGCCATGAGTACGGCGCAGGCGAGCGTTGAGCCAGGGCGTCATTAAAATTCGCCCGTGCCACACGCAGTAGATCATCGGCCGCGCCGCTGCCCAGAGCGGCACGAGAGCATCGGTGCCTTCGACCCGCAGCCGAAGCGTGCCGCCCAGGAGCCGCACGAGCGTGGCGGCGAGCGGAGGCAGAAACGCGGCGCGCGCATCGATCACGGTCAGAGGCTCGCCTGCGCGAGCACCAGGCGCGCCGCGCGCGCCCCGACCCCCGGCTCGCCGAGCATGCCCGTCAGCTCGCCGAACGCGGCCCGCTGCGCATCGCGCGCGCTCGGGTCGGTCAAGAGACGCAGGGCTTCGCGGGAGAGCCTCTCGCTCGTCGTCGTACGGCGATGGAGCTCCGGCACGACGGCGTGCCCGAGCGCCAGGTTCGCCAGGCTCATCCATGGAACAGTCGCCAAGAGACGCAGGACCATCTCGCTGAGCGCCGACAGGCGATAGCAGACGACCATGGGCGTGCCGAGCAGCGCCGTCTCGAGCGTGACGGTGCCCGAGGCCGCGAGAATCAGGTCGGCCGCGCGGATGACCGCGTGCGTCTGGTTCTCGACGATCTGGATATCCGGTCCGCCGGCGAGGTGATGCTTGGCGAGAGATCGCTCGATCGTCGGCGCCAGCCCGAGCACGAAGCGAGTCCCCGGGACGGCCGCCAGCACCTTCGCCGCGGCCTCGCGCATCACCGGCAGCACACCGACGATCTCCTGGTGGCGGCTGCCGGGCAAGAGGCCGACGACCAGCGCGCGCTCGTCGATGCGAAGCCGGCGCCGCGCCTCCTCGCGCGGGGGCGCCGACCCGATCTGGTCGAGGAGCGGATGGCCGACGAACTCGACCGGCACCCCGGCCCGCCGATACAGCGCCGCCTCGAACGGAAAGACGGCGAGCACCAGCGAGACGAGTCTCCGGATGGTCCTCACCCGCCATCCGCGCCACGCCCACACCTGCGGTGGAATGAAGTACACGACGGGCACGCCGACTCGCCGCGCCGTGCGGGCCAGGAGCAGATTGAATTCCGGGAAGTCGATCAGCACGAGGGCGGCTGGACGCGACTCACCTCGCAGCGCGGCCCGAAGCTGGCGGTACGCGCGGTAGAGACGGGGCACCTCGCCGACCGCCTCGCTCCCGCCCACGACCGCGTTCGCCGTCACGTCCACCAGGAGATCCATGCCGGCGGCGGCCATGCCCGCGCCGCCCATCCCGTAGAGACGCCGGCGCGGGTCGAGGTTTCGCAGCGCCCGGCACAGGCCCGCTCCGTGCAGATCGCCGGAAGCCTCGCCGGCGACGATCATGATCGCCTGTGACCGGCCGGCGGTCACTCCACGCCCACCAGGGCCATACCGGCGCCGTCGGCGACGCGCAGGCACGCGTCTCGGTCCAGAATGAGCACGCGGCCCGCCTCGAGCGCGACGACCGCCGCGCCGCCGGCCCCCGCCACCTCGACCGTCTCGGGTCCAACGGTCGGCATGTCGAAGCGGTAGTCGTGGTCGCGTGCGACCGCCTTGACCACGACCACACCCTTGCCGCCGCCGGCGACACCGCGGCGGATCGTCTCGGTCGTCCCCTCGATCGCCTCGACCGCCACCACGGCGCCGCGCTTGACCACGACCGTTTGACCGACCTGCGCGTCGGCCATGAGCCGCGCGACGGCGAGGCCGCGCCGTACGTCGGTCCACTCGGACTCGGTGGGCTCGCGCGCCGACCAGCAGCCACTCCCGCCGAGCCAGTCGCCCAGGAAGGGCCGCTGATCGAGCAGCTCGATGCCCATGCCGCCGAGCATCGCGGTGACGGCCTGGGCCAGGTTCGTGTCGACGATCGTTCCGGCGTCTCTCTCGAGCGCCTTGAGCGTAGCGTCGGGACGCTCGCCGCGCAGGTACTCCCCGACCGAGAACTTCCCCGAGAAGAGGACGGAGCCGATCTGCTCCTGCGCGAGGGCGCCGAGGACGGCGGCGACCTCGTCGAAGCGGCTCGGGATCGTGAGGTCGGCGTGAGCTTCTACGCCGGGCACCTCGCCGAACGTGAACGCGACCACGCGCCATCCCTGGCGCCTGGCCTCGCCGGCGACGCGCGCCGGCAGGACGCCGGTGCCGCAGATCAGGCCGAGCGAGCGCTCCACGGTAGGTGGTTCGAGTACGCCGCCTCGCAGCGGCCGTCCCGGATCATTTGCTCGATCTCGAGGGCCATGGCCAGCGACCGGAGGTCCTCGGTCTCGGCCAGGACCACGGCCTCGCCGGCCCGGGCGCGGCGAACCGCGCGGACGAGGTGAAGGATCTCGAGCTTGAGCGGGTTGTCTTTGTGCACCTGGACGTGCTCGACGAAGGAGGCGCGCCGGTAGCGGATCGACTCGCGGTTGAGCGTGTATTCCTGCGCCGCCCGCCGGTGGATCTGGATGTCCTGCTCGGCGTAGTCCAGCACGACGTAGGCGTCCGGCTGGGTGATCGCGAGGGTCCGGATCTTCTCCTCGGTAGCGCGGCTGGCGGTGATCAGCGCGATCGTCCCGGACTCGAAGCCGATCTGCACGTTGGCGATGTCAGTCGCCGCCGACACCACCGACGAGCCCATCGCGGTGAGGCGCCGCGGCGGCGAGTCGACCAGCCCGAGGACGATGTCGAGATCGTGGATCATGAGGTCCATCACGACGCTGTCCTTCTGCACGCGCGGCGTGAAGGGGCCGAGGCGCCGCGACTCGATCAGGATCGGGCGCTCCACGATCTTCCGGAGCTCCTGCACCGCGCCGTTGAACCGCTCGACGTGGCCGACGTGCAGCACCGCGCCGCTGCGCCGCGCGATGGCGAAGAGCTCCCGCGCCTCTTCGAGCGTCGGCGCGATCGGCTTCTCGACGAGGACGCTCACCCCCGCCTCCAGGAGATCGCCGGCGACCTTGAAGTGCTGTTCGGTCGGCACCGCGACGCTGGCGAGGTCGACCACGCCGATCAGGTCGCGATGGTCCACGAGCGCGCGGGTGTCGTAGTAGGCGGCCACCTGGGCGGCACGCTCGCGGTCGGTGTCGACGACGCCGGCCAGCTCGATGTCCCAGAACTCGGCGTAGGCCAGGAGGTGGTACTGGCCCATGTGCCCGGCGCCCACGACTCCGGCGCGCAGCCTTCGATCGTCCGCGGACGCTCGCACGGCCATCACACCGGCTCGCTTTCCGGGCGCGCCTCCGCGCCCGCCTCGTCGTCGACGGCCGGGCCCGATCCGGCTCGGCAGATCCCGCGCCGCGCGCCCGCGATGAAGTCGAGCAGCGCGGTGACTGGAGGCGTGGGCGCCAGCTCCTCGCGAATCCGCTCGGCCGCCCGGCCCGGCGAGAGCCCGCTGCGATAGAGCAGCCGGTAGGCGTCCTGCAGCAAGCGACGATCCGCCGCGGCAATACCCGCGCGCCTGAGTCCGATGACGTTGATCCCGTGCGCGGCGGCCGGATTGCCCTCCGCCAGCACGAACGGGGGCACATCGGCGTTGACCCGCGACATGCCCCCGATGTACGCGTAGGCGCCGATGCGCGTGAACGGAACCATGCCGACGAGGCCGCCGATGGTCGCCCGCTCGCCGATCTGGCAGTGGCCGGTGATACCCGCGTAGTTGATGACGATGACGCCGTCGCCGATCCGGCAGTCGTGGGCCACGTGGCTCATCGTCATGATGAGGCAGTTGTTGCCGATCTCGGTCCACCCGCCGGCGCTGGTCGCGCGATGGATCGTCACGTACTCGCGAATGGCCGTGTCGGCGCCGATCCGGACGCCCGACGGCGTGTCGTCGCGGAATTTCAGATCCTGGGGCCGGCCGCCCAGCAGCGAGCCGTGCCCCACCGTGACCCGCTCGCCGATCTCGATGCGCCCCTCGAGCACACAGTGGTGACCGACCTCGGCTCCGGCGGCGATCTTCACCTCCGGGCCGATGACTGCGAACGCCCCGACACGAACGCCATCGCCGAGCGTCGCCTTCGAGTCCACGACGGCGGTCGGGTGCACCCCCTCGATCATGCCGGCCGGCGGTCCGCTCGGGTCGCCCTCGACATCAGGGCGATTTCTTGGGCGCCTGCTGGTCGTAGGCGCGAATGACGTCGTCGGTCAGGTCGGCGTCCGGCGAGGCGTAGAGCACCGAGGCACCCCGCTTCTCCACGATGAGGTAGTAGCCCTTGTCCTTGCCGACGCGATCGATGACCCCCGACAGCTCCTGGAGCACCCGCTGGAGCAGCGCCTGCTCCTTTTTCTCGAGTTCCTTCTGGAAGTCGTCCATCTGGCGCGCAGCGTCGCGCCGCTTGCGCTCGAACGAATCCTGCTTCTCGCGCCGCGCGTCGGGGGTCATGAGCGAGCCCTTCTTCTCGAGCTCGTCGCGCAGCTTCTCGAGCTCCTGCCGCTTGCCCTCCATCTCGCGCTGCATGCCGGCCTTCTCGCGCTCGAGCTGCTCGCGCGCCGCCACACCGGCCGAAGACCGGGCCAGCACCCGCTGTACGTCGATGTACCCGATCCGATGGTTCGCCGCGGCCGTGGGGGCGGCGCTCGGGCCGGGAGCCTGAGCGGCAGCCGGCGACACGGCGAGGCCGAGGAGCACCGCCGCTTTCATGATCACGCGATACGACTGTTTCATCCAACCCTCCTCAGAACGGCGAACCCACCGAGAAATGGAACGCGCCGAAGTCCTCGCCCGCTCTCCGGTCCAGATTGACACCGTAGTCGACTCGGATGGGGCCGAACGGCGATTGCCATCGTATACCCCCACCGGCCGCCTTACGTAAATCCGAAAGAGCGAACGGGGTGGTGAACCCGTAGACCTGGCCGATGTCGAAGAAGGCCGCCAGGCGGAAGGCGAAGGGCAAGGGAATGATGTACTCCACGTTCCCCAGCAGGTCGCTGGTGCCGCCGGTCTTGAATCCATCGGCGTCCACCGGCGAAAGGCCATGGAACTTGAAGCTCCGGACCGAATTCGGGCCGCCCAGGAAGTAGCGCTCGAACAGGGGCAAGGGCTCACCTGACCAGCCCCACCCGTAGCCCGCCTCCGCCCGGAACCCGAGGATATGGCCCCACCAGATCGGGAAAAAGTAGGTCTGGAGCGCGTTGAGCTTGATGAACTTCGAGTCACCGCCGAGGCCGGCGAAGTCGACCGTAAGCGCGGTCTGCGCGCCCTTGGTCGGCGCCACGACGAGGTCCCGGCTATCGCGTGTCAGCGACAGGCCGATCGCCGAGGTGATGGTGACGCCTTCCTCTGCCTTCAGGGACGGGGACGCGTCCTCCGGGATATCCGTGATGTTGTCGCGGGACAGCCGGTAGCCGATCAGCCAGCGCCAGTACTCCTCGAACGGGTGGCTCAGGCGCAGACCCAGGCCCGTGGTGTCGTACTTGTAGTCGTCGTAGTTCCGGATGTTCTTGTAGATGTCGAACCCGGCGGAGAGCGGCCGGTCGAACAGCCAGGGCTCGGTGAAGCTCAGCGTCCCCTGCTGCGTCTGGGCGCCAGCGCGGATCCGGACGGAGACCTCCCAGCCGCGGCCCAGGAAGTTGCGCTGGGCGAGATCGATGGTGCCGACCAGCGAGTCGACCGACGAGTAGCCGCCGCCGATGCTGAACAGCCCGGTCGCCCGCTCGACCACGTCGACGTTCACGATGATCTTGGTCTTGTCGGCCCCCGGCTGGGTCGTGACGTTCACGCTCTCGAAGTAGCCCAGGTTGACCAGCCGCTG
>DASRIY010000387.1:0-7932 GCA_035649755.1 Candidatus Methylomirabilota bacterium
GGCGTAGCCGAGGAGCGCGATGGCGAGCGCGAAGAAGATGCCAAGCTGAACTTCCGTCGACTCCAGGAGCCCGAACTTCCACATGAAGTAGAGGAAGATCAGGAGCGGCAGGACCGCGGTCAGCGAAAAGATCGTGCTGGCGGCTTCGCGGAGCTTCACAGGGCGGTCACCGGAGTTTTCACGCGCGTTCTCCTAGTGTGACCGGGGCAGCCGAATAGTTCCAAAGAGAAAAGGGTCGGTGAGATGGCCCGGAGTGCTCCGGAAGTGCAAGAAAAGTAAGGCGCCCGACGGCCGGTACGCCCGGGCTGGTCAACCCCTACCTGTGGCGGGCCTTTCAGGCCCTGATCGACCGGCGTCGGGAGTCGGCTACGGGCCGAAGCTCACTTCGAGGCGTCTCCCAGGTCGAACGCCGCCGCGTCCGATTGCTCCGCATCAGCCGGGCGTGACTGTCCATCGCGAACGGCATCCGAAAGGTTCCCTTGAAGGGCAGGACCACGGGCTGCAGGAGCGCGAATCGACCTTGTCGGCGCGGTCGCCGGCGAGGCCCACCGCCGGGAGACCGACACCACGAGCACCACGAGCATCCACAAACGCTTTGACATTTTCAGATCCTCTCCCGAGGAGCGCTGCCGAGGGACACTGTTGCAGAGCCACTTCGTGAGACAGACGTGCGCATCATCCGAAATTCTTGTAGGCAGAAGTTGTACCATCGCGAGCCTTGCGAGCCCGGTGAAGCCCCCAAGAAGTGACGGCGCCACGCACTCGCTGGTGCGTGTCCCAGCGTTCGGGTAGACTCCGCGCCAGTCTTCCCGAGCGAGGTGCCCATTGCGGGTGACTGGCGTGGACCGCCGAACGTTCATTGCCCATGGCCTCGCGGTCATCCTCGGCGCGGGCATCGGCCATGCCCAGCCGGCGAAGCCGATCCCACGTATCGGCTATCTCCTGTCCGTGCCACTGGCGGAAATTCCCTCTCCGGAACGCGCGGCATTCATCGACGGACTCAGACAGCTCGGCTATGTGGACCGCCAGACGATCGTCATCGAGTACCGGTCAGCCGGGGGGAACTTCGAGCTCCTCGAGGATGTGGCGGCGGAGCTCGTCAAGCTCAACGTCGACCTCATTGCTGCCACCGGCTTTCAGGCGACGCTGGCGGCGAAGAACACGACGAAGACTGTTCCGATCGTGATGATCGCGGTGGGCGATCCGGTCGGCGCGGGCCTCGTCGAGAATCTCGCGAAGCCGGGCGGAAACGTGACGGGGCTCACCCTCAGCTTTCCCGAGCTCGGCGGAAAACGCGTGGAGCTCCTGAAAGAGGCCGTCCCGAAGCTGACTCGAGTCGCGGTCGTCTGGAACTCTCAGAACGCGGCCAACATCGCGGAGTGGAAGGTGATGCAGTCGGCCGCGCGCGCCTTGGGGGTGGCGCTCGAATCGTTTTCGGTCAGACAGTCGTCCGATCTGCTGAACGCGTTCACCGCGATCCCCAGGTACCGTCCGGGAGGATTGGTCACGATTCTCGACTCGCTGATCGGGCCCTATCGCCAGCTCATCGCGAAGTTTGCGCAGGAACAGCGGATCCCGTCGATCCTCTCGCTCCGGGACTATGCCGAGTTCGGGGGCCTCATGAGCTACGGGCCGAGCCTCCCCGAGATCTACCGTCGTGCCGCGACGTACGTGGACAAGCTCCTGAAAGGAGCCAGGCCCGGCGACCTGCCGATCGAGCAGCCCACGAAATTCGAGCTCGTGATCAATCTCAAGGCCGCCCGCGCGCTCAATCTCGCGATACCGCGGACGCTCCTGCTTCGAGCCGATCAGGTCATCGAGTAGGACTGAGAAGGGGCGCCAGAGAAGGCCTGTAAGCCGGGTTCTGTTCCCCGAACGGTTGCCCGTCCGGAGCGACGATCATTTCTCTACGACGCCGGTTACCCGGCGTCTCCAGCGGCCTAACCCGGGAGCGGCGCGGGCCACGCCATAGCTCCCCTATTGGGCCTTGCTCCGGGTGGGGTTTACCTAGCCGGCCCGGTTACCCGAGCCGCTGGTGAGCTCTTACCTCACCGTTTCACCCTTACCGTTCAAAGAACGGCGGTCTCTTTTCTGTGGCACTGGTCCGTGGGGTTACCCCCCCTGGGCGTTACCCAGCACCCTGCCCTGTGGAGCCCGGACTTTCCTCCTGCCGCGTCGCCGCGACCGGCGATCATCCAGCCTTCTCTGGCGCCAATACGAGTATAGCCGACCGAAGCCTGCCTCAGCGGCCCCGGCCGCTCAGGAGCGCGTCGGCGAGCCCCACGAGCTTCCAGCCGTCGGGTAGGCCGGACCTCATGATCTCCATGAGCGAAAGGGGCCCGGTGTGGTGAAACGTCGTCAGGATGACCGCCTGGCTGCCCGCGGCTTCCCCCAGTCGCACGCTCTCCGTGTAGGGGATGGACGAGTCGGCGCGGCCGTGGGCGATCAGCGCCCGTCCCCGCAGGCGTGGCATCGCGGACAGCGGCGACAGCCGGTCGAGTGCGGCGTGGGCGTCGGCGGACAGGCCGGCGAGGAGCGCCTTCACCGCGTCCGCGCGGCGATTGTGGACGAGCGCCAGGACCGCGCGGCCGTTCGGGCCGAGCTCGGCCTCCCGCCGCGAAGTGTCCTCGAAGGGGTTGGCGAGCCTGGCCCGCGCGATCGCTTCGAGCTCGACACGATCACTCGCGTCGCCGACGAGTCCGGCGAGGAGCTGGAGAAGCTTCCAGCGGTTGTACGGCTCGGCGCCGGCGCCCGTCGTGACGTACTCGACCACCGCCCGCAGATCGGCGTAGCCACCGAAACTGCCGGCGAGCCGCAGGTCGGAACGCTCCGCTGCCGCGAGGAGCGCCGGGCCCGCGCCGAAGCTGAAGCCGGCGACCGCGACGGGGCGCGCGACACCAGCCGCGTAGTCCAGGGCGGCGACGATGGCGGCAACCTCGTGGCCGTCCAGCTTGAACGCCGCGAGCGAGTCGAATTGCGGCACGAGGGCCAAAGGACCGTGGCGCGCGAGGAGTCGCGCGAGTCGAGCCAGGTCGGGCTGGCGGCGGCCGGCGGTCGAGAGCCCGTGAACGAGGACGATCGTGCCGCGCGGATGCCCTGACCGGTAGAGATCGGCGGTGAGCGTCCGTCCGCCGAACGGGATCTGCACCTCCTCGCGCGTGACGTTCGCGCCCGGTAGCCACGACTCGGCCGCCGGGAATGCCAGCGCGAGCGAGAGAGCGAGGGCTCCGCCATAGGCGAGTGACAGGCCACCGAGCAGCGTCGCAATTCCGAAAACGGCGAGGACGATCCAGCGCGGTCTAGCCGACGATCGCGGCACGGGCGAGGGCGTCCACCCGGTTGTTCAGCTCGTCGTCGGCGTGTCCGGCCACCTTCTGCCAGACCACGTCGCGCCGGCGCGTCTCGGCGATGAGCCGCTCCCAGAGATCGCGGTTGGCGACGGGTTGCTTCTGGGCGTTCTTCCAGCCGTTCCCCTCCCAGCGCTCCCACCAGCCGTCGCGGAAACAGTTGACGATGTAGGCGCTGTCGGAGTGCACGCGCACGCGGCGACGCCCGGAGATGGCCGCGAGCCCCTCGATGACCGCCGTCAGCTCCATGCGCTGGTTGGTGGTCTGGGGCTCGCCGCCCGACACGACCCGCTCCTCGGCGCCGTCGATGATGAGGGCGGCCCAGCCGCCGGGGCCGGGATTGCCGCGACAGGCGCCGTCGGTGTAGAGGACGAGGTCGCGCGGGGAGCGCGCGGGCGCCGCCGGACGCGGCGTCAGGCTGATTCCTGCCAGTAGAGGTAGCGGCCGCAGCTCTCGCAGATCATCAGCGTGCGCGCGGCCTTCAGCTCCTGGATGGCCTGCGGCCGGATTGCCACGCGGCAGCCGCCGCAGATGGCGGTGCTGTTGACACTTGCGACCGCCACGCCGGCGCGGGCCTTGAGGATCTTCGAGTAGTCGGCCAGGAGCGGGCGCGGCAGCTCGCGGGCGCGGGTGTCGCGTTCGACGCGAACCGTGGTCAGCTGGCTCTCGACCGCCTCCAGCTTCTTGCGCACGACGGCCTCTTCCTGACGGGCCTGCTCCTCGCGGGCCTTCAGGCGGGTCTCGGCCTCGCGGGCCTCGGCGACGAAGCGCTCCTGCAGCTCCATCAGACCGAGGATCTCTTCCTCACCGCGCGCCTTCTCCTGCTTGATGCTCTCGATCTCGGAGAGGACCGCGGAGTACTCGACGTTGTTCTTGACCTCCCAGAGGCGGCTCTCGGCCTTGGAGCGCTTGGCGGTGGTGACCTCGAGGTCCTTTTCCTTGCTCCGGAGGTCTTTCCTGGTCGCGTCGGCCTTCTGCTTGATCAGGTCGAGCGACGACTTGGCTTCGGCGAGGGCGGCGTGGATGGCTTCGATCTGCTTGGGAAGTCGGGCGGCGTCGGCTTCGAGCGCGGCGATCCGCGTGTCGAAGCCCTGCAAGTCGATCAGCGTCAGGAGCTGTGGTTCCACGCCTTCCCTGATTGTAGCCGAACAGTGGGCCCACCTGGACTCGAACCAAGACCTAACCGGTTATGAGCCGGCTGCTCTGCCATTGAGCTATGGGCCCGCAAGGTCGTCATACTCCGATCACGACTCCAGGAAGCTCCTGAGCTTCTTGGACCGCGAGGGGTGCCGCAGCTTGCGCAGCGCCTTGGCCTCGATCTGACGGATGCGCTCGCGGGTGACCGCGAAGTCCTGGCCGACTTCCTCGAGCGTGTGCTCGCAGCCGTCGGAGAGGCCGAAGCGGAGACGCAGCACCTTCTCCTCGCGCGGCGTGAGCGTATTGAGCACCTTGTTCGTCTGCTCGCGCAGCGAGAGGCCGATGATCGACTCCACGGGGGACACGACCTGCTTGTCCTCGATGAAATCGCCCAGATGACTGTCTTCTTCCTCCCCGATCGGTGTTTCCAGGGAGATTGGCTCCTGGGCGATTTTCAGCACTTTGCGCACCTTGTCGACCGGCACGTCCATCTTGGCGGCGATCTCTTCCGGGGTCGGCTCGCGGCCGAGCTCCTGCACGAGCTGGCGAGAGGTCCGGATGAGCTTGTTGATCGTCTCGATCATGTGCACAGGAATTCTGATAGTCCGCGCCTGGTCGGCGATGGCTCTCGTGATCGCCTGGCGGATCCACCAGGTCGCGTAGGTCGAGAACTTGTAGCCGCGCCGGTACTCAAATTTGTCGACCGCTTTCATCAGTCCGATGTTGCCCTCCTGGATGAGATCCAGGAATTGCAGGCCGCGATTCGTGTACTTCTTCGCGATCGAGATGACGAGGCGCAGGTTGGCCTCGACCATCTCCTTCTTCGCCTGCGCGGCCTTAACCTGGCCGGCCTTGATGATGGTCATGACGCGCTTGATCTCGTCGGCCTTCGCGTTGGCGCGCGTCTCGGCGACCTTGATCTCCTGCTGGGCGACCCAGACTTGCTGCTGCTTGGGGGAGGGGAACTTCTTGGCGGCCTTCAGGTGGAGATCGCCGGCTACGCCGGTTACGCCGTTGGCCGCCGGGTCGCGGAACGAGACGTAGATGAGATTCTGCACCTCGTCCGCCGACGGGCGCCGGCCGTTGGTCCAGAGCCGGATGACGCGCTCGGCGCGCTCGACGTCGTCGAGCAGATCGCGCAGGCGCTGCACGAGGCCGCGACGCTGGAGGTCCGGGTCTTCGCGGTCGATGATCTGATTGCCGATGTTGAGCGCGCGAAGCTTCTCGAGCACGCGCGTCTGCCGCTGCTCGGCCTGCGTCTCCAGCCGCTTCCACGCCGGATCCTTGCCCTTGCGCGGCTTGCGCCGGCCCGAGGCCTTCTGGCGGAGCTTCCTGGCCTGGTCGAGGAGCTTGTCGCGCTCGCGGAGCAGCCGGTCGACCATCGCGAACGCCGCGGTGACCTGCCGCGTGAGGTCGGCTTCCTTTTCCTCGGTGAACTCCTCCTCGTTGACGTCCACGACTTCCTTGACCGAGATGTCGTGCCGGCGAAGCTGCTCACGGAGCTCACGGAAGCGCTCGAGGGCCAGGTTGGTGCTGAGGATCGCCGCGGTGACCTGGTTCTTGCCCTCCTCGATGCGCTTGGCCAGGGCGATCTCACCCTCGCGCGTGAGGAGCGCGACCCGGCCCATCTCGCGCAGGTAGAGGCGGACGGGATCCTCGGTGCGCCCGACCGGTCCGGGCGTGAGATCGATCGGCTCGGGCGGGCCGTCGTCGTCGTTGTCGTCGGGCTCCGGCTGAGCCTTGCGCTCGCGGACCTCGGAGGGGAGCCGGCCGGCCTTCGCCGAGTCCACCACCTCGATGTCCATCGCGCCGAACATCATCATGATGTCGTCGAGCTGGTCGAGCGAGACGAGGTCCGAAGGGAGGGCGTCATTGACTTCGTCATAAGTGAGGAAGCCCTTCTGCTTCCCCATCGAGATCAGTCGGTCGAGCTCCTCCAGCTTTGGCTCTTCGCTCATTCGTCTGAGCTCCTTGGGGACCCCGAGGTCCCGTGTTCTAACGACTGGGCGACACCACCCGTGATCCCGTACACGACGGCGCTCTCCTGGTGCAGCGTTCGCAACTCCGCGTGCATCGGTGCCGTGACCCCGGTTTTGGCCTGGGTCTCGGCGATCGACTGGCTCACCTCACGTGCCCGCCGCAGGCGCTGACTGCGCTCCAGACGTCGCTGAAACTGTTCGATGCTAACCCGTGCGTCAACACTTTCGCGATCTTCTACGAGGAGGGATGACAGGACCGAGCGGGCCTCGTCGGTCTCGAGATCGGTCATCAGGCTCTCGGCGGCGGCGTCGGGCCGGCGCTTGAGGGCGCCCACGATCGCGCGGAGCGCGCCGTGGGCCAGATCGTCGGCCTCGGCCAGCAGGGCCAGGAGCGGCGTCCGGGCCTCCGGCGAGTGAAGCAGGAGCGCCACGAGATCGCGCTCGACGGGCGGCGTTGACGCCGAGGGGCCCGGCTGGGGCCGGGCTACCGGAGTCCGCAGGGACGTCTGCAGGCGCTGTGCCTCGATCCAGAGCTGGGTCGCATCCACGCCGAGCCGCGCGGCCGCCTCGCGCGAGAGCACGGCGGCCTCCTCCGCGTCGGCGACCTTCGCCAGCATCAGGGACACCCGGGCGAAGGCGGTGGCCCGGGCTCGCGCGCCGGTGACCCCGTCGGGGTCGGCAATGGCGCGGTCGAGGGCGTACGAGAGGAGGCTCCGGGCGGCGGACACCCGCTCGGTGAAGGCAGCGGCCCCGGAGGCCCGCAGGAAGGTATCGGGGTCGTGGCCGGTGGGCAGCAGCGCGACCTTGACCCGGAAGGCCCCTTTGCCCTCGAACGTGCCGGATCGGTTCACGGCCCACGCCATGCCCCCGCCCGTGGGCTCCAGCAGCTCCTCGGCCCGGGCCGCCGCCTTCTGACCTGCGGCGTCGGCATCGAAGAACGTGACCACCTCGTCGCAATAGCGTCTGAGGAGCCCGAGCTGGGCGGGCGTGAAGGCGGTGCCGAGCGCCGCCACGGTGCCGGTGAAGCCGTACTGGTGGCACATGAGGCAGTCGACGTAGCCCTCCACGATGAAGGCCCGATTCTGCGCCTGGATCGTCGGGCGAGCCAGGTCGGCTGCGTAGAGGAGGTTGCCCTTCGTGTAGAGCGGCGTCTCGGGGGAGTTCAGGTACTTTGGCTGCTCGTCGCCGAACGCACGGCCCCCGAAGGCGACGACCCGGCCCTGCAGATCGCGGATCGGGAAGAGCAGACGCCCGCGGAAGCGGTCGTAGGCACCCGCCCGGTTCTCCCGCGGGATCGCCAGGCCTGCGGCGATCAGCGTCTCCTCGGTCACCTTCTCCGAGCGCATGAAGCCGAGGAGCGTGTCCCAGCCCTCGGGCGCGTAGCCGAGGCCGAAGCTACGGGCGACCTCGGGATCGATGCCGCGCTGCTCGAGGTAGGCGCGCGCCCGCTCGCCGGACGGCCTCGCGAG
>DASRIY010000388.1:0-19880 GCA_035649755.1 Candidatus Methylomirabilota bacterium
TCGTGATCGAGGGCCTCATGGATCGGGCGGCGCGCCGGCTCGGCCTGGATCCGACGGAGATCCGGCTCCGCAACTTCATCCGCGACGAGGACTTTCCGTACAAGTCGCCGTCCGGCATCGTGTGGGACCGCTCCAGCTTCACCGAGTCGCTGCGCCGGGCGCGCGAGGCGCTCGACTACAAGGCCGCGCGCGACGAGCAGGCCCGGGCGCGCGCCGCCGGTCGCTGGGTCGGGATCGGCATCGCCTCCTACGTCGAGCTGACCGGGATCGGCTCCGCCATTCCGGTCTCGCCCGGGATGCCCGTCTCCACGGGCACCGAGGCGGCGACGATCCGCTTCGACCCGGCGGGGAAGGTGACGGCCGTGTTCGGCGTCGCTTCGCACGGCCAGGGGCTCGAGACGACGCTGGCCCAGATCGTGGCCGACGAGGTGGGCGTGCCGATCGAGGACGTGCGCGTCGTCCACGGCGACACCGACGCCTCGCCGTACGGGACCGGCACCTACGCGAGCCGGAGCCTCGTGCTGGCGGGCGGCGCCGCCATCCTGGCCGGGCGCTCCGTGCGCGAGAAGATGCTGGTGATCGCCGGACACTTGCTGGAGGCCGATCCGGCCGACGTCACGCTGGCCGACGGCCGCTACGCGGTGCGGGGCATGCCCGACCGCAGCGTGACGGTGCGCCAGATCGCGCGCGCCGCCTACGGGGGCGCCAAGCAGCTCCCGAAGGGGCTCGAGCCGGGCCTCGAGGCGACGCGCTTCTACGATCCGTACTACGGCACCGCGTCGAACGCGACGCACGCGGCGATGATCGAGATCGACCGCGCGACCCTCGAGGTGAAGACCCTGCGCTACGTCGTGGTCGAGGATTGCGGGCGGATGGTCAACCCGCTCATCGTGGACGGCCAGGTTCACGGCGGTGTCGCGCAGGGGATCGGCGCAGCGCTCCTGGAAGAGATCGTCTACGACGATCAGGGCCAGCTGCTGAGCGGCACGTTGATGGACTACGTGGTGCCGTCGGCGTGCGAGATTCCCACGATGGAGGTGCACCACGTGGAGACGCCGTCGCCGGTCGCGCTCGGCGGCTTCCGCGGCATGGGCGAGGGCGGGACGATCGGCGCGCCCGCGGCCATCGCGAACGCCGTCGCGGACGCGCTGGCGCCGCTCCAGATCGAGATCGCCGAGCTGCCGGTCACTCCCGAGCGGCTCTTCCGGCTCATCGGAAAGGCGCGCGCGTGAACCTGGGGCTCGGCGGCAAGGTCGCGCTGGTCACCGGCGGGGCGCGCGACGTCGGGCGCGAGATCTCCCTGACGCTGGCCCGCGAAGGTGCCGGCGTGGCCGTGAACTACCTGCACTCGAAAGCGGACGCCGATGCGCTCGTGGGCGAGATCACGCGGCTCGGCGGCCGCGCGGTCGCCTACCAGGGCGACGTCGCCGACTACGCGGCCGTGAGCCGGATGATCGATCGCATCGTCGCCGATCTCGGCCGCCTCGACGTGGTCGTCAACAACGCGGGCTACGTCGAGGCCAAGCTGTTCCTCGAGACGACGCCCGACGAATGGCGCCGCCAGGTCGATGTCGATCTCTACGGCGTCTTCAACACCTGCCACGCCGCCGCGCCGAAGCTCGCGGCGCAGAAGGGCGGGCGCATCATCTCGATCGTCGGCGACTCGGCGCGCATCGGCCAGGCGCGGCTCGGCGTGTCCGCGGGCGCGCGCGGCGCCGTGCTCTCCATCACGCGCACGCTGGCCAAGGAGCTCGGGCGCTTCAACATCACCGTCAACGCCCTGGCCCTCGGCTGGATCGAGACCTCGCATGCCGATCAGGAGTGGCTCGCCAAGAATCGCGAGCGCATCCTCGCGTTCTATCCGATCCGGCGCCTCGGCAAGCCGGAAGACGTGGCGCCGTTCGTCGCCTTCCTGGCCTCGGACCTTGCGGGCTGGGTCACCGGGCAGACGATCAGCGTGAGCGGCGGCTACTCGACGGTCTGAATCTGACGCGCGTCGTGGCGGGAGCTAGGAAGGCCCGAAGCCGACTGTCGGCTGATTGCCGATGACGAGCGGGCGGAAGCGAACCGGCAGGCCGACGCTGACTTTCTCGAGCGGGATGTCGACGAGCCGGCCCAGGATCGACACGCCTTCCCTGAGCTTCACCACCGCGAGGGCGTAAGGGGCATCACCCGCGTGGGCTCTCGGCGCGACCCGGATGATCGTGAAGCTCGCGATCGTGCCCTCGCCGCGCAGGTCGACCGGCTGCCATGCCTTCGCGTGGCAGGCCGGGCACAGCTGCCGCGGGGGAATCGCGAGCTCTCCGCACGAGCCGCACTTGAGGGCCGTCAGCTGGCCGGCGCGCACCCGCTCGAAGAACGCGCGCGCGGTGATCGGCGACTCAGTCGCGGCCAAAGAGACTCACCAGCACCGTCGCGGTGTTGCCCCCGAGTGTATGGGTGAGCCCGGTCTTGGCGCCGTCGACCTGGCGCGGGCCGGCCTCGCCGCGGATCTGCGTGACGATCTCGGCGATCTGCGCCGCGCCGGTCGCGCCGATCGGATGCCCCTTCGCCTTCAGGCCGCCGGAGGGGTTGACGGGAATCTCGCCGCCGAGACTCGTGCGACCCGCCTCGGCCGCCCGGCCGCCGGCGCCCGGCTCGAAGAGGCCGAGCCCTTCGGTGGCGACGATCTCGGCGATCGTGAAGCAGTCGTGCAGTTCCACGACGTCCACGTCGCGCGGGCCGACGCCGGCCTGCCGGTACGCCGCCGCCGCCGCGCGCTCGGTCGCCGGCACGCGCGAGAGGTCGCGCTTGTCGCCCAGGAGCATCCAGTCGGACGCGGCCGCGGAGCCGAGCACCCAGACCGGCTTGCGATGACGCCGCGCCACTTCCTCGGACGCCAGCACGAGGGCGGCGCCGCCGTCGCTGAACGGACAGCAGTCGTAGAGCTTGAGCGGGTCGGCGACGTACGCCGAGCGGAGCACCTGATCGATCGTGATCTGCTTCTGGAACTGCGCCTTCGGGTTGAGCGCGCCGTGGCGGTGGTTCTTCACGGCCACCGCCGCCATCTGCGCCTCGGTGGTGCCGTACTTCTCCATGTGGGCGCGCGCGATCAGCGCGAACACGCCGGGGAAGGTGAGGCCGAGCGGCTGCTCCCAGACGGCGTCGGAGGCGTAGGCGAAGTATTCGGTCGACTCCGCGGTCGAGACGTTGAGCACGCGCTCGGCGCCGCCGACCAGGACCACGTCGGACACGCCCGCGGCGATTTCCATCACCGCGTGTCGGAACGCAGCGTGCGAGCTGGCGCACGCCGTCTCGAAGCGGGTCGTGGGCACCGACGGGATTCCCAGCACCGACGCCGCCTGCGGACCGGTGTGGAGCTGATGCTCGGTCTCGCCACCGACGACGTTGCCGTAGTAGAGCGCCTGGACGGCGGTCGCTGGAACGCCGGCGTCGGTCAGCGCGTCCTGGGCCGCCTCGGCGAAGAGCTCGGCCGACGTGCGGTCGTGCAGCCCGAACTTCGTCACTCCGACTCCGATCACGGCGACGCGGCGCATGAGTGTCCTCCTCGTCGCATGCTAGCATTAAAATTCATGGCGCTGCGTGGGCTCGTGGTCTTCGGCTGCGGCTGGATCGCGCGCCGCCACGCCGTCGCGGCTCGGCGGCTCGGCGTCCCGCTCCTCGTCGCCAGCCGCGACCTCGCGAAGGCGCGCGCGTTCGCGCGCGAGTTCGGCGCGGCCGACGCCTTCGGCGCGTACGCGGACGCCGCGCGCGATCCGCGCGCCGAGGCCGCCGTGATCTGCACGCCGCACGACCGGCACTGTGCCGACACCCTCGCGGCGCTCGGCGCGGGCCTCCACGTGCTCGTCGAGAAGCCGATCGCGCCGACGGTCGAGGAGGCCGATCGCATGATCGCGGCGGCGCGCGACGCCGGGCGCGTGCTGATGGTCGCCGAGAACTTTCACTTCATGCCGGCGTTCCGCCACGTCCACGGCCTGGTGAGCTCCGGCGCCCTCGGCGGGCTCCGCTCGCTGCACCTGGTCGCCCGCGGCTACCGCCAGCACCACGGCTGGCGCCTGGCCGCGGATGCCGCGGGCGGCGGCGTCCTGATCGACGGCGGCATCCATTACGTGCACAACCTCACCTGGTGGGGCGGCGAGGTGCGGCGCGTTTTCGCGCTGCGTCCGCCCCAGACGGTGAAGCTGGGCGGCGAGGACGCGGTCGAGCTCCTGGCCGAGCTCGCTGGCGGGGTCGTCGGCTTCGTGTCCAATTCTCTTGGTGCTCTCGGCGCTCCGCGGGTTCAATGGTCGTCAGTGACGGGCGTCGACGGAACGATCTTCGCCGACAATCGGGGGCGTTTCATCCTGTCGCGGGGGCGCGGCCGCATGCGCCTTCGGCTCTTCCGTCGTGACTCGCGGGGTCACGAGGCGATGCTGCGGGAATTCGTGGACGCGGTCGGTTCCGGCCGCCCGCCCGAAACCGACGGCCAGTCGGGTCGGCGTGACCTGGCCGTGGTGCTGGCGGCGTACCGTTCGGTGGCGGAGCGGCGGCCGGTGGATCTGGCGTGCTGAGCGAAGAAGCCCTGATCCTCGGCGTGGTCGCCGCGGCCTGCATGCTCCTCATCCTAGGGGTGCTCGAGCAGGTCTGGCCCTCGAGGCCTCGACATCCGATCCGACGCCCCAGAGTTTTCCCGCCGTCTTCGCCGGCATCGACGCACCCGGCCGAGCCGGCCATGTCCCCGCGCTTGCCCCTGAGCCTGTCGCCGTACCGGCCGCCTGCGGAGACCATGTTCCGCCGCCCCCCTGGTTATGTCGAGCCGCCTGAGCGGGTTGAGCCGCCGTCGCGAGTGGAGCTGCCGACGAGAGTCGAGCCCCCGGCACGGGTCGAGCCGCCAGTTCGTGTGGAGCCGCCGGCTCGTGTCGAGCCGGTCGCGACGGTGGAGCCTGTCGTCCACGTCCAGCCGGAGGAGCCCGCTGAGCTGCTTACGCCGGCTGAGCCGATCGCGCTGTCCGAGCCGGTCGTGGCGGCGGCCGAGCCGGTCGCCCCGGTCGAGCCGGTCGCGCCGGCTGAGCCGATTGCGCCCGCTGAGCCGATTGCGCCGGTCGCGCGCCCGAGGCTGATCGTGTCGGCTGAAATCGTCAGTCCAGTTGAATCCGCCGAGCCGATGGAGCCGGAGCCTCCGGTTCCGCCGCCTTCCACGAACGTCGTGCCTCTTCACGAGCGGCGCGAGCCGCCCGAGGCGCCCACGGTGCTGGCCAAGCAACCGGACGCTCCCGAGCTGCCACCACGCCGTCGTCGGAGCAAGATCTCGCCGCATGCGCGGCCCCACCGGGTGTTGCGACCTTCGGGGACTCCTGCTGACACCCGCTCGGCGGCTGATGCCCGCACGGTGCCGCCAGCGACCGACATCCCGAGGATCGGCG
This sequence comes from Candidatus Methylomirabilota bacterium, assembly GCA_035649755.1. Classification (GTDB taxonomy): domain Bacteria; phylum Methylomirabilota; class Methylomirabilia; order Rokubacteriales; family CSP1-6; genus AR31. The sequence goes on from DASRIY010000388.1 coordinate 5,403, forward strand.
GCCCCATCGCGCCCGTGCAGCCCCTCCGGCATTGGGATCCGCCGGCGGAGCCCAAGCCGAAGCGCGATTCGCCCGTCGTGGAGACGTGCTTCGACCTCTATCAGGAGAAGCGCTACAGCGAGGCCGTATCGGCCGGCGAGGAGATGCTGGCCAAGCTTCCGGTGCAGTGGCCGGCCGGTACGTCCCACGACATCGCGGCGCTCCAGTCGGTGATCGGTCTGGCCAAGCAGGCCCTGGGGGACGACGACGGGGCGCGCCTGGCGCTCGAGGCCGCCATCGACGCCTCGCCCGAGACCGAGCGGTCGACCTATCGCCTCCACCTCGCGGCGCTCTCCCTCGACGCCGCCCAGGCCCGGCTCACGCGCGCCGCGGGCAACGACACGGGCGACCGGATCGCGACGATCCGATCCGCCATCGCGTGGAGCGACCGCGGGCTGGCCGCGGTGGCCTCCGACACAGGGCTCGCCGCCGCGCGCGAAGCCGCTCACGACGCGCTCTGGCAGGCCTACGAGCTCTCCGCGACGGGCCTTCTGCAGCGGCAGGACTTCGGCGGCGCCCGGCAGCTCCTCCGCGAGGCCCTCGACGATCCCGCGCTGCCGCCCGTCCGCGCCGCGGGATTCCGCGGTCTCTTCTCGAGCACCTTCGGCGCCGAGGTGGGCCAGCTCACCGCGCAGGCGATCCTCGGCATGCAGGAGGCCCGCGAGGTCGAGGCCCTCGAGTCACTCAAGAAGGCCGAGGTGGTGCTGGCGTCGATTCCCGGCGACGCGCTACCGCCGACGCGCCGCGACGAGGTCGATCAGCGACTCTGGTGGGGCTACGCGGAGCTCGGGAGCCGCCGGCTCGAGGCCGGCGAGTACGAGGAGGCTCTCGATCCCCTGATTCACGCGCTCCGGTTCGAGTCGATCGGCCCCGAGCGCCTGGCCGAGACCCGCGCGGCGATCGTGCGTGCGCTCGAGGGCATCTCGGCGATGCGCGCCATGTCGATCCGTCGTCTGGCCGACGCCGGCTGCCACGACGAGGCGGTAGAAGCGGCGGAGGACCTGCGCAAGCTCCTGCGCGACTGCGTCGACCTCGGGATCAGCGAGACGGATCTATGGGCGGCCTACACGCGCATCCTGCGGCTCAGCGAGGAGCTGGACCTGCAAGAGCCCGCCTGAGCCTTCGGGCTACGGCTCGACGCTCTTCCTGCGGATCTCGGCGAGCAGCGTCTCCGGCACCCGGAAGAACGCCGACACCACCGCTGGATCGAAGTGCTTGCCGGAGCACCGCTGGATCTCGGCCTTCGCGGTCTCGAAGGGCTGCGCCTTCGAGTACGGGCGATCGAACGTGATCGCGTCGAAAGCGTCGACCACCATGAAGATGCGCGCGCCCAGGGGAATCTCCTCGCCCTGCAGCCCGCGCGGATAGCCGGTGCCGTCCCACTTCTCGTGGTGGGCGTAGACGATCGGCACCGCGCCGCGCAGGAACGGGATCCGCTCCACCAGCTGCTTGCCGATCTCCGGATGGCGCCGCATGATCGCCCACTCTTCGGGGGTGAGCGGGCCGGGCTTCAACAAGATCGCGTCGGGGATGCCGATCTTGCCGATGTCGTGGAGCAGCACGCCGTGGGCCAGGTCGGCCAGGTCCTTCTCCGGCACGCCGTACTCACGGGCCGTCGCCATCGCATAGCCGTGGACGCGCCGCGAGTGCGACTCGGTCCCCACGTCGCGGGTGTCGAGGGCAGAACCGAGCGCCTCCAGCGTCGTCCGGTAGGTGTCCTGCAGCTGCCGGTAGGCCTGCTCGAGATCGTGCGTCGCCTCCACGACCCGGCGCTCGAGGAGCTCCTGGTACTGGCGCCGCTCGATCAGCAGCTGGCGCCGCTCGAGGGCCCGGTCGGCGGCGATCAGGAGCTCGTCCACGTTGACCGGCTTCATGATGAAGTCGTACGCCCCGAGCTGGAGACTCGCGATCGCGGTCTTCACGTCGGCGGCGCCGGTCAGCACGATCACCGCCGCGTCGGGATCCTCCTGGCGTATGTGCTGAAGCAGCTCGATGCCGCCCATGACCGGCATCTTGAGGTCGGTGACGGTCAGCGGCGGCCGCGAGGCGCGGAACACCTCGAGCCCCTCGTGCCCGTCGTTGGCAAGCAGACACTTGTAGTTCGCGCCGAGGAAGATCTGGTGCAGGACCTCGCGGACCTGCCGATCGTCGTCGACGATGAGGATGTCACGCCGCTCCATGTCAGTCCGCCTTCTCGGCCGGCCCCGCGCCCATGACCTGGTTCTTGCCCGCTCGCTTGGCGGCGTAGAGCGCCTCGTCGGCGGCCCGGAAGAGCCCTTCCGACGTCGTGGCTTCGTCGTCGGGGAGGCTCGAGACGCCGAAGCTGGCGGTGACGGTCTTGCCGTGCGAGAACGGGAAGGTCGCGACGACGTGCCGGATCCGGTCCGCGTAGAGCCGTGCGCCCGTCTTGGACGTCTCGACCAGCAGGACGGCGAACTCGTCGCCGCCGTAGCGGGAAACGACGTTGATGCCGCGCGAGTGCTTCATGAGGATCTGGGCGATGTCGCGCAGCGTCTCGTCGCCGACCGCGTGGCCGAACTCGTCGTTGACGCTCTTGAACCCATCCACATCCAGCACGACCACGGATACCGGGTGATTGAACCGCCTGAAGCGTGAAATCTCCTCCTCGAGGCGGAGCGAGAAGAAGCGTCGGTTGTAGAGCCCGGTCACCTCGTCCTTGAACGAGGTCTCCTTGAGCTTGGCGTTGGTGGCCTCGAGCTCGCGGTAGGCCGCGTCGAGCCGCATGGCGAAGGTGTTGATGTCCATCGCCTGTTGCTCGACGGTGCCGAGCATGCTGGAGAACGACTTCATCAGGGTCCCGACCTGGTCGCTCTGCGTGCCGATCTTCGCGATCCTGGTCTCGTTCGACAGGAGCTCGGCCATGCCGGCGAACGCCCGGCCGATAGTCCACATGATGTAGGCGCCGGCGATCATGCCGAGCACGGTGAGCAGGATGAGGGCCTGAAGCCCGTAGAATCGGCCGACGTTGGCCGGGTCGAGGCTCGGCTGCACGTATCGGTGCACCAGGTACCCCAGGACGAGGATCGGGACCAGCGACGAAAGGGTCAGCGCCAGCAGGACTTTGCGCCTCAGCAGCCGTCCCGCCGACGCGGCATCTGCCGACAAACGTTCTGACACCACGAGATTATTCTATTGCTGCAATACCCGGTCAATGTCAGAATTTTCAAGGAAATAGCCGATATGCCGCTCGTCGCGGATCAGAAAATCGATTGTCTGGGGCTCTTTTGCCCGATGCCAATTGTGAAAACCCGTGAAGCCCTCCGGCGCATGAGCGTGGGACAGATTCTGGAAATGACTTCGGACGATCCGGGCTCAGAGGCCGACGTCAAGAGCTGGGCGGCCCGGACCGGGAACGACCTGCTGGGGATAGAGAGGGATGGCCCGGTCTTCCGCTTCTTCGTCCGAAAGACTCGGTAGGTCGTTCCTCCCGCCGTCGGGACCGCGGGTCTACCTTGATTACGCGGGCTTCGCGCCCGTCGATCCGCGGGTCGTCGCGCTGATGCGGCCCTTTCTCGAAGGGGGCGTCGGCAATCCCAACGCACCGCACTCGCTGGGCCTCGAGGCCCGCGCCTCACTGGACGGATCGCGGGCCAAGGTGGCGCGCCTCTTCGGCGCGACACCGGGCGGCGTCATCTTCACGGGCAGCGCGACCGAGGCGAACAACCTGGCGCTCAAGGGTGTCGCCCAGCGCGCGGCCGGCCGCCACGCGGTCACCTCGGCGATCGAGCACATCTCGGTGATCGACTCCTGCCGCGACCTCGAGAAGCGCGGCTGGAGCGTCACCTACGTCAGCGTCGACGCCGACGGCCGGGTCGACCCCGAGGCGGTGGCCCGGGCGATCCGTGCCGAGACGGCCCTGGTCTCGGTCATGGCCGCCAACGGTGAGATTGGCACGATCCAGCCGATTCAGGAGATCGGCCACATCACGCGCGCGCGGGGCGTGGCGTTCCACGTCGATGCGGTCGGCGCCGCGGGCCGCGTTCCGCTCCACGTCGACGCCTGTCACATCGACCTGCTCACGCTCTCGTCCAACGATCTGTACGGCCCGCCGGGCGCCGGCGCCCTGTGGGTGCGGCCGACGATCAAGCTCGCGCCGCAGATCCTCGGCGGCGGGCAGGAACAGGGCTACCGCGCGGGCACCGAAAACCTGCCGGCCATCGCCGGCATGGGCGTCGCGGCCGACCTCGCGCGCATCGAGATCGCGGGAGAGGCGGCGCGGCTCGGCGGGTTGCGCGATCGGCTGCTGTCGGGGCTCCTCGAGCAGATCCCAGAATCGCGCATGACGGGTGCCCGCGGCGCGGCGCGACTGCCGCACCACATCTCGATCGTGGTGCCGGGGGTGAAGGCCGAGAGTGTCCTGACGGAGCTCGATCTGCGGGGCATCGCGGCGTCGTCGGGGGCCACGTGCACGGCGATGACTGGCGAGCCGTCGTACGTCCTGCGTGCCATCGGCTGCGACCCTGCCGTCGCCGGCGGCGCGCTCTGCTTCACGCTGGGCCGCTGGACGACCTCGGGTGAGATCGACACGGTGCTCGAGGCCGTTCCCGCGGTGGTTGCGCGCCTGCGCCGTCTGGCCCGCCAGTAGCGTGCGCCTCTTCCTGTTCGACATCGATGGCACCCTGGTATCGGTGCGCGGCGCGGGTCGCGCCGCGTTCGCGCGCGCGCTCGAAGACACCTACGGCACGGCCGGCGCGATCCAGCAGTTCGACTTCCGCGGTCGCACCGACCTGAGCATCGTCCACGAGCTGATGACCGCGGCGGGAGTACACGTCGAGCGCATCCGGGCCGGTCTCGACGCCTGCTTCGAGGCCTACGCGCGCGAGCTCACCGTCCAGATCGGCGACGGCTCGCGGGTGCACGTGCTGCCCGGAGTGGACGCGATCGTCCGCCGGCTCGGGCAGCGCGACGACGTCGTCGTCGGGCTCCTGACCGGGAACATCGAGGCCGGGGCGAGGATCAAGCTGACGCCGACGGGGCTCTGGCCCCTCTTCCGCGTGGCCGCGTACGGCGGCGACGACGCCGATCGCCGGTGCCTGCCGGCCATCGCCCGGGATCGGGCGCGCGCCCTCGGCTACGACTTTCCGTTCGACCGCATCACGATCATCGGCGACACGCCGCTCGACGTCGCGTGCGCCAGGAGTTGCGGCGCGGTCGCGGTGGCGGTGGCGACCGGCCAGCATCCGACCGACGAGCTGGCCTCCTGCAAGCCCGACCACCTCTTCAGCAGCCTCGCGGACGTCGATCGCGTCGTATCGCTCCTGACCGCGCCGTGACGCCGGCGCTCCTGATCCTGTGGCTGCATCTGCTGAGTGCGGTGGTATGGGTGGGCGGGCTCGTCTACCAGACTCACGTGCTCCTGCCCGCCGCGCGGCGCGGTGGCGCCGCGGCGGTCGCCGACATGCTGCAGCGGGGGCGCCTCGTGACGTGGACCGCCGTGGCCCTGTCGGTGCTGACCGGGTTCTACAACGTCACGCGGCTGGGCCCACTCGATCGCGTGATGGAGAGCGGCGCCGCCCTGACCCTTGCTCTCAAGTTCATGCTGGTGCTCGCCGCCGTCGCCATCGCCGGCCAGCGCGACTTCGCCCAGGTGCCGCGTCTGGCGCGCGCCCTCGGTGACGGCGACGATCCGCGGCCCGCGCTGTCGGCGATCGCCTGGATGGACCGCATCGTGCTGCTGCTGGCGGCCGTGATCGTCTTCCTGGGGCTGGCGATCTCGCGGCGCTGATCGCCGGTGGCCGCCGGCCGGGGCGTTAGAGGCCGGTGATGACGATGCCGGAGTTCTTCAGCTTGTAGCGCCGGTTGATCGTCGCCAGAACCGCGGTGATGCCCTCGAGCGGCCCGGCGTTGGACAGGGCGCCGACGTCGATCGGGCGCAGGTTCATGGATTTGGCCAGCTCGCTCACGGTTGCCTTGGCCGCGGTGTCGGCGCCGCACATGAGCAGGTCGCACTCGATCGGGTGATCCGTCGCGGACAGCTCGTGGGCCGCGATGTGATGGAACGCGGCCACGACCCTCGCGTCCGGCAGCAACGCCTGCGCCTCTTCGGCTGATGAGCCGGCCGGCGGCGGCGTGAAGAGGCGCGGTCCGCCGAACGTGAGCGGCACGACCGTCGAGACGACGACCTTGCCCCGACAGCCGTCGCGGACTTCAGGAAGCGTGGCCGCGAGGCCCTGCGCCGGCAGCGCGATGACGATCACCTCGCCCAGGCGGGCCGCTTCGGCGTTCGACTCGCCCGCGATGACGATCTTCTTCGTGGCCTCCCGCAGCTCGGCGGCCTTGGTCTTCGCCCGCTCGGCGTCGCGCGAACCGATGATGATGGAGTGACCGGCGAGCGCCCAGCGCGACGCCAGTCCCGCGCCTTCCTTGCCCGTGCCGCCGAGAATCGCGATGTTCATGGAGTCCCCGTTCTACCGGAAGAGGTCGCGCGCCGGGTCGCGCAGGAGCGGCTTCGAGCCCTCCTCGCTTGCCTTCAGGGTGAGCCCGCGCACGATCGCCGCCGGCACACGGTCGAGCTTGCCCATGACGGGTTCGGCCGCGCCGGCCAGCTCGTCGGCCAGCGCGAGGATCGTCGCCTGCAGCGGCCGGCCGGCCGGGTCGCGCTCGCCGAGATAGCTGAGCAGCGGGGCGAACCCGGCGACGCCGATGGCCACGTTGGTGAGACCCTCGCGCCAGGGCCGGCCGAAGGTGTCGGTGATGATCACGAAGACGTCGGCGCCGGTGAGCGCTCGCACGCGATCGCGCAGGACGCGCGCGGAGCGATCGGAGTCCTCGGGCAGGAGCGCCACCGCGTCGGCGTCGACGTTGGACTGATCGACGCCGGCGTTCGCGCACACCCAGCCGTGGTGCGTCTCGGTCACCAGGACGCCCTTGTCCATGCGCACCACGCGCCGCGACTCGCGCAGGATCACCTCGACGAGCCGCGGATCCTTGGCGAGCCCGGCGGCCATCGCGACAGCGATCGGCGAGGGCTCGACGTCCGAGAGCTTCACCAGGCGGCCCTCGGCCTTGGACACGATCTTCTGGCCGATCACGAGAAGGTCGCCGGCTTGCACGGGTGTTGACTGGCGCGCGGCGGCCTCGACCACGAGGCGGCCGATATCGTCGCCGCGACGGATCTCGGCTATTCCGGTGACGGCGATGACTTCGTAGCGTGCGGGGGTCATTGGAGCGGGGTCCTTGAGGCCGGCTTGGACCGGGGGTGGCCGGACACAGGTGCGACCCGGCTCCGACACGCCCGATCATCCCGAGGTGCGGTGCGGCTCCGACACGCCCGATCAACCCGAGGTGCGACCCGGCTCCGACACGCCCGATCAACCCGACGTGCGGTATGGCTCCGACACGCCCGGTCGGCCCGAGATGCGAGCGGGTTTGTCGTCATCGGTGTGAGCTGTGCGAAAGGGGTTTGAGCCCGAACCGCCCGTCGGCGAGCCAGCGGGCGACGAGGGCGCTGGTTTCTGTCGTGTTCGGTTCGGCCACCAGGGCGGTGAGGTCTTCCGGCGTGTCGATGTCGAGGCCGAGGCCGGGCAGCGTGAGGACGCGCGGGGAGAGGTTGCGCGCGCGCGCCGTGCCGAGGTGGCGCTCGAACGAGGGCTCGCCGAACGTCAGCGGCATCGCGTCGGGGGGCGCGAGCGCGACGCCGTTGGTGCCGAGCCCGGATCGTGACGGGACGAATGCCGGCATGCCGTCAGCGGCGGCTCCGGCCAGCTCTCTGAGCTCGCCGGCGGTGACGCGCGGCACGTCGCCGGGCACCGTCAGGAACCCGCGCGCGCCGCGCCGCGCCGCTTCGGCCTGCGCGAGGGCGACGGCCGCGGTGTGGCCGCGGTTCTCCGCCTCGGCGAGCGGCTCGGCGCCGAGCGCGTGCGCGATCGCCTCGACCGCCGGCTCGCGGGTGACCACCCACACGCGATCGAAGCCGGCGCCGCCGAGCGCTCGCAGCACGTCGCACAGCATCGCGCGCGCCAGCTGATCGCGGTCGGCGAGCGTGAGGGCGCTCGCGAGCCGCTGCTTGGCGACGTTGAGGTCCTTCATGGGAACGGCCGCGATGATCATCGGCGCTCGAGGACGCGCGCGGCGAGCGCGGCTTCGTGGGCGCGGCTCGTCATGACGATGTCGGCCACGTCGGCCGCGACACCGAGCCCCGCGAGCTCCGGCGCGCAGGCCTCGTCGCGGCGGTCGACCAGCAGGCGCCGGAGCCACGGCGCGTACGCCCGCGCGATGCCGAGCGGCGAGACCGGCAGCCCGCGGGTGCGCATGAGCGCCGCCGCGGGGCCGCTCACCGCCGCGCCGCCGACGATCGGGCTCACCGCGACCACCGGCGCCGCGGTGGCGGCCAGCGCGTCGGCGATTCCCGGCACCGCCAGGATCGGACCGACGGACGTCACGGGGTTCGAGGGACACACGACGACCAGCTCGGCGCCGTGGATCGCGTCCACGACGCCCGGCGCGGGGCGGGCCGCCGGCGCGCCGTCGTAGTCGACGCCGACCACGTCGACGAGCGCTTTCTCGCGCACGAAATACTCCTGGAACGTGAGCCGTCCATTGGGCGTCCGGATCATCGTGCGGACCGGATCGTCGCTCATCGGGATGAGCCGCACGCCCACACCCAGATCGGCGGCGATCCGCGCGGTCACCCGGGAAAGCGGCTGGCCCTCGCGGAGCGCCCTCGTGCGGGTGAGGTGCGTCGCCAGGTCCCGGTCACCGAGGTTGAACCAAGTATCAGCGCCGTGATTGGCCATGCCGCGCAGGCACTCGAACGTCTCCCCGGCAAGGCCCCACCCGCGCTCAACATCGAGAAGACCAGCCAGGGCGTACGCCGCCGTATCGAGGTCGGGCGAGACGTGCAGTCCCCACACCTCGGTGTCGTCGCCGGTGTTGCCGATGACGGTGAGCTCGCGCGGGTCGAGATGCGTCGCGAGGCCTCGGAGGAGCTTGGCGGCACCGGTGCCGCCGGCGAGGGTGACGACCCGCATATCAGTCGCGGAGGTGTTCGCGCAGGGTCCAGAGCGCGCTGCCGCCGCGCCAGGCGTAGAGGCCCGCGCCCTCCCGGCCCGCGAGGGCCGGTGGCAGCGTGCTCTCGGGCACGGGGATGAAGCCGAAGCGCACCCAGACCCGGTCCAGGCTCTGCGGGCGTGTGAAGACCGTGACGACGCCGGTGGCGGTGGCGTGGTCGAGGACGGCGGCGAGGAGCTGCGAGGCGATCTCCAGCGGCTCTTTCTCGACAACCACGACGGGCCCGTGCAGCAGCATCGCCGGGCCGTCGCGCTCGGCGACGACGGCGCCGACCAGCCGCTCACCGCCGTCGGCGGCGGTGGCGGCGCCCCACGACAGGGCGATGTCGGCTGCGGGCCAGGGAACCGCGGCAAAATCGAAGAGCGACCGGGCCATCGCGGCGTCCGGCAGGGGCCGGTATCCAATACCCTGCCAGACCCGCGGAACGGTCGCCGAAGCGAGAGACGGAACCGGAACGGCAGCGGGTCGGGGACCCCCCGCGCGGCTTCCAGTCCTACTTCTTGCCAAGCACCGCGTCCTTCAGGCTCTTCGCGAGGCGGAACTTGCACACGCGCTTGGCCGGAATCTTGATGGGCTCACCGGTCTGCGGATTGCGGCCGATGCGCGCCTTGCGATTCGCCAGGACCAGCTTGCCGAAGCCCGGGAGGAGAAACACGCCGCTCTTCTTGGCTTCCTTCGACGCCAGGTTGAGCGTCTCGTCGAGGATACCCTCGATCTGCTTCCGGGTGAGGCTGGTCTTCTCCGCAAGGTACGCGACCGTTGCAGACTTCGTCATCGTCTTCGCCACGGGTGACCTCCTGTCGATCGGGGGTGGTGATGGTTTGAACGCGAACTGCATTATTACCACAGGCCGTCGCGCGCGGCTACCCGCGCGTGAAGCGAAACTCTCCCGACGCGATCAGTCGACGATATGAGCCGAAGCGCGCCTCGGCATCCTCGATCTTGTCGAGGGGTGATTCGGGGCTTTCGCCCTCACTATAGGTTCGAACGATCCCGTACAGCGTGTCGCGTTGGGCCGGAATCCGGCCGGCGTCGCGGATGAGGCGATGGAGCTCCGCCGGGCCTACCAGCTGGCCGTACTGGGCGCCGGCCGACGTCGAGATGGACTCGTTGATCAGCGTGCCGCCCAGATCGTTGGCGCCGGAGGCCAGCAGGATCTGGGCCAGCTTCGGCCCTTCCTTCACCCACGAGGACTGGATGTTGCGGAAGCTCGGCCCGAGCATCAGGCGCGCCAGCGCATGCATCTTCACGACCTCGATCCCGGTGGCGCCCGGCCGGACGCCGGGGACGAGCCCCTTCGACCACATCGGCGCCTCGGAATGGATCAGCGAGAGCGGGACGAACTCGGTGAACCCGCCGGTATCCTTCTGGATCGAGCGCAGCAGCGCCATGTGACGGATCCAGTGCGCGGGCGTCTCCACGTGGCCGTACATGATGGTGGAGGTCGTGCGGATCCCGAGAGCGTGCGCGGTGGTGATGACGTCGACCCACTGCGGCACCGTGATCCGGCCGCGCGCGATGACGTCGCGGATTTCCTGGTCCAGGATCTCGGCGGACGTGCCCGGCAGCGTGCCCAGCCCCGCGGCCCGCAGCTCGGCCAGATAATCCCGGATCGGCAGCCCGGAGCGCACCGAGCCGTACAGCACTTCTTCCGGGGAGAACGCGTGGATGTGCAGCGACGGCAGCTCCGTCGTGATGGCGCGCGTCAGGTCGATGTAGTAGCGGCCGTCGAGCTTCGGCGGCAGCCCGGCCTGGATGCACACCTCGGTGGCGCCGAGGTCCGACGCCTCCCGCGCGCGGCGCACGACCTCGGCGACCGGGAGGAAGTAGCCCTCCTCTTCCCGGTGGTCACGGCTGAAGGCGCAGAAGGTGCAGTGCTTGATGCAGACGTTGGTGAAGTTGACGTTACGGTTGACGACGTAGGTGACCACGTCGCCGACCTGCCGCCGCCGCATCTCGTCGGCCACCAGCGAAAGCGCGTGCAGGTCGCGACCGCTCGCCACGGCGAGCGCGATCCCCTCGTCGACCGTCACCTCGTGACCGTCGAGTGCGCGGGCGAGGATCGGACGGAGCTCGCGCGAGACCCAGTCGAGCGAAGTGCCCAGGCTACCAGCGACGCCAGCGTTCATACGATTCCTTCACGAGTCCGCGCTCGTCGATCAGGGCTCCCACGCGCGCGCGGAGCCGCTCGTCCAGGAACTCGGCGCGCGTCGCGAACTCCGGATAGATCGCGAGTCGTTCGCGCAGCTGGAAGCCCTGGCTCTCGGTCGCGCGCCGGAGCTCGGGGAGCACGGGCCACGGCTTCTCGGGGTTGATGTGATCCGGCGTGAGCGGCGAGATCCCGCCCCAGTCGTTGAGGCCCGCGGCCAGGAGACGCGGATAGACGTCTGGCGACAGGTTCGGCGGCGCCTGGATGTTCATGTCCGGGCCGAGCACGAGGCGCGCGACCGCGAGGGTTCGCAGCAGATCGTCGACCGACGGCTCGGGCGCCTCGCGCATCGGGATGCGCGGCTTGGCCCGGAAGTTCTGGACGATGACCTCCTGGATGTGCCCGTACCGCTCGTGGAGATCGCGGATGGCGACCAGCGCGTCGACACGCTCGCGGAGGGTCTCGCCGATGCCGATCAGCACGCCGGTCGTGAACGGGATGCCCAGCTTTCCGGCGAGCGCGATGGTCCGGACGCGGCGCGCGGGCACCTTGTCGGGTGCCCGGTCGTGCGCCATGCCGCGCTCGAGGAGACGCTCGGAGAGCGTCTCCAGCATGATCCCCATGCTCACGTTGACCTCGCGCAGCGCGGCCAGATCGCGCTCGGCCATGACGCCGGGGTTGGCGTGGGGCAGGAGCGGCGATTCCTTCAGCACCGTCTCGCACACGGCGCGCAGGTAGGCGAGGGTCGTGCGATAGCCGTGTCGCCGGAGGAACTCGCGGTGCGAGGCGAACAGCGCCTCGGGCTTGTCGCCCAGTGAGAACAGCGCTTCCTTGGCGCCCAGCCGCCCGCCCGCCTGCGCGAGCGCCACGACCTCGTCGGGCGTCATCGTGTGGGCGCCGGGCTCGCCCGGGTCGCGACGGAACGTGCAGTAGCCGCAGTAGTCGCGGCAGAGTGTCGTCAGCGGGACGAAGACCTTGGCCGAGAAGGTGACCGTCTTGCCGCGGCCGCGGTCGCGCAGCTCCCCGGCGCGGGCCAGCAGGTCGCCGAGCCCCGCCGCCGGCGTCTCGATGAGCTCGCACGCCGCCTGATGCGAGATCATTTCCGGCCGCTGGCCTTCTTGGCCGCCGTGCTCTTCGGCGCCCGCAATACCTTTGGCCGCACGTCGTGCGCGAAGCGATCGATGTTCGCGAGCACCGCGCGGAGCTCCTGCACGGTGTGATCGAACACGAAGTGCGTGACGCCGAGCGCTTGGTAGCGCCGGATGTCGGCAACGACCTCGTCGGCGGTGCCTTGGAACGGCGGGCGGTCGCCGGCGGCGGCCTTGGCGCTCTTGCCGCGCACTTCCATCGGCACGCGGATGGTCAGCGCGATCGACTTCGGGTCGCGCCCGGCCCGCCGCGCCCACTCGTGGATCTGCTTCACCTTCGCCGCGTACTCGTCAGGGCCGAGCATCGCCGGCGGCCGCATACCGATCGGATGCCAGCCGTCGCCGATCGTGGCGGCCCGTCGCACCGCCGCGCCGGTGTGCCCGCCGATCCAGACCGGAATGCCGCCGCGCTGCACGGGCTTGGGAAGCACGTGGATGTCGCGGATCGAACAGTACTTGCCCTCGAAGGTCACCGGATCGGTCGTCCATGCCGCCCGCATCAGCCGGATGTATTCCTCGGTCACCGGCCCGCGCTCCTCGAACGGCGGCGCGCCGAGCGCTTCGAACTCCTCGCGCAGCCAGCCCACGCCGGCGCCGAGGATGACGCGGCCCTTCGAGAGCACGTCCGTCGTCGCCAGCATCTTGGCGGCGAGGAGGGGATTGCGATACGGGATCACCAGGACGCTGATGCCGAGCCGGACGCGCGTGGTCGCGTGCGCGAGATGGCTGAGCATCGCGAGCGGCTCGAGGTAGTCCTGCGCGAGTCCGCCCGGGAACTGTCCGCTGGCGGTGTACGGATACACCGACTTCGCCGACGACACCGGCATGACGATGTGATCGGTGACGAAGAGCGAATTGTAGCGAAGCGCGTCGGCTTTCTGGGCGATCTTGAGGACGACGTCGATGCCGGCCAGCGGCCCGCGACCCGGAAGCGAAAACCCGAACTCCACGTTTCCTCCGAAGAGAGGGGATTCCTGGAACAGGACGGCCGATATGGTATCACTAAGCGGCATGCAATTCTTTGACGTCGTCGTCATCGGCGCCGGCCACGCCGGGTGCGAGGCGGCGCTGGCGGCCGCGCGCATGGGATGCCGCACGCTGCTGCTCACGATGAACCTCGACGCCATCGGCCAGATGTCGTGCAATCCCGCCGTCGGCGGCACCGCGAAGGGCCACCTGGTCCGCGAGATCGACGCGCTCGGCGGCGAGATGGGACGCGTCACCGATCGCGCCGCGATCCAGTTCAAGACGCTCAATGCGTCGCGCGGCCCGGCGGTGCGCGCGTCGCGTGCCCAGTGCGATCGCGCCCGCTACCGGGCCGCGATGAAGCAGACGGTCGAGCGCGAGCCCAACCTCGAGGTGCGACAGGGCCAGGCGGCGCGCTTCATCCTCGCCGGCGGCCGCGTCGTCGGCGTCGAGGACCAGGTCGGCGTCGCGTATCACGCGCGCGCCGTCGTCGTGACGGCGGGCACGTTTCTCCGCGGGCTCATTCACGTGGGGCTCAAGCAGCAGAGCGCGGGCCGGGCCGGGGAGTTCGCGGCGATCGACCTCTCGGGCGCGCTCTCGGACCTCGGGCTCACGCTCGGGCGGCTGAAGACCGGCACGTCGCCGCGTCTCTCGCGCTCGACGATCGACTACGCACGGCTGACCGAGCAGTGGGGCGACGACGAGCCGTGGCCGTTTCACTGGGCGACCGAGCGCCTCGCGCTGCCTCAGGTGGCGTGCCACGTCACGTACACGACGCCGGCCACGCACGACGTCGTGCGCGCGAACCTCGATCGCTCGCCGCTCTACTCGGGCGTCATCGACGCCACGGGCGTGCGCTACTGCCCGTCCATCGAGGACAAGGTGAAACGCTTCGCCGATCGCGAGCGCCACCAGGTCATCCTGGAGCCGGACGGGCTCGACACCGAGGAGGTGTACGCGAACGGGATCTCGACGAGCCTCCCGCCCGACGCGCAGGAAGCGCTCGTGCGCTCGATCCCCGGCCTCGAGCGCGCGGAGCTGATGCGCCCGGGCTACGCGATCGAGTACGACTTCGTGCATCCCACGCAGCTGTCGCCGACGCTCGAGTGCCGCGCGGCGCCCGGCCTCTATCTGGCCGGGCAGATC